>JAKEFM010000334.1 GCA_022616055.1 Planctomycetota bacterium
ACGAGGAGGTTCGCGCCGTAGCGCCGGAACTCCTCGGCGACCCGGTCGCCGATCGAGAGGAAGACCGCGAGGAGCGCGCTCGCCGCGCCGGTCCCGAGCGCGACGGCCGAGAGCTCGGCGAGCCTGCGCCGCGGCCGGCGGAGGAGGGATCGCAGGAGGAGCCGGGCGAACATCGCTCACCGGCCGGCGGCCGCGCGCGCCTTGCACGCCTCCATCCAGCAGACGCGGACGACGCGGCCGTCGCGCTCGAACGCCCCCCCGGATTCCTCCGGCCGGAAGCGCATGCCGCAGATGGAGCACTCGAGCTCCGGCTCCGCGGAGCCGGAGGGGGCGAACCACTCCTTCCCCGCCTCGAGGTCCTCGATCCGGACCCTCGCCTCCCCCTCCTCCACGCGGAACCGGAGGGGGAGGGGGTTGCATCCCCCCTCCATCCCGAGCGTCGGAGGGTAGATCTCCGCCGCGCAGTTCCTGCAGACGAGGTGCTCCCCGCGCTGGACGTACCCCTCGTCGCGGCACAGGCGGCAGGCGTCGAGCGCCACCCGCGCCTCCTCCCCCGACTTCCAGAGGAGGAAGCGGACGGTCCGGTCCCCGAGGGCGAGGCCGAATCTGTGGAGCCTCCTCTCCTCGAGGCCGGCGAGGGGGACGCGCACCTCCCCGTCGCGGGCGGCGACGAGGACCGGAGGCGTGAGCTCGAGCCCCCGCGAGGAGGCCGCCGCGTGGACCCCGAGGGTGCCCAGGGCGAGGAGCGCGAGCCCGGCGAACCCGCGCCGCCAGAAGCGCTCGAGGCGCGCCTGCGCGCGGAGCTTGCGGGCCTCCGCCGCGTTCGCCTCGGCGGGAGCGGACGCCGGGGCGGGACGCGCCCCCGCGAGGAGGATCGCGAAGGGGAGGAGGATCATCGCCGCGAGGAAGAGGGCGCGGTTGCGGACGAGGGGACCGACGAACCGCATGTAGGCGCCCGGGTCCCGCGGCCGGATCCACCCCGCCTCGACGAACTCGTGGAAGGCGAGCGCGAGGAGCTCGACGGCGAAGACGAGGAGCATCGCCGTCGTGACGCGGAAGAAGCGCCGCAGGTCGACGCGGAGACTTCCCCGGACGAACGCGATCCCGAGCCCCACCGCGAGGGCGAGGCCCGAGAGGCCCCCGAGGAGCGCGGGCGCGCCGTCGGCGCGCACCGCCGCGGCCCCGAGGAAGAGGACGAGCTCGACCCCCTCCCGGCCGACGAGGAGGAAGGAGAGGAGGAAGATCCCGAGGCGCGCCCCCCTCCCCGCCTGGACGGGGGCGAGCGCCTCCACCCTCCGCTCGATCTCCCCCTTCAGACGCCGTCCGTGCCGCACCATCCAGAGGACGAGGCTCCCGACGAGGATCGCCGACGCGAGGAGCAGGAGGCCCTCGAGCGCCTCGTTCTCGGGGTCGACGCCGAGCCGGGAGAGGAGGAGCGCGAGGAGGAGGGAGGCGGCCGCCGCCGCCGCGAGCCCCGCGTAGACGGCCCCCTTCAGGGACGTCCGCCCCGACCGCGCGAGGGCGGCGAGGAGGAGGCCGACGACGAGGGCCGCCTCCGCTCCCTCGCGCAGCGCGATCACGAACGCTTCGAACATGGGGAGGGGGGAGGGTCTCGACCGTCTTGTTGAGAATGAGTTTCAACAAGACCTCCCCCTTATAGCGCCTCCCCGGGGGAGCGGGAAGGGGACCCGGGACGTCCCCTTGGCCGGGGGAGCCTCCTCCGGAAGAATCCCCTCCTCGGGCGATGGCGAACCCCAAGCAGGCGGCGGGCGCGCGCGCGGCCGATCTCGTCGAGGACGGGATGGCGATCGGCCTCGGGACGGGGAGCACCGTCGCCTTCCTCCTCGAGCGCCTCGCCGAGCGCATCCGGAGGGAAGGGCTGCGCGTCCGGGGGCTGCCGACCTCGCGCCGCACGGAGGAGGCCGCCCGGGCGCTCGGGATCCCCCTCGTCACCTTCGACGAGGTTGCCGCCCTCGACCTGACGATCGACGGGGCCGACGAGGTCGACTCGCGCTGGAACCTGATCAAGGGGGGAGGGGGCGCGCTCCTCCGGGAGAAGATCGTCGCCGCGGCGAGCCGGAGCACGACGATCGTCGTCGGCGAGGAGAAGCTCGTCCCGCGCCTCGGGAGGTTCCCCCTCCCGGTCGAGGTCGTCCCCTTCGCCGCGCGCCCCGTCGCGAGGGCCCTCGAGGCCCTCGGGTGCCGCGCGGCCCTGCGCCGGGATCCCGCCGGGGCCGAGTTCGTGACCGACGAGGGGCACCGGATCCTCGACTGCGCCTTCGGCCGGATCGACGATCCCCCCGCCCTCGAGGCGGCGATCGACCGCATCCCCGGCGTCGTGGAGTCGGGGATCTTCGTGGGCCTCGCCCGCCGCCTCGTCGTCGGTCGCGCCGACGGGCGCGTCGAGGTTCTCGACCGGCCGCCCTCCGCCTAGCAAAGGACGGGGGCGGCCGCGTGGGCCGCCCCCGTCCGAGTGGGGACTCCCGCCGGGACGGGGGGCCGCCCCGGGAGGAGGGATGGATCAGAGCGACTCGATGAAGGCGAGGATCGCGTCGATGTCGAAGTCGAAGCTCGAGCCGTTGCTGAGGGTCTGCAGGTTCACCTGGACGTCGGTCCCCCGGATGTCGTGCTGGGTGTTGCGGGACTTGCCCGTGTAGGGGAAGGCCTGGCTCCCGGGGTCGACGACGGCGCGCAGGGTCATGTGGCCGTGGTCGTGGAAGTAGGGGCCGGTCGCGAAGACGCCGAGCTTCGTCGGGACCATGAAGAACTTCGCCCCGCGGGAGTAGGTGCGGAGCGGGAAGTTGGGATCGGACGGGTCGCTCGTCGTGCAGCCGGGGATCGTGAAGGGCGCGTCCAGGTCCCGGTCGAGGGGGATGTACGACTCGATGTCGATGATCCCGTCGAAGTTCCGATCGGGGTCGGGGACGCCGTCGCCGTTGAGGTCGAGGTTCACCCCGGAGTTGACGTTCGCGAAGGCCTGTCCGAGGAGATTCTCCCCCATGACGTCGCACAGCGGCTGGTGGGCCTGGTCCTGGCCCGGATCGACGATCACCACCCGGTCGATCGTGAACGCGAAGGGCTCCGTGTTCGGCGGGTTGAGGTCGACCTTCGGGTGGCAGTTCGCGCACGCCGCGTTTCGGAGGTTGGGGTTGAACCCGGTCGAGTTCTCCCCGAAGTAGAGGTCCCGCCCGATCAGGGCGAGGGGGGTGAGGGCGCCGTTCACGCGGTTGGGGTTGAGAGGGATCGGAACCGTCGCGGCCCACTGGACGAGCGCCTCGTCCTCGGAGGGCGTGAGGGCGGCCGTCCCGCCGTTCTCCCCGACCCCGGCCACGTGGAAGAACTCGCCGAGGTTCTTGCGGATCGCCTTCCAGGCGAGCGTCCCCGTCGCGAAGATCCCGCCGAACATCGGGGGGGTCGAGCGGGGCCCGACCGGGCGGCGCCAGGCGGTCGCGTCGTCGTTCCCCTCGAAGTGGCACGCCTCGCACGAGTTGTTGAAGTTCGCCGCGGTCACGTCCCGGCTCGCGTCGGCGAAGATCTCGCGCCCCGTCTTCTGGTCGGACGTGAGGAGGTCGGTCTGGACGACCGAGGGGTTCGTCGCGATCGCCTTGACGATCACGGCCCCGTCGTGGTTCGCGCGCAGGAGGGAGACGTCCCGGGAGGTCTCGTTCATCACGTAGACGACGCCGTCGTTGTCCGCCGTCGTCGGGTCGTCGAGGACGACGATCCCGCTCGGCGTGTCCCCGATCCCCCGCGCCGGATCGAAGGGGGTCCGGTTCGCCGCGACGTCCCGCCGCGGGAAGACGGAGAGGTAGCGCGGGGCGGCGCCCGTCGTGTCGAAGGTCATCACCTGCTCGCCCGCGCGGTCGAGGACGTAGGCGCGGCTGCCGTCGCCGGAGAACTCGACGCGGTTCGGCTGGGCCGCCCGGTGGCCGAAGCGCGAGGGGGGGATCGCGTCGGCGGGGTTCCCGACGACCACCTTGATCGCATTCGAGAGGGCGAAGCCGGCGATGGCGTTCGGGTCGAAGATGGCCGCCTGCGCGAAGACGACCCCCTGGGGGAGGCTCGAGTCGTTCGGGACGCCGAAGGTCCAGGTGCGGCTCCCCGCCCCCGGGACCCCCGAGGGGCCGAGGAGGGGGACGGCGAGAATGAAGGCCGGCGGCGTGTAGATCGTCCCCCCGAAGGCCGGGATCGGGCTCTCGGTGAGGCCGATCACGAGGAGGACGGGGGAGGGCGCGAAGCCCTTCGAGACCGTGACCTGGATCGAAGAGCCGAGGACCGGGCTCCCCGTGCTCGAGAGGACGGGCGTGAAGCCGCCCGCCCCCGGCAGTCCCACCCCGAAGGGGATGACGTCGGCCGGGAGGAGGGGGGGCTGGGTCTGGGAGAGCTCGAACTCGATCCGGGCCGAGGCGTCCGTCTGCCCCGGATCGCTCCACTGGAAGGTCTCCGTCGTGAGGTCGACGACGGACACCGCCGGGTAGATCCGGTTGGCGAAGGCCGGCTCGAGGGCGGCGTCGGTGACGTCGTGGTTGAAGTTGTGCAGCACGTGGGAGACCCACAGCCGCGTCCCGTCCGGGGAGATCGTCAGGTCCTCGAGGAAGCGGGGGGAGCCCTGCGACTTCAAGACCGAGACGTTGATCGGGTTCCCGAAGACGTCGGAGGCGACGTACTTGTCGAGGTCGATCCCCTTGACGAAGGAGACCCCCTGGAGGTCGCCGAGGGGGGAGAGGGAGGCGGAGAGGACGGAGACGAACGGGGACTTGAAGTGGGAGACGTAGATCCGCGTCGAGTCGGCGGAGATCGCGACCCCCGCCGGGGTCTGGAAGTCGGCCTGCCCGTCCCCGTCCGTGTCGCGCTGCGAGACCGGCGTCCCCGGCGGCAGGAAGTTGAGGTTCGCCGGGTAGTCGAAGGTCTGGATCACCTGGTCGGTCGCCGTGTCGAGGAAGGAGAGGGAGGCGGACCGGAGGTTCGTGATCGCCGCCCACTTGCCGTTCGGCGCGACCGCCACCGCGTAGGGCTCGACGCCGAGGCCGGTGACGACCGTCGCCGACACGACCTTCGTCGCCGGGTCGAGGACGGAGAGGGTCCCGTAGATCTCCGAGCCGGTGAAGTTCAGGGCGTGGCGGTCCCGCGGGACGTTGCCGCGCGAGTTCGTGACGTAGGCCTTCGAGCCGTCCGGGACGAAGGCGATCCTCCGCGGCCAGACGCCGACGGGGATCGAGACCGAGCCGGCCGCGGGATTGGCGTCGACCACCAGCCCCGTCGTCGCGTTGACGACGGAGACGGAGTCGTTCTCCTGGTTGACCACCCAGATCTCGTTCGGGTCCGCCGGGTTGACGGCGATCGCCCGGGAGTGGGCCGGCCCGGAGGCGGGGGGTCCGGGGGGGACGGCCGTGCCGGGGCGGCCGAGGAGGAGCGCACCGGCCAGCGCGGCGGCGGCGATGGGGATCAGCGCGAGACGGAGAGGTCGCATCGGGGAATCACCTCTGAAGGGGGGGGAACTCTTCGGACGGCAGCCGCGAGGGGCGGGAACAACCCGGAGAAGCCTAAGGCAAGTATTGAGCCTAGGCAAACATCGGCCCACGGGGACCTCCCTTTGGGACGGACGGACGGCGCGCAGGGTTTCGGCGCGCTGGCGGCGTCCGTGCCCCTCCGATAGATAGGGGCGACCGGCGCAGCGATCGAAGCATGTCGCGGACGTGGCTCCTCGCGGCGGGCGCGTGGATCGCGCCCCTCGCCTGCCGTCCGGCTCCGGCTCCCGTGGCCCCGGAGCCCGCCGCCCCGGCCGGCCCCGGAGCCTTCGGGGAACGCGCGGAGGAGCGGCGCGAGATGGTCGCCGAGCAGATCCGCGCCCGGGGGGTGCGCGATCCCGCCGTGCTGCGGGCCCTCGAGCGGACGCCCCGCCACGCGTTCGTCCCTCCGGATCTCGCCTCGGCGGCGTACGGCGACCACCCGCTGCCGATCGGGGAGGAGCAGACCATCTCCCAGCCCTTCGTCGTCGCGTGGATGACGGAGGCGCTCGAGCCGAAGCCGGGCGACCGCATCCTCGAGGTCGGGACCGGCTCGGGCTACCAGGCGGCGGTGCTCGCCGAGATCGTCGGGAAGGTCTTCACGATCGAGATCGTCGAGAGCCTCGCGCGCGAGGCCCGCGCGCGTCTCGCCGCGCTCGGCTACCGGAACGTCGAGACACGCGCCGGCGACGGCTACCGGGGCTGGCCGGAGGAGGCCCCCTTCGACGGGGTGATCGTGACGGCCGGCGCGCCGCGCGTGCCGCCCGCGCTCCTGGAGCAGCTCCGGGAGGGGGGGAGGCTCGTGATCCCCCTCGAGGGCGACCCGACCGAGCTGGTCGTCTTCACGCGGACCGGGACCGGGGTCGAGCGGCGCTCGCTCGGGCCCGTCCGGTTCGTCCCGATGACCGGGGATGTGAGGCGGCCTCCCCGCTGATCCACCGGAGGCGCTCCCCGGGCCGGGCAAAAGTCCTTTCCCCGGGTGGCCGATAGGGAGCGAGCCGGGTCTGGGCTGCGCTCGTTCGATGTGGTCCAACTACCTCTTCCTCTTGCTCGGAGGCGGGATCGCCCTCGCGGCGGTCCACGCGCGCCGTGTCTGGGCGGCCCGACGGAAGACGGAGAGCGTGCCGAGCCCCCTCGACATCGCGATCCGCGACCACCACCTAGATCCCGCGCAGGCCGCGACGCTCCACGCCCTCGTCTCCTCCGATCCCCGCGGAGACGCCTCCCCCGTCGCGAGCGCGGAGGCATTCGATCGCAAGGCGGTCCCCCGGCTGCGGGAGGTCGTGCGGCGCGGTCAGGACGCCCGGGCGGAGGCGGAGCGGCTCCGCGCCCTGCGGAAGGCGCTCGGCTTCACCGAGCGCTCCGGACCGGGCCCCCACCTCCTCTCGTCGGTGTGTCTCGTGGCGCCGACCGGGGAGAAGTGCGACGGGATCGTCCTCGGCGTCGACGGCGACTACCTCGTCGTGATCGCCCGGGGGACGCCCGCGAGCCTGCGGATCGGCGCCCGGCTCTCCGTGATGGACGTCCAGGGCGCGAAGACCCCGGACGCGAAGGTCGAGGACCATGGAGGGACCGTCGTCGGGGTCGAGGACCAGGGGGACGGGCGGATCGTCCGCATCGGCTTCCCGAAGGAGGACTCCCAGAGCCGCCGGCGCCACTTCCGGCTCGTCGCCCGGCTCCAGGGGATGGCGCGAGTCGGGGCGGACGCCCCCTTCGACTCGGCCACGGTCGTCGACGTCTCCCGCACGGGCGTGCGGATCCAGATGCGCCCCTCGGTGACTCCGAAGAAGGAGGACCCCATCCTCCTGCAGGTCCGGGTCGGCGAGGAGGTCGTCGAGACGCGCGGGCGCGTCGTCTGGGCGCGGCAGGCGCTCTATCTCGCCGGCGGGGAGCAGCCCTGGCTTGTGGGCGCCGAGTTCCCCGAGTTCGACCTCGAGGCGTGGGCCCGGATCGTGGAGAAGGTCCTCGCCGCGGGTCCGGGAGGGGCCCCGAAGCCGGGGGTCCAGACCGTCTCGCCCGAGGCGATCCGGTGACGGGGACCGGCCTCCTCGTCGGTTGGGCTCTCGCCGCTCTCCTCACCCTCTCCGCCATCGCCTGGATCCTCCGCTCTGTGCGGCGCCGGACCGTCGCGCGCCGCGACGTCGTGCGGATCCGCCGCGTCGCCCAGGCCTTCGACGTGAATCCGGCCGACGCGGACATCCTGACGGAGGTCGCCCTCCTCGGCGGGCCGCTCGCCCCCGCGCTCGCCACGACCGACCGCCGCGTCTTCGACGCCGGCGCCGCCCTGTACCTCGTCCGGATCTACCTCGAGGGAGGGGACATCTGGAATCCGATCCTCGCGCTCTCGCGCCTGCGGCAGCGGCTCGGCTTCGAGGAGGATCCGGGGCTCTCCCTCTTCCCCGCCTTCCTCTCCCCGGTCACGCTGGCGCGGCCGGGCGGAGGGGCGGAGGTCCAGGGGATCGTGGTCGACCGCCGCGGCGCGATGCGGGTCGTCGTGAAGGAGATCCCCGAGGGCGCCTTCGCCCCGGGCGACCCCGTCGAGGTCCGGGCGGCGGGGCGGGGGGAAGGGCTCCGGTTCCGGCTGGCCGAGGTCCGCTCCTCCGGCGACGGGGCGACCCTGATCCTCCACAGCTGGAGCGGCGCCCCCGGGACTCCCCGGGCTCCCGCGCTCCTGCCGGTCGTCCTCCGCCGTCCCGGCCGCGACGAGGCCGCCTCGGCGGAGGAGGGGACCATCCTCGACCTCTCCGTCGGAGGCGCCTGCGTGCGCCTCTCCTCCCCCGTCGGCGTGAACGAGAAGCTCGGGCTCACGATCCGGTTCGGCGCCGAGACGATCATCGAGCTCGAGGGGACGACCGTCTGGAGCGCCCCATCGGGGGGAGGCCGGTGGCGAGCCGGCGTCCGGTTCGAAGGAGTCCCCGATCCCACGCGCCGGGAGATCCTCGCCTTCCTGTCCGTGCAGGGCGCCGGTCCGGTCGCCTCCGGGGACACCGCGCCGTCGGTTCGGACCCCGGAGCCCGAGTTCGAGAAGGGAGCGACCGCCTCCCCGATCTGATCGGCGGGGGCCGCCCCCCCTCCAGTCAGGGCGCTCCGCGTTCCGATCTTTCCCTCCACCCCGGGTCCAGCGTGGCCGAAGCCGTTTCCCGTCTCTCCGTCCTCCTCGCGAGCGCGGCGGGCCCCGAGGAGCCCGCCGCCGACGACGCGCGCAGCCTCCTGCGGGCGCTTCGCCGGGCGGGGTTCCCCGCGCGCGGGGTGACCCTGCGCATCCGCGGCGCAGGGGGGCCCGCGGGCCTGGCCGAGGAACCGGGGGAGCTGCGCGGGGGCGCGCTCGTGCAGATCGCCCGCGCCCCGGCTCCCTGGTTCTTCCTCGCGGAGGGGGCCGAACGCAACATAGGTCGGGCCCACTTCGACACCGACCGCCTCCCCCCTGTCTGGGCCGCGCGGTGCAACCGGATGGACGAGGTGTGGATCCCCTCGACCTTCAACGTCGAGACCTTCGCGCGCTCGGGCGTGGACCTCGAGCGCCTGCGCGTGGTGCCCACGCCGCTCGACCCGCGCGAGTTCCCGCGGCGTTCCGCCCCCCGCTCGCGCCCCGCCGGCGGGGGCTTCCTCTTCGCGGCCACGACGGACGGCACGACGCGCAGCGCGACGGAGCTCCTCCTCGACATGTTCCTCCGGGAATTCCGCGGGGAGGCGACGGTCCGGCTCCTCCTGGTGGCGCGAGGGGCGGCCGCGCGCGACGTGGCCGGGCTGCGGGAGAGGGCCCGCGCGGTCGCCGGGGACCTCGTCGATTCCGAGGGGAAGCCGAGGATCCGCGTCGAGGCGGGGACCGACTCGCGTCGGCGGCGCGCGGTCCTGGCGGAGGCCGACGCCTTCGTCCAGGTGTGGCGCGGCGACGGGCTGGGGCGGGAGGTCCTCGAGGCCGCGGCGCTCGGCCTGCCGGTCGTCGCCACCCGGTTCGGGGCGCCCCTCGACTTCCTCCACGACCGCAACGCCTTCCTGATCGACTGCGCCGTCGTCCCGGTCGAAGGGGAGACGGTCGCCCTCGAGCCCGCGCTGAAGGGCCACCGGTGGGCGGAGCCGATCGGCTTCCATCTGGCCGAGACGATGCGCCATCTCGTCGAGAACCGGGGCTCCGGCGAGGAAGCGGGACGCCGGGCGCGCGCGGAGGTCTTCGCCTCCCACTCCCTCGATCAGGTCGGACGGCGGCTGCGCGCGGCCCTCGCCCCGGCCCGGGCCGCGCGACGGGCCCCCTCCGAGTCCGCGCCCGCGGCCGACGCGGTCCCCGCGCCCCTCGGGATCCTCTCGGTCGAGCGGATCGTCCGCGTCGCCTGGGAGGGACGCTTCTGCGCATCGCTCGAGCCCTTCGGCCTTCCGCTCGCGTCGCGGATCGTCGGGCAGGGGTACCGGGTCGCGTGCGCCCCGGCCGAGTACGCCTCCCTCGGGGGTCCTCCGGACGTCCGGGTGACGGGGGAGGCCGCGAGCGCCACGACCTTCGAGGGGGCCGCCACCGTTGCCGTGGCGGGCGCCTGCTCGCTCTCCGAGCTGGTCGCGGCCGACGAGGTCTGGACCCCGTGGCCCTCGGTGCGGGACCGGCTCGTCGCGAAGGGGTTCCCGGCGAACCGCGTCTTCGTCCTCCCCGCGCCCATCGACGCCAACGCGTTCGGACCCCACGTCGAGCCCGCCCCCGTCCCGACGACCCGGTCGATGCGGCTCCTCTTCGTCGGGCCGACCGACCGGTCCGGCGGATTCGACATCCTGCTGACCGCCTACGCGGCGGGCTTCACGGAGCAGGACGACGTGGCGCTCCTCATCTCCCCGAGCG
>JAKEFM010000335.1 GCA_022616055.1 Planctomycetota bacterium
GACGAGGTCGCGATCGGTCAGGATCCCGATCGGCTCCCTCGACTGGTCGAGGACGACCAGGGTCCCCACCTTTCGCTGGAGCATGCGCTGGGCGGCGACGCGAACGCTCTCCCCCCTCTCGGCGAGGTCGACATCCCGCTGGCAGATTCGCCCGATGGTCATGGTTCCGTCTCCGGTCGTGGCCCTGGAGGAAGGTAGAGGCCGCTGACAACCTCGCGGGGTTACCTGCAATCCGCGGACCGGGACTTGCTGCGCCCCCGCCGGACACGAACCATGCGGTTCCGGTCCCGCCCCGGCGTCGCCCCGATGGCACGGGTGCGCTCCTCGATCCAGGAGGACCAAGTGCGATCCGGCCGTCCCCCTCGCTCTCGAAGCGGTCGTGGCCTCGTCCGGGTGCTCGTCGCGACCGACTTCTCCCCCACGTCGCAGCGCGCCCTCCTGTTCGTGACCCGACTTCCGTCCCCGAGGCCGCGGCTGCGGCTCCTGCACGCCTTCGACCCGGGACCGTACGGGTTTCTCGCCGTGTTCCCCGAGGCCGTCGAGAAGAGCCGGGCCTCGCTCGAACGGGAGGCACGGGCCGCGCGGGAGCGGGGGTTCCGTTGCGAGACGCGGCTCGTCTTCGGCCGCCCGGAGGAGGTCATCCGGAAGGAGGCCGAGCGGTTCCGGGCTTCGGTGGTCGCCTGCGGGACGCACGGCCGTCGCGGCTTCGCCCGCCTGATCCTCGGGAGCGTGTCGGAGCGACTCCTCCTGAGCGGCGGAGTGCCGCTCCTCCTCGTCCCTCATGTCCCGCTCCGGCGGCGCCTGCGCTGCGTGCTCGTCGCGACGGACTTCTCCCCCGCCTCGCGGCGCGCCCTCGATCTCGGCGAATCCCTCGCGTCGGGCGCGGGAGCGAGACTCCTCGTCCTCCACGTCCTCGACCCCGGTCTCGCGGCCGGCGCGGCGTTCCTCACGCATCCCGGCTTCCTCGAGGAACTGCGCCGGCGACGGGAGGAGGCCGCGAAATCGATGGGCGAGGTCCGTACCCGCCTCGCCCGCCTCCGCGTGGAGAGCGAGACGCGAATCGAGGCGGGGGACGCCTCGGAGCGCATCCTTCGGACGGCCGACCGGGACGACGTCGACCTGATCGTGATCGGCACGCGCGGCCGGCGGAGACTGGAGCGATTCCTGATCGGGAGCGTCGCGCGGCGCGTCGTCCGTGGCACGCCGTGTCCGGTCCTGGTCGTCCCCCCCGCCTAACCCCGGACGGCCGTCCCGCTTGGCACGGAGCAGGTCCGTCCGGAAGGGTCGGGCGGGAGGACGGCCCAGCCGTCCACGGATGCGGAGGCACGAGGAGCCGTATCCTTCCGGTTCCGGAAAGACGTGCCGCTCGGAGGGCTCCGCCCCGGTCGGATTGAATGAGCACTCGATGTCCGGTCCGGTCGAAGAGGAGGACGAAGCCCTTCGGCCGGGCCTGTCGGTCCGGAAGGCGCTCGCGGGCCTCCTGCTCGGCGGCCGGCCCGGCAGGGTCGCCTGACTCGAGGCGAAGGCCTCGCGAGGGGGGAGGAGCGGAAGGGGATGGAGCCGTCGGATCCGGCCCGGGCCCGATCGACTCCGATCCAGGGCGGGACCTCATCCCTCTCGCACCGGAGGAGCGCACGGATCGGCTGGGCCCTCCTCGTCGGCGCCCTCCTCCTCGCCGGCGCGCCCGCGCTCTCGACCTTCTTCCTCGCCGACGATTTCTTCCTCTTCGCGCGCACGTGGGCCGGCGACGGCCCCGATCTCCGGCCGGTGCTGGAGGACTTCACCGGGCCCTGGCAAGGGCGATCGGGGATCCCCTACTGGCGGCCTCTCGCTTCCCTCGGCTGGGTTCCCGACGTCCTCCTCTTCCCGGCGAACGCGCTCGCGTCCCACGCGCTGAATCTCGCAGCCCACTTCCTCACCGTCCTCGCCGCCTACCGGCTGGCGCGGAGGCTGTTTCCCGCCGCTCCCCCTGGCTTCGCCCTCCTCGCCGCCGCCGTCGGCGCGTTCGGATCGACCCGGGCCGAGCCGCTCGGATGGGTCGCCGGCCGGGTCGACCTGGTCCCCGGAGCCCTGCTCCTCGCCGGATGCGCGCGGGCGATCGGATGGATGCGGGAGAGCCCCTCCGGAACGATCGGCGGTCCGCTCGCGCTCCTCGCGGCGGCCCTCCTCTGGAAGGAGTCGGGGGTCGTGGGACCCCTCGTCCTCCTGGGATTCGACCTCGCGGCGCCGGGCACGGCGCGGCGCAACGCCAGAGCGCGGCTGTACCTCTCCCTCGCCGCGCTCTGGGTCGCCTGGCTCGGCGCGCGCGTCCTCGCGCTCGGCTCGCTCGGCGGGGACGTCGGCGGAGCGCTCCTGCAGTCCGCCCGCCTCGCCTCCGGCCTGCTTCGCTCCCTCGCGACGTCCGCGTTTCCGTTCGATCCGGAATCGCTCGGATCGCTCGCCGGGGGCGCGCGGCTCGCCTCGTTCGCGCTCGCCTGCATCGTCGTCGCCTCGGCTCGGAGAGGGGCGGGCCGTGCGCCGATCGCGGGATGCCTCCTCGCCTGGGTCGCTTCGACCCTCCCCGCGGCGCCCGTCCCCCCGATCGCGGGTCTCGGCGGGTCCCCGGTCCTCTACGTGCCCGGCTTCGCCTTCGCCCTCCTCCTCGGCGCGGCCGGCGCCTCGGCCTTCGGGGGCTCCCGAGCGAGGCGCCGCCTGGTCGCCGTCGCGATGGCCGCCCTCGCCGGGATCGGCGCGGTTTCCCTCCGGCTCGGCCTCGAGAGGTGGAGGGCGGC
>JAKEFM010000336.1 GCA_022616055.1 Planctomycetota bacterium
TCCTCGACTCGGCGGGGAAGCCCGCGAGGGAGGTCGAGGTCTCCGTCTCCGGGAGGGGACACGCGCGCGTGGACGAGCGGGGCCGCTTCCGAATCCGGGACGTACCTCCCGGCGAGCAGGGGGTCTGCGTGGCGCGTCCCGACGGGTACCCGCTCCTCGAGACGAAGGTCGCGGTGGCGCCGGGCGCCGACGTGCGCGACCTTGTCCTCCGCATCCCGGACTTCGGGAAGGTCGAGGTCCGGGTCGTGGACCCGGAGGGCAATCCCCTCCGGGGCGTCGAGGTCTACGCCTACGGCGGGCACGACTGCGACTGGAGGATCACGGGCGAGGACGGCTGCGCCGTGCTGGACCAGATCAAGGAGGAGATCGTGGACGTGTCCGCGGAGATGAACGCCGGGAATCGGGCGATCCGGCTCCAGGCCTACGTCGAGAAGGTGCGGCCCGCGGGCCAGGAGATCACCCTCGTCCTGGAGGCGGGCGTCCCGATCACCGGCGTCGTCCTCGGCGTCGACGGCAGGCCGGCCTCGGGCCTGAGCGTGTGGGCCACGTGCGAGGGCCGCGAGGACGACTGGTTCCACGGGTCCACCGGCGAAAAGGGGGAGTTCCACGTCCTCGTGAAGGAGGGCCGCTACTTCGACCTCATGTCCCAGCGGGCGGACGACGACGGCAAGGTCGTCGAGAAAGGCACCGTCCGCCAGGTCGCCGGGCCGAAGGAGGGCGTCGAGATCCGCCTCGAGCCGGCGAAGGAGTGAGGCGCCGGCGGGTCAGGACGTGCCCGGCGCGCCGTCGTCGTCCCCCGGCCGCGGGCACCAGTCGGGCATGTCCGGGGGGCCGAGGAACTGGGCGAAGGGCCAGCCGAAGAGGGTCTTCGGGCTGCAGGGGTCGAACTGGCGGCGGGACCACTCCGCGGCGATGGCGGTGAGGACGCCGTAGAGGACGGCGCCCAGGAGAACGGCGGCGGCGACGATCACGGTCCCCGTCGACTCGAACCCGCGGACCGCGACGGCGCGGAGGCCAGCCCAGTCCACGACGAAGTGGAGCCCCAGGGCGGCGAGGAAGCAGAGCGCGAGCGCCGGGAGGAACCTCCGCCGCCCCTCGCGCAGCGTGAGGATCCCGAGGGGGAAGCCGGCGATCCCTCCCAGCACGGCGTGGGAGAACATGCGCACGATCTCCCCGGCCCCGATGTCCTCGACGGGCCAGCCGTGGAGCCGGAATCCGGTCTCCCACACCGACATCCCGACGCCGACGAGGCTCCCGTAGGTGACGCCGTCCAGCGCGTCGTTGAACCACCTCCGCGTGAGGAGGGCCAGCCCCCCGACGGCGGCGAGGCGCGCGGTCTCCTCGACGAGCGACGCCGCGGTCGCGAGGACCGCCGACGAGGGCGTGCGGGAGATCGCGGAGATCGCGTGCCCCTCGA
>JAKEFM010000044.1 GCA_022616055.1 Planctomycetota bacterium
AGTCGCTCTCGCTCCTCGCGGAGGTCGAGGGGGGGGAGCTCCTGCTCCACGCCCTCCTCGTCCTCGGCCGCGCGGCCCTCGCGCAGCGGGACTCGACGGCGGCCCTCGAGACGCTCGGGAGGGCCGCTCGCGCGCTCGAGGCCCCCGCCCTCCGGGGGCTCGAGACCTCCGAGGCTTCGGGACTGCGCTCGCGGTGGTCTTCCTGGGGGGAGCTCGCCCAGGACCTCACGGCCCTGCGGCTCGCGGAGGCGGGACCGGACGCCGCGCGCCGGGCCGCCGTGACCGCGGAGGGATTCCGCGAGGCGGCGAGGTGGAAGGGTCGCGCGCTCCTCCAGGGGATCGCGGAGTACCGCAGCGGCGCCCGCACGCCCGAGGCGGTCCGGATCCGGCGGCAGCGCGCCGAGGCGCTCGCCCGCCGGGACCGGATCCTCGAGCGCATCCTGGAGGCGACCCGCGAGGGCAGGGAACCCGGGGGGATCGGAGCGATGAAGGCGGAGGCCCGTTCCCTCCTCGCGAAGGCCGGGGACCTCGGGAAGCGGCTCGAAGAGATCTCCCCGCCCGACTCGGCGCTCGACCTCCCGCGGGGGGTCGACGGCGAACACCTGGCCGCGCTCCTCGGCCCGGGCACCCTCCTCGTCGAGTACGCCGAAGGGTCGAGCCGCCTCTACGCCTACGCGGTCGGCCGGGGGGACTGCTCCTTCCACGATCTCGGGGACCGGGCGGCGATCGAGGCGCAGGCCGCGATCCACGTCGCCAGGCTCTCGCGCCCCCGCCCGCTCGCGACGGTCGAGGAGATCCTCGACTCGGGGCAGGCTCTCTTCGACGCGCTCCTCGCCCCTTTCCTGGAACGGGCGCGCGGGGCCCGGCTGATCCTCGTCCCTGCGGGGCCGCTCGCCGGCCTCCCCTTCGAGGCGCTCGTCGCCGGGACCGCACGGCCCCCTCGAACCTGGGCGGACCTCGAGTTCGTCCTCGACCGGTGGGACGTCGCCTACGCGCCCTCCTCCGGCTTCGTCGCGGCGAGCGCGGCGCCCCGTCCGGGCGAGGGGAAGGCGCTCCTCCTCGCCGACCCGATCTACCCCGCCGAAGGAGGCGAGGCGGAGGGTCCGTCCGGCCCGGAGACGCCCGCGTTCCTCGCCCGGGGCGCCGCGCGTGCCGTCCCCGAGGAGGCAGGCCTCGGGCGCGTGGAGCGCACGCGGGAGGAGGCGCTCTCCCTCGCGCGGCTGCTCCTCGCGCCGGAGGAGGAGGACCTCCACGAAGAGGTCGGGCGTCTCGCGTCTCGCAGGAGCGCCTCCCTGACGGGTCGGCGCTTCGAGCTGCACCTGGGCGGCCGCGCCTCCCTCGACCGCCTCGCCGGAGACCTCCGTCCCTACTCGATCCTCCACCTCGCGGCCCACGGCTTCGTCGACCCGCAGTCCCCGCAGCGGACGGGGATCGCGCTCTCCTTCCGCGCCGGGGAGGACGGCTACCTCGCGATCGGAGACGTCCTCGAGCTCGTCCTCGAGGCGGACCTCGCCGTCCTCTCCGCCTGCGAGACGGGTCGCGGGGAGTGGAGGGCCGGGGAAGGCGTCCAGTCCCTCGCGTCCGCCTTCCTCTACGCGGGCGCGCGGGCCGTCGTGGCGAGCCTCTGGCAGGTCGACGACGCCGTCGCCGCGGAGACGATGGAGGCCTTCTACCGCGGCTTCCTCGAGCGGGGGCTCCCGTGGGACCAGGCCTTGCGGGAGTCGAAGCTCGCGGTGCGCCGTTCGGCGGGGCCGATGGGGACCGCGCGCGGCTTCGGCTCGACGGGAAAGGCGTCGCAGGCCTCGCGCGCGGAGGAGGCGGGTCATCCCTTCTTCTGGGCACCCTTCATCTTCGTCGGGCGATCGCGCTGACCGTCGCTCGCGGGAAGAGGCCTCTCCGCGGATTTCCCGGGCGAGGGAGAGTGAAAGGTCTTCGTCGACGAGGAAGGGGAGTGCCTCCTCGCGTACCTGGCGGCACGAGGGTGGCTCTCGCGCGTCCGCCGCGGCCTCTTCCTCGCCGTCCCCGTCGAGGCTTCCGATCCCTCCTCCTGGCGCGAGGACCCGTGGGCGGTCGCCTCGAAGGCCTTCGATCCTTGCTACGTCGGAGGGTGGAGCGCCTGCGAGCACTGGGGACTGACGGACCAGATCTTCAGGGACGTCATGGTCGTGACCTCCCGGAGGGTGAGGGAGCGGCGCGTCGAACTGCAGGGCACCACGTTCCGGCTGAAGACGAGACCCCCCGATGCGATCTTCGGCGTCCGGCCCGTCTGGCGAGGCCGGACCCGCGTCCCCGTCTCCGATCCCTCCCGCACGCTCGTCGACCTCCTCGACGAGCCCGCGATGGGCGGCGGGATCCGTCACGTCGCGGAGGTCGCCGCTGCGTACTTCGGCGGGGAGCACCGGGACGACCGCCTCCTCCTCGACTACGCGGACCGGCTCCGGAACCGCTCCATCCCCAAGCGCCTCGGGTACATCGTCGAAGCCCTCGGCGTGGACGCTCCCGGGATCAACGCCACCTGCCGCGCCCGCATGAGCGCGGGGGTCGTCGCCCTCGATCCGACGATCCGACACAAGGGTCGCATCCTCCGCCGCTGGAATCTCCGCGTGAACGCGAACCTCCGGGGCGGCGCCGTGTGATCCCCCACGCCTCGATCGAGGAGCGCGTCCGCGAATGGGGCCTCCGCGAGGACATCGTCGAGAAGTACTGGTCGGGTGGGTCCTCTCGGGCATCGGCTCGGACCCGCGCCTGGGGACCACGTGGATCTTCAAGGGAGGGACCTGCCTCAAGAAGTGCTGGCTCGAGACGTACCGGTTCTCCGAGGACCTCGACTTCACGGTGTCTCCGGGCGGGCCGATCGATCCCGCGGACGCGCTCGAAGCGCTGAGGCCCGTCCTCGCCCGGATCGGCGCGGAGTCGGGGATCGACTTCGCCGCCGCCCCCCCCTCGTTCCGGTCGAGGCCGGGCGGCCGCGCCGCCGAAGGTCGGGTCTACTACAGGGGCCCTCGCGCCACCCCCAGCCCGGCGAGCGTGAGGAAGAAGACCCTCGGCCTAGGCGGCCTCGAGCCTGAGTTCACAGCGGACGGCTTCCTCGATCTCCTCCGTGGAGCAGCCGTAGTCCTCCGCAAGCGACGCGATCGAATCCCCCGCCTTGTATCGCTCGGCGATGACGGAAGTCGCGACTCCCTCCTTCGCGAGAACCGGTCGCCCGAAACAGATCCCCGGGTCGACGACGATCTGCTTCGGCTGGGAGGGATCCCCCTTCCGCGTGAAGAGGTAGAGACGGAGGGGACGCCCGTCCCGATCCCGCCCGATTCGGCGAAGCCGTCCCTCGAGCGTCTCCCGGATCGCGACCTGTCCCTCCTCGGAGGCCACGATCAGCGACCCGGCCTTGCGAACGAAGAGGTCGAGTCCGTCGGTCTCGAAGCACGCCTCGGCGAGCGGGTGGCGCGATCGGAGCACGCTGCCGACGAAGCCCAGGGCGGCGCGCACCTTCGCGAGCTGGACGAGGTGCTCGCGCCGGATTTCGGCGAGCAGGTGGGCCTCGACCAGATTGACGAAGGAGAGGAGGGGGGCCTCTGATCGGGGCAGGCTGATCAGGGGACGGAAGCACGCCTTCCCGGATCGAGTCGGGTAGTGCCGCCCGATCACCCAGGTGCGCAAGGTCGCCGGCGGCAGTTGCAGGTAGTGGGCCGCTTCTGCGATTCCGTAGCTCGGGAGGGATCCCGGATCGCGATTCTCGCGAACGGCGTGGAGGAGGAAGGTCGGCCTCACGGATCCAGTCGAGTAGCCGAAAGGCTACCGGGAGGTTCGCTCCGGCGCCGAGAACTTCCTCGTAGCGAATGGCCCCCCGTCGACGAGGAAGCCCGCCCCTACCGCCGCGCGGGCAGCGCCCGCTCGTCGGCGACGACCTCCGCGGCGTACGCGATCGCCGCGAGCACGTCCTTGTGCGGGACCTCGTACTCGTCCGCGACTTCGTGCACCGACATCCCTTCCGAGAGCCGCCCGAGCACGGTCTCGACCGGGACGCGGGTTCCCTTGATCACCGGCCTCCCCGTCCGGATGCGCTCGTCGACGACGATGCGCGGCGCGATCTCGACGACGAGGGGGCGCTTGCGGCGGGTCGACCCCGTGGGAGGCGTCGCTTTTCGCCTGGCGGTCACTCCCTTCGCCCTTTCGAACGGCCCCGAAAACAAGCCGAGCGGCCGGCGCCTGGGCGCCCGTCCGCTCGTTCCGGCTACGTGGTAGCGGGGGC
>JAKEFM010000337.1 GCA_022616055.1 Planctomycetota bacterium
CCTCGCGCCCCGGCTCGAGGTCCCCGAGGACCGTGCGGCTCCGCCCCTCGAGCGAGACGTCGAGGAAGAGGGGCGAGTCCGGAAGGCCGGTGAGCCGGAACGTCCCCTCCCCCGCCGTCTCGGCGCGCTGCGCACTCTGGCGGCCCCCCCTTCCGGTGCCGCGTCTCCGGATCGCCTCCTGGTCCGCGTCGGCGTGGACCGACGCGCCCGCGACCGGGCGGCCCTCCGCGTCCACGACGCGTCCCGAGAGCGTTCGCCCCTGCCCGAGGACGATCCGAACGCCTTCGACCCCGCCGGGGGAGGGGACGTCGATCTTGTCGCTCCCGTCCCGCAGCAGGCCCGAGATCGCGGCCGAGAAGAAGTGCCCGCCCGCGCCGAGCGACCCGATCCGGAACGCGCCGGCGCCGTCCGTCCGCGCGATGCGGCGAGGGGGAGGCACGGCGTGGTGGGACGAGTACTCCTCCTCGCGCACCGAGACGACGAAGGCGCCCGCGACGCCCCTCCCTTCCCCGTCCACCACGGTCCCGGAAACCCAGGAGTCCGCAGGGAGGACCAGCTCGAGCCGCTCGGTCCTCTCCGCCCTCACCTCGAGCTTCGGGCCGAACGCGATCCCGAGCCCCTCGGCCCAGGAGACCGCCTCGTACTTCCCCGGCTCGACGCCCCTCATCTCGAACCGGCCCGCCGAGTCGCAGCGCGCCTGGTAGTTCTCCCACCCGGGCCCGTAGCCTCCTCGACCGGCGGCGCGCACCATCACCCTGCCGTGCCTCGGGACGGATCCGTCCGGACCGCGGACGGTCCCCTCCACCTCGCCCGCGGGCTCGAGGACGAGGGTGAGCCCGGCAGAGACCTCGGGCGACCCGGCGTCGTGCCATGAGATCGACTCCGTGCGCCCGAAGTCGGAGGAGGCCTCGAGCCGGAAGCGCGGGAGGTCGCTCCCGACGTCGAACGAGAAGGAGCCGTCGGGGGCCGTCGCGGCGACGCGGCCGGCTTCCCTTCCGAAAGTCAGCTCACCGTAGGTCTGCCAGGCGCCATCGACGAAGGCCCCGCGGATCGAGCCGTCCTCCTCGAAGGTCTCCGCGGCCTCGGGGAAGTCGACCTCCGACCGCATCGTCAGGAGCCTGACTCGCGTCCCGGCGGGCGCGGGTGCGCCGCCCCGTGCGATCACCACTCCGTGGATGCGGACGGTGGCCGTGGAAGGGCGCGAGCCGGGAGTCGGAGCCTTCCTGGTCGGGGCAGGACCGGAACTCGGTCCCTCCGCCTCCGGCTGGGGTTCGCCGGAGCCTGGAGGTGTC
>JAKEFM010000045.1 GCA_022616055.1 Planctomycetota bacterium
GGACCCGAGAAGAAGAAGGATCCGGGCGCCTTCCTGAAGGAGAAGCCCGCGGCGGACCTCGACGGGGACGGCAAGCTCTCTCTCGAGGAAGTCCTCGCCCTGAAGGAGAAGGAGCGCGCCGGCCTCGACCTCCTCGCGCTCCCCGCCGATCTCGACGGCGACGGGAAGGTCGGGCCGGAGGAGGGAAAGGTGCGGCGCAGCTGGCAGGCGCGGGAGGCCCTGCGCCGAGAGCACGTCGAGGCAGACCTCGACCGGGACGGTGCCGTCGACTCCGAGGAGGCGACGCTCTTCGAGGGGAAGATGCGCCGGGCGCGCGTCCTGAAGGAAGATCCCGCCTCCGACGCCAACGGGGACGGGATCCTCGACGCGGCTGAGGAAGCCACTCGCCTCGGAGCCTCGAAGACGAAGGAGGGGAAGGACATCCCGGCGGCCGCGAAGAAGTCGGGGGGAGCCGACCTCGACGGCGACGGGGTCGTGAGCCTCGAGGAGGAGGCGGTGTTCGCCGCGCGGGCCGAGAAGAAGAAGGCGCTCCTCGACCAGCCCGCCGCGGACCGCAACGGGGACGGGAAGATGGACGACCTCGAGTGGTCGCTCTGGAAGGTCAAGGCTTCCTCGAACGAGGGGAAGGCCCCTTCCGGGGAGAAGGGGAAGGAGAAGGACACCGGAGCGCCCTCCAAGGACAAGCAGCCCTCCCCCGAGAAGGGGGAGAAGGCCGGGGCCAAGGAGGGGCCGGCGAAGGAGAAGGCTCCGCCCGACAAGAAGGAACCCCCGAAGGAGAAGGAGAAGCCGAAGGGGGGCGCCTAGGAGGGGGCGCGCCGCGGCGCTCCGTACAATCCGCGCCGTGGTCGAGCCCCGATCCGGCACCGTCGCCTACGACATCGAGGTCGCGGGCCTCGCCTGGGAGGAGATCGACGAGTCGACGCGCGGCTACCTCCTCGAGCGCGAGCGCGACCCCGGGGAGCGGGCGAAGGTCCCCGAGCGCACCGCCCTCTACCCCGGCTGCGGCAAGGTGGTCGCCGTCGGCCTCTGGGAGGTCGAGAAGGACCGGGGCGCCGTCTTCGCCGACGGGAAAGGGGGGAAGTTTGAGAACTGGGAGCGGGTGCCCGGCTCGAAGATCTTCCGCGGGGCCGAGCCGGAGATCCTCGCGCGGTTCTGGAAGGAGGCGTCGAGTTTCCGGACGCTCGTCTCCTTCAACGGCCGCGGCTACGACGGGCCCGTCCTGATGGTCCGCTCGGCGATGCTCGGCGTCGCGCCGAGCCGCAACCTCGCCGGCTACCGCTACGAGGTGCGCGAGCACTGCGACCTGATGGACGTCCTCGCCTTCTTCGGCGCCGCGCGCGGCTTCTACTCCCTCGAGTACTGGTGCCGGCGCTTCGACATCGAGTCGCCGAAGGCGCTCCTCGACGGCTCGCAGGTCGCCCGCGTCTTCCGCGAGGGGCGGATCGACGACATCGCCGAGTACTGCCTGCGCGACGCGCGGGCGACGGCCGAGCTCTACCGGAAGCTCTCGACGACGGTGCTCCCGGTGCTCGGCGGGGCCGGGCGGGAGTAGCCGGGAGGCCGGCCCGCGCCAGAATGCCCGCCCAGGATCCCACGGAGCACGGAACGATGACGACGAGCGCCCTCACCCGCGGCGAGTTCCTCGAGTTCTCCACCCTCGCGGCGGCCCTCGGGCTCGCGCCGGCCGCCGCAGGCGCCCAGGCCGAGAAGCGCCGCGGCCACGTCGTCGCGATCACCCACGGCCCCTCGGACCCGCACCGCGTGATGCTCGGCCTCCTCGTCGCGAGCCGCCTCCCCGAGGGGGAGAACCACGTCTGGTTCTCGATCGACGGGGGGATCCTCTGCAAGAAGGGGGAGGCGGAGAAGGTGACCTCGCCGATGTTCACGAAGCAGGGGACGGCCGCCGACCTCCTCGCGGCGATCCGCGGGAAGGGGACCTCCGTCCACATCTGACCGGCGTGCGCCGATCACTTCGGCGTCGCCGGCGCGGTCGCGCTGGACGGATTGGATCAGAAGGGTCCCGACTGGCTCGTCGAGAAGGCCTCGACCCACACCCTCCTCTGGTTCTGAGGAGGGGGGGCTACGCCGTCGTGTACGCCCGGGCGAAGACCTTCGCGAACCCCTCGATCGTCGTCTTCCCGCGGTTCTCGGCCGTGAAGGTCTGCGTCGGCTCGATCTTCCCCTCGTTCAGGGAGCGGTCCATCTCGACGATCAGGGCGGCGAAGTTCGGCTTCATTCCGGAAGCGACCATCGCGCGCTCGGCCTCGGCGTAGGGGACCTGGACGTACCTGAGGTCGGGCTTCCCGATCGCCTTGCCGAGGGCGGCGGTCGCCTCGTGGGAGTTGAGGGGCGTCGGCCCGACAAACTCGAGGACCGAGCGGCCTCGGAAGTCGAGGCGGTCGAGGAGGTCGGCCGCCTTCTCCCCGATGTCCGTCGTCGCGACCAGCGGGATCGAGAGGTCGCCGCGCAGCGCCGAGCCGTTGACGCCGTGCTCCCGGATCGCCGGGATCGCCCAGAGGAGGTTCTCCATGAACCAGCCCGGCCGCAGGTGGAGGACGGAGAGCCCCGGCAGCCCCTCGAGCCGCTTCTCCTGGCGGTGGAGACCCTTGATCGGCCCGGTTCCCTCCGTCAGGTGCGCCCCGATGCTCGAGAGGTCGAGGACGTGCGTGGTCCCGGCCTTCTTGAGCGCCGCGACGGTCGCCTCGCCGACGCGGTCCTGGAAGCGGCCGTAGTCGTCCGCGTCGTAGGCGGGGGGGATCATCGTGAAAACCGCCTGCGTCCCGCGGAAGGCCTCGGCGAGCGCGTTCGCGTCGTCGAAGCGCACGGGGGTCGTCTTCGCGCCCCTCGCGCGGAGGGCCTCGAGCTTTTTCGTCTCCCGGCCGAGCGCGCGCACGTCGTGCCCTCGCTCGAGCAGCTTCTCGGTGACCACGCGGCCGATCTGCCCCGTGGCGCCCATGATCGCGTACGTCCGCTTCGTCATGGTCCGCTCCCTTCAGTCGGGCCGCGGTGCCTCCCGGCGAATCGCCGCCCAACCGATTCGTAGGCGGCGGCAGTGTAGGAGACGTCCGAACGGTCAGCCACGGCTCGCCCCAGCAGAGTGACGAGACGGCTGTGCCGCGGTCGTCCGACCGAGTCGCGTCCCTACGCGACGGCCTCCGCCTTCGGCTCGACCGGGGCACCCGCGAGACGACCCACGTGGGTCGCGCGCCCGATCTCCCGCCCCGTCCGTCCGAACCACCGCAGCCTCCCGTTCTCTCCCCGCACGCTCCTCAGGTTCCCCTCGTGAATCAGGCCGTGGTGGGTGCTGCACAGCGTCGCCAGGTTCCCGGCGTCGTTCGATCCTCCCGCCGCGCGCGGAACCAGGTGGTGCACCTCGAGCCAGAGCCGGTTCGTGCAGCCGGGCACGACGCAA
>JAKEFM010000338.1 GCA_022616055.1 Planctomycetota bacterium
ACGGCGCCGCCCGCGAGGTCGCCGGGCTCGACGGCCGAACGGTGCGCCTCCTTGGGCGTCTCGTTTACCGCGAGGAAACGACGCTCGTCGAGGTCGTCGCCGGCTCGGTCGAGGTCCTGTCTCCGGAGTCGATCCCCGGGACTCGCGGGTCCGAGCCGCGCTTCGAGGACCTCGGCGTCCACACGCTGCGCGGCGAGATCGTCGACATCAAGTGCCACTCGGGGGTGATGAGCCCCGGCGCCGGCAAGACACACCGCGCCTGCGCCGCGCGCTGCCTCAGCGGGGGGATCCCCCCGGTCCTCATCGTCCGCGACGAGCGCGGGCAGGCCGGCGCCCTGGCCCTCGTGGGACCGGGCGGAGAGGCCATCGGCCGCGCCCTTCTCGACCGGATCGCCGAGCCCGTGGAAGTGACGGGCCGCGTCGAGCGTCACGACGACCTGCTCGTGCTCCGGGCCGCCCCCTCGGCGGTCCGCCGCCTCGAGTAGATCCCGAGCGTCATGGCGGACTGCGGCGGAACCACGTGGATCCTCGGGGCCGTTGGCCCCGCCATCCCGGGGCGGACGACCCCTCGTGCATAATGAGGGCCCTGCCGCGAGCCGGTCCCGTGTCGCTGCCCCGAAAGGCCCCGGAGCCCGTCCCGTATCCCTCGTTTTCCGAGGGACTCCCCGGGGACGTCGTCGCCGGGAAGTACCGGGTCGACTTCGCGCGCAGCGCCGCCGAGCTCGACGAGGTGCTCCGGCTTCGCTTCGCGGTGTTCAACCTGGAGCTCGGTGAGGGGCTGGAGCCCTCCCATCGCACCGGGCGCGACGAGGACCCCTTCGACGCCGGCTGCCATCATCTTCTCGTCCGGCACGAGGCGTCGAAGCGTGTGGTCGGGACCTATCGCCTGCAGACCCTCGAGATGGCGGAGCGCCACCGCGGCTTCTACTCCGCAGGCGAGTTCGAGATCGGCGACCTGCCGGGCGAGATCCTGGGGGAAGCCGTCGAGGTCGGGCGCGCCTGCGTGGCCGCCGAGTGCCGCCAGGGCCAGGTGCTCCTCCTGCTCTGGAGAGGGCTCCTCCGCTATCTCCTCCGAAACGGC
>JAKEFM010000339.1 GCA_022616055.1 Planctomycetota bacterium
AGGTCGAAGGAGCGTTCCCGGGCGAGCCGGGCCCCTTCCTCGGCGTCGGCCGTCTCGACGGCGCGAAGGCCGAGCGCCTCCGCCTCCCGGCGGACCGCGGCGGAGACCTCGCCGTCCGGATGGACGACGAGGAGGGCGCGCTCCCGGCGCGGATCGCCGCGGAGCGCGCGCTCCGAGGAGGCGCCGGCGCGGGCGAGGACCCGGATCCCGAAGACCGAGGCGGCGGCCGCGTAGACGAGGATCGCCGCCGATCCCGCATCCCGCCGGATCGTCGCGGCGAACGCGGCGAGGCCGAGGGCGAGGCAGACCGCGTGGAGCGTTCCGACGGTCTCGCGGCGGGTGAGGCCCGCCCGCGCCAGGCGGTGGTGGATGTGGTCGGCGTCGGGAACCCCGACCGCCGCCACCCCCCGGAGGAGGCCGAGTCCCGACCGGTCCCCGCCTTTCCCCCGCAGCCGCCGGGAGAAGGCGAGGGCCGCGTCCGCGATCGGGAGCCCCAGGGCGACCGCCGGGGCGAGGAGCGAGATCGCCACGGCCCCCTTGCAGGCGCCGCGGACGGAGAAGAGGGCGAGGGAGAAGCCGAGGAGGAGGGAGCCCGAATCGCCGAGGAACATCCGGGCGGGAGGGCGGTTGTGCGGGAGGAATCCGACCGCCGCCCCGGCGACGGTGGCGAAGAGGAGGGCCGCCTCCCCGGCCCCGACCCGACTCGCCACCACGGCGCAGGCCGCCGCGGAGATCGCCGCCGCGCCGGAGGCGAGCCCGTCCATCCCGTCGATCAGGTTGAGCGCGTTCGTGATCCCGAGGAACCAGAGGACCGTCACCGGGAGGGAGAGGGGGCCGAGCGCGAGCGCCCCGATCCCGGGAAGGTCCACGGACCGGACCTCGTAGCCGCACGCGCAGGCGGCGAGCGCGAGGAGGGCCTCGATCCCCAGCTTCTCCGCGGGGCGCAGGCCCCGGAGGTCGTCGAGGGCCCCGAGAGCGGCGACCCCGGCGAGGAGGAGGACGACGAGCGAGGTCTCGGACGAGGAGGGGGACTCCCCCGCCGACGCCACCCCCGAGACGAGGAGGAGGGTCAGGGCGATTCCGGCGAGCAGCGCGAGCCCGCCGAGGCGCGGGACGGGCGCGTCGTGCCACTTCCTTCCTCCGGGGGGATCGAGCACGCCCGCCCGGAGGGCGAGGCGCCGGACGAGAGGCGTCGCCGCGAAGGTCGCGCACGCCGCGAAGACGGCCGCCGCGAGGGGGATCACCGCGGGGGGGCCGGCGAGCCGGCCCCGGGCGGG
>JAKEFM010000046.1 GCA_022616055.1 Planctomycetota bacterium
CACGGTGGGGGGCCTCACCGGCTCTCCCTTCCCCACGACCCCCGCGGCCTACGACCCGAGTTACAACGGCGGCACCTCGGACACCTTCGTGACGCGGCTCTCCCCTTCCGGGGGAGGCCTCCTCTATTCGACCTTCCTCGGCGGCACGTGGGAGGACGGCGCCACGGGGCTCGCGGTCGACGCCTCCGGGGCGGCCACCGTGACAGGGTATTCGTTCTCGTCGGATTTCCCGACCTCGGCCGGGGCGTTCGACACGACGTTCGGCGGAGGCTCCGTGTTCGGCGACGTGTTCGTGACGCGGCTCGCTCCCTCGGGGGGGAGCCTCCTCTTCTCGACCTTCCTCGGCGGCTTCGCGGACGAATTCGCCCTCGCCGTCGCCCTCGACGCCGCCGGCGCGGTCACCGTGGCGGGATCGACCGCCACGCCGAGTTTTCCCATCACGGCCGGGGCGTACGACACGACCTTCAACGGCATGGCGGACGCCTTCGTGACGCGGCTCTCCCCTTCGGGGGGAACCCTCCTCTCCTCGACCTTCCTCGGAGGCGCTGCGACCGACATCGCCCTGGCGCTGGCGCTCGAGACGTCCGGCGAAGCCACGGTGGCGGGGAGAACCGAGTCGTCGAACTTCCCCACGACGGCCGGCAGCTACGACACGAGCTTCGGAGGAGGCGGCTCGGTCCCCTTCGACGGCTTCGTGGCGCGGCTCTCTCCTTCGGGGGGGAACCTCCGCTACTCGACCTTCCTCGGGGAAGGGAGCCTCGACGAAGCCACCTCCCTGGCGTCCGACGCGGCCGCCGCGGCCACCGTCGCGGGGAGGACCCTTTCGCCCAACTTCCCCACGACTCCGGGGGGCTACGACTCGAGCGCCAATGGGTCCTACGACGCCTTCGTCGCGCGGCTCGATCTTCTCCCGGCGGGCGCCTCCGCCTACGGCGCCTCGACGCCGGGTTGCGCAGGCCCGCTCGCGATCGGGGTGACTTCGATGCCACAGGTGGGAAACGCCTCCTTCGCGATCGCCTGCGCGAACGCGCCGCCGAACCTCCCTCCGAACCCCGGACTCGGAGTGATCGCGTTCAGCCTCGCGGCGCTCCCGTCCCCGCTCGTCTTCTCGGGCGTCTCGATCTGGATCGACCTCAACCTCCCCCCTTTCTTCCTCGCCCTCGTCGGCACCAACCCGCTCGGCGCGGCGGAGGTGCCCCTCCCGATCCCGAACGACCCGCTCCTCGCCGGAGTACCGGCGTTCGCCCAGTTCTTCTGGCCGGACTCCTGCGCACCGGGGGGCTTCTCCGCCTCGAACGCGCTCGCGGTCACCGTGCAGCCGTAGACCGCCCCCGCGGAGAGCCTCCCGCACCCCCGAGTCTCCCACCCGCTTCGCGTGTCGCCGCTTTCGGTCCCAGCGGCTCGGCGTTACCGTGGCCGTGTCCGAGAGATCCGCACGGTCCGCCGGACGCTCCGGAGGTTGGTCATGGAAACCTGCGATCGCAGTCGGCAACGACCGCTTTCGAGGGCGTGGGTCCTGGCGGTCGTCGCGATGCTCTGGGGGACTGTCGCGATCGCAGGAGCCGGGACGCAAGAAGGGGAAGGCCCCCCGGGGAAAGCCCCATGCGCGATCCTCCAGCGGCTCCCCCTCGCCTTCGTCGAGAACCGCGGCCAGTGGGACACGCCGGCCAGGTTCGTCGCGCGAAGGGGAGGGATGACGGCCCGCATCGAGAAGGACGGGATCGTCCTCCAGCTCGCCCGCCGCGACGGAGACGTCCGGCTCGAAGGGGTCGTCGTCCGTCTCCAGTTCGAAGGTGCGAGGACGACCGGCGACACCGTGGGAGAGGGGAGGCAGCCCGGCCTCCACAACTTCTTCCTCGGGAACGACCCAGCAGCATGGCGCACCGGGGTGCCCGCCTACGCGAGCGTCCTGTACCGGGGGGTGCGAGACGGAGTCGACCTCCGCGTGCGGGAGGAGACGGGACGGCTCGAGTACGACCTTCTCCTCGCCCCCGGTGCCGACGTCGAGGGGATCGTCGTCCGGTGCGAGGGGATCGAGGGGCTCGAGGTCGAGCCGGATGGGTCGCTCGCGATGGCGACCGCGCTCGGTCCGATCCGTCAGAGTCCGCCGGTTTCCTGGGAAGTGCCGGCTGGAGGCGAGAAGCGGCCGATCGAGGCGCGGTTGCGCCGGCTCGGGCCGAGGCGGTTCGGGTTCGTGGTGCCGGGTCGCGATCCGTCCCTGCCCCTCGTCATCGATCCCGGCCTCCTCTACTCGACCTTCCTCGGGGGGTTCGCCGACGACAGCGTCGAGGACGTCGCCGTCGACGCGACGGGCGCCGCCACCGTCGCGGGCAGCACCGTTTCGGCGGGCTTCCCGACGACCGCGGGAGCCTTCAACACGACGGCGCACGCCGGCGGGGACGCGTTCGTCGCGCGCCTCACCCCGTCCGGGAACGCCCTCCTCTTCTCGACCTATCTCGGGGGCTCCACCTCGCAGAGCGCCCAGGCGCTCGCCCTCGACGCGACGGGGGCCGCCACCGTCGCGGGGATCACGACGTCCCCGGACTTCCCCGCGACCGCCGGCGCCTTCGACACGACGTTCGGCGGAGGGATAGGCGGGGACGGGTTCGTCGCGCGGCTCTCCCCCGCCGGGGACGCCCTCGTCTACTGCACCTTCCTCGGGGGGACCGCGTTCGACTGGCCGCGGGCGCTCGCCCTCGACGCGACGGGGGCCGCCACCGTCGCGGGGCAGACGATCTCCGCGGACTTCCCCTCGACCGCCAGCGCCTTCGACTCGACCTTCAACGGCGTCCCCGGGTTCTACGACGCCTTCGTCGCCCGGGTCTCCCCCTCGGGGAACGCCCTCCTCTACTCGACCTTCCTCGGGGGGACGAGCGTCGACCGCGCGGTCGCGCTGGCCCTCGAGCCGAACGGGTCCGCCACCGTCGCGGGCCATACCCAGTCCTTCGACCTCCCGACGACCGCGGGCGCCTACGACACGACGTGGAACGGGCCCGCCTTCTGCCCCTCCTGCTTCGACGGATTCGTGGCCCGACTCGATCCCACCGGCGGCGCCCTCCTCTTCTCGACCTACCTCGGCGCACCCGGGGACGACTTCGCCGAGGCGATCGCCCTCGATGCGACCGGGGCCGCGACCGTCGCCGGCTCGACGGAGAGCGCCAGCTTCCCGACGACCCCCGGCGCCTACGACACGACCGCCGTCTCGAGCGAGGGGTTCGTGACGCGGCTCTCCCCGCCCGGGAGCGCTCTCGTCTGGTCGACTTACCTCGGAGGGACGGGCGCGGACCTAGCGAACGCGATCGCGGTCGACCCGACGGGCGCCGCGGTCGTCGCCGGAACGACCGGCGGGGGAGGATTCCCCGCGACGCCGGGAGCCTACGACACGACGTTCAACGGAGGGCTCCTCTTCGGGGACGCCTTCCTCGCCCGGCTCTCCCCCGCGGGAAACGCCCTCCACTACTCGACCTTCCTCGGAGGGTCCGTCGGCCCCGGTCTCGATCAGCCGAACGCGGTCGCCCTCGACGTCGCGGCGGGCGCGACCGTCGGAGGCAGGACCCAGGCTCCGGACTTCCCGACGACGACGGGCGCGTTCGACACGACGTTCGGCGGCGCGATCGACGCCTTCGTCGCCCGTCTCGATCTGTTCCCGGCAGGCGCCTCTCCCTACGGGGCCTCGACCGCCGGGTGCGCGGGGCCGCTGCCGATCGGCGTGAACTCGATCCCCCAGGTGGGGAACGCCTCCTTCGCGATCACCTGCGGCAACGGTCCCGCGAGCGCCTTCGGCTTCTTCGGGGTGAGCGGAGGCGGACTCGCGTCGCCCCTCGTGTTCGGCGGCCTCGCAGTCTGGATCGACCCCTTCGCCCCCCTCTTCTTCGAGATCGTCGTCCCGAGCGACGCGGTCGGCGCGGCGCTCGTTCCGATTCCGATCCCGGCGAACCCCGGGTTGGCCGGCTTCCAGGCCTTCTTCCAGTTCGCCTGGTTCGACGGCTGCGCGCCTGGAGGGTTCTCCGCCTCGAACGCGCTGGCGGTCGTCGTGCAGCCGTAGTTTCGCGCCGATCCTCGAGGGGGGAGACATTTCGGTTCGCACGGAGGCCTGAACGGTCCGGCCCCGAGACCGGCTCCGATCGGGTGCGTGCGGGCGGCACGCCGGCCGTGTTACCTCGCCCCTCCGCGGACCTACCGGAGGGTACTCCTCGGTGGATTCTTGCCATGAAGTTGTCACCCCAAGTCCGCCGGTTGCGCCTGCGATTCTGCTCGATCCTCCCCTACGCGCTCCTCGTCCCTTGCGTCCCGATCTCGGGCGGAAGGTCGACTCGAGCGGAACGAGCGGCGGAGAGGGCCGGTTGCGACCCGCTCCAAGTCGACCCGGATCCGGCCCGAGAAAGCTCCCCGGACGATCCGGGCCGACCCCCTGCGCGGTGGCAGGAAGAAGCTGGGAAGATCGCCTCGGGGGGCGCGATGCTCGCCAGGCTTCCGCTCGCGTTCGTGGAGAACCGGGGGCAGTGGGACACGCCCGCGCGGTTCGTCGCGCGAAGGGGTGGGATGACCGCCCGAATCGAGAGGGACGCACTCACGCTTCAGCTAGCCCGGCCCAGCGGCGAGGACCGGATCGAGGGCGTCGTCGTCCGGCTCGACTTCGAGGGGGCGCTCGAGACGGTCTCGCTGGAAGGGGAAGGGGAGCAGCCCGGGATCTACAGCTTCTTCCTCGGGAAGGACCCCTCGAAGTGGCGGACCGATGTGCCCGCGTACACGAGCGTCCTCTATCGCGGTCTCCAGGAGGGCGTCGATCTCCGCGTGCGCGAGCAGGAGGGAAGACTCGAGTACGACCTGATCCTCGCCCCGGGGGCCGATCTCGGCCGGATCGTCGTCCGGTGCGATGGAACCGAGGGGATCGAAATCGAGCCGGACGGCTCGCTCGCGATGAAGACCGCCCTCGGCCCCATCCGGCACAGTCCGCCGGTCACGTGGCAAGTGCTCGCCGGAGGCGAGCGGATGCCGATCGAGGCGCGGTTCCGCCAGCTCGGGTCCGACCGGTTCGGCTTCGAGGTCCCGGGACGGGATCCGTCCCTCGCGCTCGTGATCGACCCAGGACTCCTCTACTCGACCTTCCTCGGCGGCACGTTCGGCGGCTACGACTACCCCTACGCATTGGCGCTCGACGCATCGGGCGCGGCCACCGTGGCGGGATTGACGTACTCGGGGGACTTCCCCGCGACCCCGGGGGCCTACGACACGAGCTTCAACGACGCATTCGTGACGAGGCTCTCCCCTTCCGGGGGGAGCCTCCTCTTCTCGACCTTCCTCGGCGGCGCGGGCCAGGACTACCCCAACGCCCTCGCGGTCGACGCGTCCGGGGCGACCACTCTGGCCGGGAGCACCGCGTCGGCGAACTTCCCCACCACCGCCGGAGCGTACGACACGACTTTCGCCGGCCCACGCGACGCCTTCGTGGCGAGGCTGTCTCCTTCCGGGGGGAGCCTCCTCTACTCGACCTTTCTCGGCGGCACTGGCGAGACCGACGCGTACGCCCTCGCGCTCGATTCCTCCGGCTCGGCCTCCGTTGCGGGGACGACCTTCTCGATCGGCTTCCCCACGGCCGCCGGGGCCTACGACACGAGCGCGAATGGCTACTACGACGCCTTCGTGTCGCGTCTCTCTCCTTCCGGGGGGAGCCTCCTCTACTCGACCTTCCTCGGGGGCGCGAACCTCGACACCCCTTACGCCCTCGCGCTCGACGCCTCCGGAGCGGTCACCGTGGCGGGACGGAGCTTCTCCTCGAACTTCCCCACCACGGCGGGGGCGTACGACACGAGCTACAACGGCGGCCCGATCCTCCGCTCCGACCCCTTCGTGTCGAGGCTTTCTCCCTCCGGGGGGAGCCTCCTCTACTCGACCCTGCTCGGCGGCACGGAGAACGACGCCGCGCTCGCCCTGGCCCTCGACGGCTCCGGCGCGGCCACGCTGACGGGCGTGACCGAATCCTCGGACTACCCCACGACGGTCGGGGCCTTCGACACGAGCTTCGGCGGCCTCGGCGACTCCTTCGTGACGCGGCTCTCTCCTTCCGGGGGGAGTCTCCTCTTCTCGACCTTCCTCGGCGGCACGGCCGAGGACGACTACGCACGGGCCCTGGCGCTCGACGGGTCCGGCTCGGCCACCGTGGTGGGGTCGACCGACTCGCCGGACTTCCCCACGACGGCCGGGGCGTACGACACGAGCTATGACGGCGGCGGATCCCTCTACCCGTCTGACGCCTTTGTGACGCGCCTTTCACCTTCCGGGGGGAGCCTGCGCTACTCGACCTTCCTCGGCGGAACGAGCGACAGCGACTACGCCTCCGCCCTCGCGCTCGACGCATCCGGGGCGGCCACCGTGGCGGGGTATACCGCCTCGTCGGACTTTCCCACGACGGGTGGGGCGTACGACACCACCTTCGACACTGTCCCCGGCTCCATTGACGCCTTCGTGACGCGTCTGGACCTCATGCCGGCGGGCGCGACTCCCTTCGGCACCTCGACGCCCGGCTGCTCGGGCCCTCTCGCGATCGGGGTCACCTCGATCCCCCAGGTCGGGAACGCCTCCTTCGCGATCACCTGCACGAACGCGCCGGCGAGTGCCTTCGGGTTCTTCGGCGTGAGCAGCGCCGGGCTCGCCGCGCCGCTCGTCTTCAACGGCCTCGCGGTCTGGATCGATCCCTTCGCGCCCCTCTTCTTCGAGATCGTCGTGCCGAGCGACGCGGTCGGGGCCGCGACCGTCCCGATCCCGATCCCCGCGAACCCCGGGTTGGCCGGCTTCCAGGCCTTCTTCCAGTTCGCCTGGTTCGACGCCTGCGCGCCCGGAGGGTTCTCCGCCTCGAATGCGCTGGCGGTCGTCGTGCAGCCGTAGTTTCGGGCCGGACCTCGAGGGTGGAGGAGGGCCAGGGTGGCCGAATCCTCTGGACCGATCCCGGCGGGTTGGCTTCCCCCCCCGGCAGGGCTGCCCCACCTCCGGAAGAGAGTCCCGCGGGGCTCCGTGGTGACCCGAGCTTCGAAGCGTAGACACCGAGCCCGTGGGCCGTGCGATCGAGCCGCGAAGGGCCGCTTCGCGCGGATCGGGACCCTCCCGCCCCGGGGCGTGACGCTCCGGCCCGAAGAGGGAATGAGCGCGGGGGAGGCCGGTCCCTAGCAACTTTCCCAACAAGGCCCGACTTCCCCCCTGCAGGGGGGGGGTTAGGATTCTCTTTCGCGTCCGGCTCCGGTGTCAGGAGCATTCGGGTCCAACGCTCTTTCCTGGAGGCGTCCATGAAGCCGTTCGTCTCGTGGGCTCGGGCCGAGTGTCGCCTCGGAATCCTCGTCCTCGCAGGAAGTGCCGTCAGCCTCGGGTGCGCCGATTGCGGAGGTCGCGGGGACGGGAGCGCTCCTCCGGCGGAGGCTCCCTTGGAGCCCGCCTCGCACGCGGCGCGGGACGAGGGAAAGGGCCCGATCCTCTCGAGGCTTCCCCTCGCGTTCGTCGAGAACCGAGGGCAGTGGGACACCTCCTCGAAGTTCGTCGCCCGGAGAGGGGCGATGACCGCCCGGATCGAGAAGGACGCGCTCGTCCTCCAGCTCACCCGGCGCGAGGGAGACGATCGGCTCGACGGGGTCGTCGTCCGCCTGGCCTTCGAGGGAGCGCTCGAGACCGTCGCCCTCGAAGGGGAAGGGAAGCAGCCAGGGATCTACAACTTCTTCCTCGGGAACGACCCCTCGAAGTGGAGGACCGAGGTGCCCGGCTACGCGAGCGTTCTGGTCCGAGGGCTCCAAGAGGGGGTCGACCTGCGGGTGCGGGAGCACGAGGGGAGACTCGAGTACGACCTGATCCTCGCTCCGGGGGCCGACCTCGCTCGGGTGGTGGTCCGGTGCGAGGGGACCGAACGGCTCGACGTCGAGCCGGACGGCTCGCTCGCGTTGAAGACCGCGCTCGGCCCAATCCGGCAGAGTCCGCCGGTCACGTGGCAGATCCTCGCCGGAGGCGAGCGAAGGCCGATCGAGGCGCGGTTCCGCCTGCTCGGGCCGGATCGGTTCGGGTTCGAGGCGCCGGCGCGCGATCCTTCCCTCGCCCTCGTGATCGACCCCGGCCTCGTCTTTTCGACCTTCCTGGGTGGACTCGTGAATGACCAGGTCTACGACCTGGACCTCGACGCGAGCGGCGCGGCCACCGTGGCGGGGGCGACGGGTTCATCCGGCTTTCCCGCCACGCCCGGCGCCTTCGACACGGGCCTCGACACCTTCGGGGACGGCTTCGTCACCCGTCTCTCGCAGACCGGCGGGAGCCTCCTCTTCTCGACCTATCTCGGAGGATCGGGCGGCGACGTCGCCACCTCTCTCGCCCTCGATCCCAGCGGGGCCGCCACGGTGACGGGCCACACGGATTCCTTGAACTTCCCCACGACGACCGGGGCCTTCGACACCAGCCACTCGGGGCAATGTCCGACCTTTCCGACCTTCCCTTGCCCCGATGTATTCGTCGCCCGTCTCTCGCCGACCGGCGGGAGCCTCGTCTATTCGACTCTCCTCGGGGCGTCGGGAATCGACCGGGCTTACGCCCTTGCCCTCGATCCGAGCGGGACGACCACGGTTACGGGGGAGACGCTGGCATCGGGTTTCCCCACGACGCCCGGCGCCTTCGGGACGACATTCCTGGGAGGGGGCCCATTCTCGAACGATGCGTTCCTCGCCCGTCTCTCCGCGACAGGCGGAAGCCTCCTCTACTCGACTTTCCTCGGAAGCCCGGGCTCGGAGTTTGCCGTGGCGCTGGGTGTCGACGGGAGCGGGGCCGCCACGGTCGCGGGTTATACCGAATCCGCCGGCTTCCCCACGACGGCCGGCGCCTTCGACACGTCGCACAACGGAGGACCTTCCATTCCCTGGGACGCCTTCGTCGCGCGCCTTTCCCCGTCCGGCGCGAGCCTCGCCTTCTCGACCTTCCTCGGGGGGACCGATGTGGACGAAGCTCACGCCGTGTCCCTGGACGCGAGCGCGGGAGTCACCGTCGCGGGCAGGACCTTTTCCCCGGATTTCCCCACGACGGCCGGCGCCTTCGACACGACCGATGGCGGGAGTGGGGACGCCTACGTGACCCGCCTCTCCCCGACGGGCGCCAGCCTTGCCTACTCGACCCTCCTGGGAGGGGCGGGCGCCGATATCGCGCGCGCCGTGGCTCTGGACGCGAGCGGAGGCGCCACGGTCGTCGGCGGGACCACAGGCTCGGGTTTTCCCACGACGGCGGGAGCCGCCGACACGACGTTCAACGGGCCCCCCATCTTCAGCGGCGACGCCTTCGCGTCCCGCCTCACTCCGTCCGGCGACAGCCTCATCTACTCGACCTTCCTCGGAGGAACGGCGCGCGAGATCGGCATCGGCCTCGTTCTCGATCCGAGCGGAACCGCCACGGTGGCGGGCACGACCCTCTCTTCGGACTTCCCCACGACCTCCGGGGCGTTCGACACGAGCTTCAACACTCCCCCTGGCTTCGCCCCCCTCGACGACGGCTTCATCCTGAGCCTCGATCTGCTTCCGACGGGCGCCTCCGCGTACGGAGCCTCCACCCCCGGATGCGCGGGCCCGCTCGCGATCGGGGTCACCTCGATCCCTCAGGTCGGGAACGCCTCCTTCGCGATCACCTGCACGAACGCGCCGGCGAACGCCTTCGGGTTCTTCGGCGTGAGCAGCGCCGGGCTCACGACGCCCTTGGTCTTCAACGGCCTCGCGGTCTGGATCGACCCCTTCGCGCCCCTCTTCTTCGAGATCGTCGTGCCGAGCGATCCGGTCGGGGCCGCGACCGTCCCGATCCCGATCCCCGCGAACCCCGCGCTTGCGGGGGTCCAGCTCTTCTTCCAGTTCGCCTGGTTCGACGCGTGCGCCCCCGGCGGGTTCTCCGCCTCGAACGCGCTGGCGGTCGTCGTGCAGCCGTGAAAACGCCCCCCGGGACAGCCCGGGGGGCGTGGGATGCGGAGCGCGGCGAAGGCGCCTCTAGCGCACGAAGCCGGAGAGGACGATCTCCTTCTTCGGGACCTCCGGGTGATCGGTCGTGAGGCGGACCGTCCCGCGGAAGACCCCGTCGGGGAGCGTCTCGAGGGCGACGATCTCGACCTCGTACTTCTTCCCCTCCTCGACGGTGCGGAGGTCGATCTGGAAGAACTCGGAGAGGTTCTTCGGGCTCTGGTTGCCCCCCTCCGTCGCCTCGATCTCGACCTTCGTCACGCGGATCGGCTGGGCGGGGTCGCGCGCGATCGCCTCGATCTTGCGCGGGGTCTTCGTCCCCCGCTGGATGAGCCCGAACATGAGGTAGGGGCCCGGCTTGATCTCGAGGGGGCCGTAGACCATCCCCGAGACGTAGACGTCGATGTTCCGGCCGACGTCCGTGTGGAGGGCGACGCGGGAGCTGAAGTTCCCCTCGTTCGCCCCCTCCCCCACCGTCGCCGTCATCTGGGCGGCGGGCTTCCCCTCGTTCGGGAGCTCCTCGACCTTGACCGTGATCCCCGGCTGGAGCGGGTCCCACCCGGTGATCTTGAAGGAGGGGACGCGCGTCGTGGAGATCTTGATCGAGCCGCTCTTCCCCTCCTTCTTCGAGATCTCGCCGAGGTTCAGGTGCTGGGGCTCGAGCACGAAGTAGGGCTCGACGTTCGCCTGGACGCGCAGCAGGGAGGGGCCGGCGGGGTCGTTCGTGAAGAGGGAGACCTGCGAGGTCTTCGCCCCGTGGACCCCCTTCAGGTTGAAGGCGACGTGGATCTTCCCGGTCCCGCCGACCGGGATCGGCTTCCCGAACTCGTAGCGGGTCTCCGCGGGCGTCGAGCCGTCGTCCGCGCGCGCCCCGCCGAGCATGATGTGGGGGACGGTGCAGCCGCAGGAGGGCTGCGCCTTCGAGATGATGAGGGGGGCGTCCCCGACGTTCTCGAAGGGGAAGTCGATCGTGCACATGTCCCCCTCGAGCTTCGTCCCGAAGTCCATCTCCTTCTTGTCGAACACGATCCGGGGCGCGGCCCGCGGCGGGCCCGTCGGCGCGGGGGTGGGCGGCGTCGCTCCGGCCTTGGCCAGGCTCTCCGCCATCGACTTCGCCTGGGCCTTGTCGGCCGCGAGCGCCGCGTCGTCCGCGGCCTTGGCGGCGGACGCGGCCGCCGCGGGCTTGGGGGGAGCCGTGGCCGGAGGAGGCGGCGGGAGGTCGGGGGCCGCCTTCGGGCTCACCGCGGCCGTCGCGGCGGGGGGGGTCGCCCCCGGCTTCGCGGCGGGACCGGGACCGTCGTTCCCGCCGCAGGCGAGGAGGGGGAGGAGGGCGAGGACGGAGAGGGCGCGATTCATCGAGAGGTTCCTCCGGAAGCGCCTGTCCGGCGAGGGCCGGCCGACTGGAACCGGCGGGGGCGAAACCGTTCGGGGGGGGCAGGAC
>JAKEFM010000047.1 GCA_022616055.1 Planctomycetota bacterium
ACGGTCGCTCGGCACCGGAGCCCGGTCGCCGGTTCCGGTGAGATCGACGTTGCCGTTGAGGAGGCGGAGACGCGGATCGGCCCGTACCGGCTCCTGCGGGTCCTGGGCCGCGGGGGGATGGGGACGGTCTGGCTCGCGCGGCAGGAGGAGCCGGTCAGGCGGGACGTAGCGCTCAAGATCGTCCAGGGGGGAACCGGGAACGCCGAGGTCCTCGCGCGCTTCGAGGCCGAGCGGCAGGCCCTCGCCCTGATGGACCACCCGAACGTCGCCCATGTCTTCGACGGGCGGGTGACGGACCGCGGGCGCCCCTACTTCGTGATGGAGTACGTCCCGGGCCCGCCGATCACGGAGCACTGCGACCGCGAGCGCCTGCCCTTGAAGGAGCGGCTCGCGCTCTTCGTCCAGGTGTGCGAGGCGGTGCAGCACGCCCACCAGAAGGGGCTGATCCACCGCGATCTCAAGCCGAGCAACATCCTCGTCGCGGACGTCGACGGCCGCCCCCTCCCGAAGGTCATCGACTTCGGGGTCGCGAAGGCAACGGGGGAGAGCCTCACGGATCGGACGCTCCTCACCCTGAAGGGGGAACTGATCGGGACGCCCGAGTACATGGCCCCCGAGGCGGCGCTCCTCGGGGGGAGCGCCGCCGACACGCGGAGCGACGTCTACTCGCTCGGGGTCGTCCTCTACGAGCTCCTGACCGGCGCGCTCCCGTTCGACTCGAGACACCTGCGCTCGGCGGGGCCCGCGGAAATGTGGAGGATCGTCCGCGAGGTCGATCCCCCGAGGCCGAGCACGAGGCTGCGGGGGATGGCCGCCCTTCCGACTCCCGTTGCGGAATCGCCGTCCGGGGACGCCCCTCCTTCGACGCCCGGGTCGGGGGCGAAGGGGTCGGAGGACGTCGCCCTCGCGCGGCGGACGAAGCCCGCCGCCCTCGTCCGCGCCCTGCGGGGCGACCTCGACTGGATCGTGATGAGGGCGCTCGAGAAGGACCCCGAGCGCCGGTACGGCTCGGTCGCCGATCTCGCAGCGGACCTCCGGCGGCACCTCGCCCACCAGCCGGTGTCGGCCGGGCCGCCGGGGGCGGCCTACCGCCTGCGGAAGTTAGTCCGGCGGAACCGCGCGCTCGTTGCGGGCGGAGTCGCAGTTCTCATCTCCCTGGCGGGGGGTCTCGTCGCGACGGGCGCGATGTACCTCCAGGCTGCCAAGGCGAGGAATGACGCCTTCGGTGCCAACCAGTTGGCGCAGATGAGACGCTTGAATGCGCTCTTCCAGATTGAGGAGGCCTCAAGCCGGGCGTGGGATCCATGGCAACTCGCGGAAATCGCTGG
>JAKEFM010000048.1 GCA_022616055.1 Planctomycetota bacterium
CATGCTTATCCAGTTTGCTCAGGAAGCCCCCACGGGTAGGGTGCGGCGTCGATGCCGAGGCCCAGCTTTCCGCAGACGCTCCGAGACTTCCACGAACGCTTCGCCACTCTCCAGGCTGCCAGCGCTATCTGGCCGAGTCCCGAAGGGGCCCGACCTACAAGGAGTTGCCGACTCCTGAGCTGAGTGGATAAGCATCATGTGAAAAGGGGGGCGGCGAACCGCCCTCCAACGCCCCCCCTACCGCTCTAGAAGGCGACTGCCGGTCCCCCGGGGAAAGAATGGGAGTGAGTGGAGTTTTGCCAAAAGCCTAAATGAGTGAAGGAATGGAGGATCGGCAGTCGCGCGCTGAGTCGCAAACTCTCCCTTTCCGGACGGGCCCCTCGCGGAGCCCGCGACCCACGTGGGTCGGACACCCGCTATCTAGGGGTCGTTCGAGCGGGCGCCTCTATACCTAGGGGCCGACCTAGGTGCAAGGGGTTTCTCGGCCCCTCCAGCGCCCCCCCCGCCGGTCCCTCCTAGGGCGGAGCCGGCATCTCCGGCTCGAGGTCCACGCCGAGCCCGTCGGCCACCCGGTTTATGTAGTTGAAGTAGGAGATCACCTGGACCGCGTCATGGATCTCCCGGTCCCCCCAGCCGGCCGCGCGGAGGAGTTCCAGGTCCTCCCTCCTCCTCTCCCACGGCCGCAGGGTCAGCTTCTCGGCGAACTCGAGCAGGGCGCGGACCTTCGGCTCCAGCTCGGCGCCCCGCCAGTCGCGGTGGACCGCCTCCACGAGGGTGGGATCCGCGACCTCCGACCGGAGGTCGGCCGCGTGAGCCTCGACTCAGTAGTGGCATCGGTTCGTCGCCGAGACGACGACGGCGAGCGTCTCCCGGACCGCGCGCGGGAGGGGGGAAGGTCCCCGGACCGCGGACAGGTAGAGGCCCATCGAGGCCCGGAGGACCTCCGGGTTCAGGCTCATCAGGCGGAGGATGCCGTAGACCTTCCCGGCGCGCCTGACCGCCGCGTCGTAGATCTCCTTCAGCGGTCCCGTCGCCTCGGAGGGAGGGATCGTCGGGATCCAGGCCATCGCCGGGATCCTACCGGCCGCGCCCGGACGTCCGGCGAAGCCACCGGCCGAGCCGCGCGAAGTCTTCCCCTTGCTCCTCGAGCGTCCGCCTCGAGGCCGCCACGCGCGGGCTCGGGTGGTAGACCGGGAACAGGGAGAACTCCCCCACCCGGCGCGGGCGCCCCACCTCGGGCCCCAGCGGACCCGCGGGGGTCCCGGCGACCGCGCCGAACGCCACGGCCCCCATCGTGACGACCACCTCGGGCCCGACCAGGGCGAGCTCGGCGAGGAGGTGCTCGCGGCACCGGGCGACCTCGGAGCCCGTCGGCCGGCGGTTCCGGCCGTCGGCGGCGAGGGGGACGCAGTGGACCGCGTTCGTGACGAAGACCTCCTCGCGCGCGAGCCCCGCCCGGGCGAGGAGCCTGTCGAGGTTCTCCGCGGAGCGATCCCCCGAGAAGGGAATGCCCGTCCTCCCGCACCCGAGCCGGCCCGGCGCCTCCCCGACGAATGCGACGCGAGCGGGCAGCGGTCCACGGCCGGGGAATCCTCCCTTCAGCCCGGGGCAGAGCCGGCAGCCCCGGATCCGCGCCGCCAGCCTCCCGAGGTCGCCTCCCGGGGAAGGCACGCCGTCACAGCGGCGCCGGCTCGACCGACTCGAGGCGCCCGAGGACCAGGGGGAAGTACGCGAGGTGCTGGAGGCAGCGTCCCCCCCCGTCGAAGAAGTCCGCGTCCGAGAGGAGGGCGAGGAGCGGCGACCCGACGACGGGACGGACCTCGAGGAGGATCCCCGTCATCTCCCCCCCCGAATGGAAGCGGAACCGCAGCCGCTCGCCCAGGCGCCCGCGAAGGCGCTCGGGATCGACCGCGGCGGCGGCGCCGGGAGATTCCGCGACCATGGCCCGCCCATGATGTCGGAAGCCTCCGACCGAGGGAAGGGCGCCCGGGGACCTACACTTGTCGGACCGGCGCGACCCGTCCTTGCCCGACCCCTGCGTCCTCCTCCTCGTCCCCGACCTCTTCTTCCTCTCGAAGGTCGCCTCGACCGCGCGCGACCTCGGGGTGCGGACGGTCTCCCTGCTGCCGGGGGAGGACGCCGCCGCCGCGACCCGGCTCCACGGGGCGCGGGCCCTGATCGTCGACCTCGGCCTCGAGGGGGCCGACCCGATCGCGGCGGCGGCGAGCCTCCGCGCCGACCCGGAGACCGCCTCCGTGCGGATCGTCGGGTTCTTCTCCCACGTGGAGACCTCCCTGCGGGACCGGGCCCTCGCCGCGGGATTCGACCTCGTGCTGCCGCGCTCGCGGTTCTCGGCCGACCTCCCCTTCCTCCTGCGGGACCTCTCCTCCGGAAGGCTCCCCTAGGGTTCCCGGGCCGCGCCGAGTCGCTCCAGCTCCTCCTCGGCGGCCCGCCGGCGCGCGCGCAGCTCCTCGACCCGGGCGCGCACCTCGGCGGCCTCCGCCTCCGCCTCCTGCTCCTCCGCCTCGAGGCGCTCGAGGGCGGCGCGGCGGCGGGCGATCTCGGCCGAGAGGGCGGGGTTGGCGATCCCCCGGGCGAGGCCCTCGCGGCGGATCCGGCCGATCGAATCCACGAGCGTCCCCCGGATCCGCGGATCGTCCTCCTTCCCGATCCGGGAGAGGAGGATCCCCGCCACGACCGGGTCCCCCGTCTCCCCCATCGCGGCCGCGGCGGCCCGCCGGACGGCGAAGGAGTCGTCGAGGAGCAGCTCCCCGAGGGCAGTGACGACCTCGGGGTTGGAGATCCCCACCTTGCCGAGGGCGGCGACCGCCGCGCTCCGGGAAGGCTGAGGCGCGCGCGGATCCGCTCCCCGGAGGAGGTGGGGGATCGCGCGCTCGTCCCCGAGGGCGCCGAGCGCAGCGTAGACCGCGGAACGGAGGACCTCGTTGTGGGACGGCCGGCCGAGCTGCTCGACGAGGCTCTGGAAGGCGCCCTCCCCCTTGGCGTTCCCGATCGCGGAGGCGGCCGCCGCGGCCGTGTAGGGGCTCTCCGCCTCGCGAAGGACTCGCACCAGCGCCTCGAACGCCTCGCCGTCCCCCTCGAACCGGCCGAGGCCGGCGCATGCGGCGCGACGCACCCTCCGGTCCTTGTCGGTGAGCGCGAGGGCGAGGGCCCCCCTCGCCTCCCCGCCCCGGATCTCGCCCAGCGCCGCCGCCGCGGCCTCCCGGACCCCGTGGAAGGGATCGGAGCCGAGCGCCCGCGCGAGCGCAGCCACGACCGCCGCGGACGACGCGCCTGCGACGGCCGGCGGCCGGGGCCCCTCGTCCTCGGAACGCGCGGCGCCGTGATGGAGCCCGCCGAGCCGCGAGAGCGCCTCCGCGGCCGCGATCCGGCCGAGCACGTCCGGATCGCCCGCGAGCTGGAACCGCCACTCCTCCTCCGTCTTCTCGAACTCGAGGCGCTTGGGGATCCTCGAGCCGGGATCGAAGCGGACGAGGAGGGGCTTGCTGTCGACCGGGAGGACGACCGTCTGCTGGCGCGCGTCGATCGGGACGCGGAAGGAGCGCTTCGTCCCCGCCTCCGTGAGGACCTCGACCTCGAGGGGCGTCCGGAAGACGGCGGGCGTGCCCTGCGAGGGCTCCTGGACCTGCTCGATCCGCAGGAGGAGGGCCTCCCCCTTCTCGTCGTGCTCGCCGCGGACGCGGAACTCCGGATAGCCCGCGCCGTAGACCCAGTCCTCGAAGAACGCGCGGAGATCCCGACCGGTCTCCTCCTCCACGCACCGGCGGAAGTCCTCCGTCGTGACGCACCGGCCGCGATGGCGCCGGACCCAGGCGCGGATCGCGCGCCGGAAGTCCTCGTCCCCGAGGACGAACCGCAGGAGGTCGAGGCGGACCGCCCCCCCGGCGTAGACGTGCTCGTCGAGGAGGTCGACCGGGTCGGCGTAGCGGTTCCAGACGATCGGGTGGCGGGCGCTCCCGCGGCAGCGCTCCGTGTAGGACTTCTGGGACCGGCTCACCCCGAGGCGGAACTCGTCCCACCCCTCGGCGCGCTCCGTGTAGAGGAGGTCGAAGTAGGAGGCGAACCCCTCGTTCAGCCACAGGTGCGACCAGTCGGCGCAGGTGATCCAGTTGCCGAACCACTGGTGGGCCGCCTCGTGGGCGATCAGGCCGGTGGCGGTCGCCTCGGCGGCGAGGGCCTCGTCGTGGAGGGCCGAGCGCGTGAGCGTCGAGGCGGTCACGTTCTCCATCCCCCCGAAGAGGGGCTCCCGCACGCAGACCTGCGCGTACTTCGCGTAGGGGTAGGGCGCGTCGAGCCACTCGGAGAAGAAGCCGAGGATCTCCGGCGTCTTCCCGAAGGTCGTCCTCGCGAGGGGCTCGTCGGCCCGCTCGACGACGTACCAGAGGGGGACGTCCCGCCACCTGTCCTCCACGATCACGTGCTCCCCGACGACGAGCGTGAAGAGGTAGGAGACGTGGTCGGACGCCATCCGCCAGCGGTCGGTCCGCGTCCCGCGGGAGGCGTCCTCCTCCTTGCCGACGAGCTCGCCGGCGGCGACCGTCGTGAGGCCGGCGGGGACGGTCACCTCCATCTCGCTCGTCGCCCGGTCGTTCGGGTAGTCCCAGCAGGGGAGCCAGTACCGCGTGTCCTCCGGCTCCCCCTGCGTGTAGACCTGCACGGGGCGGTCGGGCTGGGTGGCTCCGGGGCCGAGGAAGTACATCCCGCGGCGCGGGAACCCCGTGTAGTGGACGACGACCGTGACGGTCTCCTCGAGCGGTCGGGGCCGGCCGAGGTCGACCTCGATCCCGTTCTCCCTCGTCTCCCAGCGCAGCGGCCCCGCCCCGTCCTCCTCGACCACGTGGACGTCGAGGTCGGCCGCGTCGATCGTGAGGCTCGCCAGCCCCGGGACGGTCGGGCGGAAGCGCATCGCGACGCGCCCCTCGATGCGCCGGGCGTCGGGCTCGACCCTCAGGGCGACGCGGTAGTGCTCGACGTCGTAGTCGTGGGGCCTCGGACCGCGGGCGACCGCCTCGCGGAGGGAGGGGACCTCCGGGAAGAGGAAGCCCGGCGCCTCCCGCCGCGCCTCCGGGGCGGCGGACCTCCGGCCCGGCCCGCTCCGCGCGCACGCGGCGAGCGCGAGCGGGAGGAGGAACGCGGCGAGGATCCGGGGCCGCGGCGTCATCGGAGGGGCGGGATGATAGCCGCGGCCCGGCCGTTTGCCGGGCCGGGAGGAGCGCAGTAGAACGTGTCGGGGAGCCCCGAGCATTGCCTGGCGTCCTGCTCGCCCTCGTCCTGAGCGGCCTCCTCCCGGGCCAGTCGGCTCCCTCCTCCCGTCCCGCCTCGCCCGCGGACCCGGATCGCGACCTCGCGGAGCGCGTCGACGTCGCGGTGGACTACGGCGTGCGCTGGCTCCGGCGCGCACAGCGGCCCGACGGCTCCTGGGGTCCCTTCGAGAACAGCGCCGGCCTCCAGTTCCGCTCCGGCTACACCGCGCTCGCCCTCCTCGCCCTCCTCGCCTCGGACGTGAACAAGTTCGACCCGGCCCTCGAGAAGGGCTTCCGGTGGCTCGAGGAGAATCCGGCGCGACTCACCTACGAGATCGGCCTCGCGATGATGGCCCACGACCTGCGGGCCGCCCCCCTCCACGAGCGCCTCGCGGTCGAGCGGATGGATCCCTCCGAGCGCCGGGCGTACCGCTTCCCGCGCGACCTCGGAGCCCGGGAGCGGGAGCGGATGCTCGGCTACGTCGCCCAGCTCGAGAAGCACCGATTCCAGGGGCTGTGGGGCTACGGCCCCTACCCGACGGAGGGGGACGTCAGCAACGCGCAGTACGCCCTGCTCGGTCTCAAGGCCGCCGTGCGCTGCGGCCTCAAGGTCGACCCCGAGGTCTGGGCCGACTCGCTCGACTACTACCTCCGCTGCCAGATCCCGCGCGGGCCGGCCGTCAAGCTCGCGCGCCTGAAGGGGATCGACAAGGCCGGGCGGCCGGAGTTCTACAGCGTTTCCGCCGTGGCGCGGGGATGGTCCTACGCCTACGGGAACCTCGACGAAGGAGGGGTGAGCGGCGGGCGGGCCTGCATCGGGACCTCGGCCCTCATCCTCTGCCGCGAGGAGCTGCTCAAGCCCGGGGCCGGCGCCGCGGGCGCCCGGGCCCGCTCGAAGGCCGCCAAGATCGAGGAGGCGATCCGCGACGCCCTCGCCTGGCTCGACGCGAACTTCTCCGTGGAGACGAACCCGGGCCATCCCGACTACCACCACTACTACCTCTACGCCCTCGAGCGGGCCGGCGTACTGACGGGGAGCCGCTACATCGGGACTCACGACTGGTACCGCGAAGGGGCGGAGTTCCTCCTCCGCGACCAGAGGCCGGACGGATCCTGGCCCGCCCAGGGCTGGTCGCCGGAGACCCCCAACACCTGCTTCGCGCTCCTCTTCCTCAAGCGCTCGACCTTCCCCGTCGTCTACACCGGGGGAGGCGGGAACTGAGCCGGCCTCAGTTCCCCGCATCTCCCCTCTCGACGAGCGCCCACCCCGCCCCCGGCTCGAGGACCACGCGGAACGCGCGCAGGACGTCGAGCCCGATCACCCCCGCCCGCACGATCCCCGTCTCCCGCCCCTCGCCGACGATCGGGACGTCGAGCGGATCGACGATCCACCGTCCGAACTCGAAGCGGACGCCGAGCGCGCGCCGGAGGAAGGTCACCCCTCCTCCCACGGTCCCGCCGCCGCCGGGAGCGGCGACGACGCGGACCCGGTCCGCGATCGAGTCCGCCCCGAGGGAGGTGAGGGAGGAACGGTTCGTCCCGCTGTCGAGGAGGAAGGGGAGCCCCCCGACGCCGTTCGCGCCCCCCGAGAGGAGGAGTCCCCCTCCCACGACCCGGGCGTCGATCGACCCGGAGGGAGGATCCATCCCGGGCGGATCGAGCCGGATCGCCCCGCGCTCGAACTCGAGGGTCGTCCGGAACCTCCGCAGGAGGCCGAGGCCGATCACCCCCTCCGCCCGGACGGAGGAGAGGAGGTCCGCGAAGCGGAAGGCGAGCACCTCGTCGTCGACGAGGAGGACCGGGACATCCCGGACGCGCGCCTCCCCGATCGAGATCTCGGGGATCGTCCCCAGCCCGGCGGCGGTCTTTCCGCCGAAGAGGTCGAGCGCCTCCTCCTCGCCGAGGGAGCGGATGCCGGCGCGTGCCGCCACGCTGCGGGCGAGCACGCAGACCGAGGCGGCCGTGTCGACGACGAGACGCGCCTCGACGCCTCCCCCCAGCCCCGCGGCGACCTCGGCGAAGGGTTCCAGCCGCAGCGGGACCTCCCCGGAGGTCGCCCCGACGACCCGGTAGGGGTTCGCCGGGAGCGCCTCGGCGAGGCGCAGGAGGAGGCCCGCGGACGGGATCGGGCCCGCCTCCCTCGCGTGGCGCGCGGCCGAGGCGACATCTCCCGCGTCGAGGCACAGCCGCGCCGCCTCGAGGTGGATTGCGGGAAGCGCGGAGGGATCGAGTCCCGGCGATCGCAGCGCCCTCTCCAGCGCCGCGATCGCCTCGGCCGACCTTCCCCGAGACGCGAGGAGGAGCCCCTCGAGGAGCTCCCGGTCCGCCGACCCCGCCGGCTCCTGCGAGCGGGCGAGGATCTCCTCGGCGCGTCCGAACCGGGCCGCGCGATAGGCCGCGTAGGCTTCCTCGAGCGAGGGGGAGGGGAGGGGGGGAGCCCCGGTCCGCCGCGCGGCGCAGGACGAGAGGAGGAGGAGGGGGAGCGCCCCCCTCAAGGCTGCGTGACGGTCGTCTCGAACCGCGAGAAGCCCAGGGGCACGTAGTCGGAGAAGCGCACAGCGTCCCGGTGCGCGAAGAAGGAGCTCCAGGGGAACGTGATCCCGAGGGCGAGAGCCTCGAGCGTGAGATCGTGCGTCGCCCCCGGCGCGAAGAGCGGCGGGACGGGGATGTCCTCCTCCTGGGGCGGGAGCGGAGGGAAGGCGAATGTGGAGGCCCCCCCCGGGATGAAGACGTCCCAGAGAAAGCTCCGCTCGACGTCGACGAGGCCCTCCGTCACGACCTCCGTCCGGCTCACGGAAAGCCGCTGGATCCGCGCCCCGACCGCAGGGACCCAGGCGACGCCGATCCCTTCCGGATCGAAGTCCGCCCCTCCCGGCGTCGGGATCGAGGCGACCGGGACGGCCGGGAAGAACCCGTCGTTCGTCGACTCCCGCACGAAGGCGCTCTGGGACCCGGAGACGGCGCCGGCGGAGACGGAGGCATCCAGGCGGAGGAGCCGGGTCGCACCCGCCAGGGGGCCCGCGTTTGGCGGGAGGAGGACCGAGCCGAGCCCGGTGACCGGATCGAGCGTCCCGCCCGCCGTCACGTCCCCCACCAGCACGAGGGTGGAGGCGCCCCCCGATCCGGGGAGGAGGGGCGCGAAGATCGCGCGCAGCGAGCCGAGCGCGGCGGGATCGAGGCCGGGCGCGGAGAAGGAGAAGGTCTCCGACGGCACGAGGTTGAGGGAGAGGTTCGCGCTCACCCGCCGTCCCGCTTGCACCGGCACCCCGGCAAGGAACCCGCACCTCGTCATCGGCCCGGAGTCGGGGTCCGCCGAGTCGCGCTCGACGCCGACGAGCACGGAGGACCCCTCCGGCGCGCCGACGGCGTAGGAGAGATCGGCGGTCCCTCCCCCCGGCGGGAAACCGACGGCGTCCTCCCCCTCGGGGATCTGCACGTCGTCGAGGCCTCCCTCGCCGAACACGTCCCAGAGGTCCGCCTCCCCTCCGGCCCTGTGACCGTCGAGGGCGACGGCGTAGGTCCCCGAGGGATTCGAAGGGGGGACGACCGCCGGGTCCGTGAGTCCCCCCGCCGTCCCCTCGATCCGTCCGGCCCTCCCGAAGGAAGGGACCACGGGAGCGAGCACCGGGAGGAGCATCACGATCGACTCGGAATCGACCCCCGTCACCGTCCGGTAGACGGTGAGCCGGCGCTCGGCGACGCGACCTCCCATCGGCCCGGTCGGAAGGACCCCTTCGTTCGTCGTCCAGACGAACCCCGCGGTCAGCGTGACCGGCTGCTTCCCGGCCTTCTCGAGGACGGCCCGCCCGAACTCGTTCGTCCGGTCCCTCCGCGCGGTGACCGTCGGGTCGCTTCCGAGCATCACGAAGGCGTCCTCGATCGGCGCGAGGGAGTCCTCCCGCAGCACGGTGACGGCGACCCGCCCGTCGACCTTGTGCGCCTTGAAGCGGGTCTTGTCCGGGAAGATGCGGACGCTCGAGATCCCGCCCCCCTCCCCGACGGAGAACTTCCGGGTCGCGCGGAAGACGCGGTCCCCCTGGACGAAGGCGACGCTCGCGAAGTAGCGGCCCGAGGGAGCCCCGATCACCTCCCCCCGCCCCTCCGCGTCCGAGAAACGGGTGACGCCGAAGTTCGCCTCGTCGGACCCCAGGCCGAGGGAGGCCCCCGCGAGCGCCTCCCCCCGGAAGACGACCAGAGCGCGCGCGAGCCCCCCGCCCCGCGAGCGGAGGACGAGGTCCCCGAACGCCGCGGGGAGGCCGCTCGCGAGCGAGGCGGTCGCGCGACCCGCCGTGAAGTGCGAGGGAGGGAAGGCGGCGACCGCCGGGCCGTCGGGCGGCACCGCGGCGGCCGAGAAGGAGAAGGTCCCGTCGGGAAGCGTCACTCCGCTCGATCCGTCCCCCGCGACGACGACCGCATCCTGGATCGGCTCGAGGGAGGCGTCGAGGACGCGACCCGAGAAGACCTCGACCGGGGCCGCGAGGTCGACGAGGGCGTGGAGACCTCCCTCGGTCACGCCGTTCCAGACCTCGACGGCGCTCCCCCCGGAGTCCACCGTGCCGGGGACCGGGACCGTCACCCAGGTTCCCGTGTCGAAGTCGAGCCGGCGGAGCGCGAGCGAGGCGCCCGGGGGGAGGCCGGAGTTGTTCGGCAGGCGGAGGGAGGCCCCGGGGGAGAAGAGGACGTCCGGCGGATCGACGACGAAGGCGAGGAGGGTCCTCCCGTTCTCCGGCGCCGACGCGGGGAGAGGTAGGTCGCCCGGCGAGAACGACACCATCGTGAGGCGCACGGTCGTCTCGCCGGGATGCGCCGCCGGGTCGGCGAAGGCGACCACCGCCGCGGGGTGGACTCCGTCGGCCGGATCGAGGAGGAGCGAGAGGGTCGTCCCGCCCGGGCCCGTGGCGTCGAGGTCGGCCTCCCCGGCGAGGGAACCGAGCGCCACGACCCGGGAGGCGCCCGCGTCGAGGTCGGGGAGGACCACGGGGGCCGGGAGGTCCGTCCGCGCCGAGGGGATCGTCGTCGCGAGCCGCAGCCGCCCGAGGTTCTCGGAACCGACGGCGGCGGCCCTCCGGCCGTCGAACTCGAGGATCTGCGGCCCGGTCGGCGGCCCCTCGAGGCGCAGGCGCCCGCAGGGGTCGGACGCGGCCGACTCCGGGGCGCCGAGCACCGTGACGAGCGCGCTCGAGACAGGGGCGCCGCCCGGCGCGAAGACCCAGCCGCCGAGCACCGTGCCGGACTCGGACTCGAACGCCGGGCCGACGTCGCTCCCCGAGCCCGTGCAACCGGCGAGCGCGAGGAGGGCGGGGAGGAGGCGCGCCCGATTCACGAGGGGAATCTAGCGGGGCGCCCGCGTCAGTGCATCCTCGCCGGGACCGCCGCCCGCGACCGGTGACCGGCCGGGGAAACCGCACGCACGCCGAGGATCGCGTCGTCGAGGAGGACCGGGACGCTCGCCTCCGTGACCGACCCGACCCACCGGCGTCCCGTCCACCGGGCCTCCGTCGTGTCGCGCCAGAGGACCTCGTACCCCGCGACCTCCCCCCCTCCCGGGGCCTGCCAGGTGAGGCGCGTCTCGTTCGACAGCCCGCCCCGGACCACGACCTGGAGGGGCGGTCGCGGCGCGCGGGCGAGGCCCGCGAGGAGCGCGCCGTTCGCGCGGGCGACCTTCACCACGTAGGCCGCGTCGACGAACTCCGGGAGGTCCCCGTGCTGGAATCCCCCCTCCTCCCGGAGGTCCTCGTGCTGGCGGCGCCAGTCCTCGTTCGGCTCCGTGAAGCGCACGGCGGGGAACCCCGCCTCGTCGAAGGGGGAGTGGTCCCCCGACCGGCGGAAGCGGTCGAGGCGGAAGACGAGGCGGACGTCGAGATCGCGGACGGAGGCCTCGGCGACCTCCTCCGCGAGGCGCGCGAGCTGGCGGGACGGGGAGTCCGACCCCTCCGCCGACCGCGAGAAGACGCGCAGCGTCCTCGAGTCCTTCACGCCGTTCGCCCCGGTCGTGTTCCCGACGATGTCGTTCGTCACCATCCCGTCGACGAACGCCTTCCCCTCCTTCAGCGCCCCGGCGTGGTGCTTGCTCCCGAGGAGCCCCTGCTCCTCCCCGGAGTAGAGGGCGAAGACGAGGGTCGCCGCGAACTCCCTCTTCGCGAGCACGCGGGCGAGCTCGAGGACGACGGCGGTCCCGGAGGCGTCGTCGTTGGCCCCGGGCGCCCGCGCCTCCCCGTCCTTGACGTCGCGCGCCCGCGAGTCGTAGTGCGCGGAGACGACGTAGACGCGCTCCGGGTCGGTCTTCCCGCGCAGCGTCGCGAGCACGTTGGCCGACCGCGTCTTCTCGAGACGCGGCGATTCGGCGTCGTAGGGGTCCTCGGCGATCTCCAGCCTTCCTGAGGCGTTCGCCCCGCGCAGCCGCTCGAGGATCCAGTGCCTCGCTCCCGCGATGCCGCGGTCGCCGAGACCCTCCGAGGCGGTGTGCCGGGTGTGGAAGGCGGCGAGCGCATCGATCGTCGCGCGGACCTCCGCCTCGGAGATCTCGGCGAGGGCGGCGGCGACGTCGGGGTCGGAGCCCGGGGCCGGGGGCTCCTGCGCGAGGAGGAGGGCGAGGGTCGCGATCATCGTCCGGGGG
>JAKEFM010000049.1 GCA_022616055.1 Planctomycetota bacterium
ACCGGAGCGGGGCGCATTCTACCCTCGCGGGTCGATCCCCCGGGGTCGCGCTCCCCGCATGAGAGAGAGCAGGACCGTCCCTTCCCTACAGGTCCGTGAGGGTCGTGACCTCGAGGTTGGTCAGGAGCGGCGGCGGCCCGACCACCGCTTGCCAGAAGAAGGAGCCGCCCACGAGAGCGGGGTTCGGCGGCACGAGGAGGGGCAGGCTCGCACGGCCCTGCGGGTCGAAGGAGCCGCCCGCCACGACGAGCAGCGTCGCGGGATCGAGCCGCAGCGTGCCGAGGGGGGGGATCGGGAGGCTCGCGTTCGCCAGCGACACGCCGAGGGCCGGGCCCCGGATGTCCACCGTCAGGGGCTTTCCGACCCTGGGCGTCCCCCGCCAGGCCACCGGGAAGGCGAGGTTGATGGCGAGACGGCTCTGTCCGAAGTTCCTCACGAACGCGTCGAGGTCGCGGTCCCCGTCCACGTCCCCGAGCGCGACCGTCAGGGTCTGGTCGATCGCGGCCGGGAGATCGGTCGCCGTGACGTATCGTGAACGGGGGGCGACCTCGGGGGAGGCGGGTCTTCATCGAGATTCGTCGTTGGGAGGGATCCGTCCCCGCGGGCCGGTCCGCGCGGCGAGCGGTCGTGCGCGGTCGGGCTCGCGAGGGATCACGAAGCGAGGCCGAGCAGGAGCTTCCCCACCACCTGGTCCCTCTCGACGATCCCGGCCAACCGACCCCGCTCGTCAAGGACGAGGAGCGACTCGAGCCCCTGGTCGGTCATCTTCTTGAGCGCCTCCTTCGTCGTCGAAGCGGGGCTCAGGTACGTCGCGCGCATCCCCGGGTACCTCCGGAGTTCTTCCTCCCGCCCCGACTGGATGAAGGCCAGAAGCGTCTGGCTCCGGACCGGAAGCGTCAGCAGGTGCCGGAGCGTGTACTGGGGCATGTAGCAGACGACCTCGCCCGACGGCTTCGTCACGACGACGAACTTGAACCTGCGGAGCTGGCCCAATGTGTCCAGGTAGCGGACGAGCGCGCCGGGGACGTACAGCTGTCCCAGGGTCAGGTAGAGGACCGGAGCCCGCTCCCGGTCGAGCACCTCCAGGACCTGGGGCAGTTGCGAGAGGCCCCCCTTCGCGACGACCTCGATCTCCTGGACGATCGCTCCGACCTCCTCGCTCACGGGGAGGAAGTCCAAGCTCGCCCCGACGGACTCGCCGGCAAGCTGGCGGAGCTTGGCCTCGATCGGCCCGGCCTTGAACTCGGCGAGCCGCCCGGAGAGCGCGAGGTAGACGACGAGAGGGAGGACGAGGAGGGCGACGAAGCTCGCCTCGCCCGCGAGCCCCAGCCGTTTCTGGAGGACGAAGAGGAGGAGGACCCCGGCGGCCAGGATCGCGACCGATCCGGCGAGGGCCCAGGCGCCCTTCGATTCGGGGCCCGGCTTGCTCCCTCCCTCGGGGGAAGAACCAGGAGGCATGGCGTGCCGGGGGCCCTACGAATGATACGCGTCGAGGAACTCGATCCAGCCGGGGCGCGTCGAGGCGAAGTCGAGCGCCGTGTACTTCGCGCGGTAGTCGAGGTAGAGATCCGGGTCCGACGGGAACCAGACGGAGAGGCCGTTGGCGTTCGCGACGGCCTGGCCGAAGGTGCCCGAGGTGAGGATGCTCGCCCGGGCCTTCTCGACGGCCTCCTGCGCCGCCGCCGCGACCTGCGGATCCGGGACCCTCGCGGCGAGAAGGTTCCCGAGGTGGATCAGGTCGACGTAGTCGGCGTAGCGGAAGGTCTGGCTCGCCATCCGGACGCTGCGGACCGCGGCCCGGTGCGCGCCGATGGCCGCGGCGAGCCTCTTCCCCAGTGCGTCGAGAGCGTCGATCGCGGCGTCGGTCTCGCCGAGGTCGATCGCGGACTGCGTCACGTTGCCCATCCCCTGGTCCCGGTAGCTCTTGATGTAGACCTCGACGATCCTCCGGGCGAGATCCGCCGGGCTGCCCGATGCCTTGACGCTCCTCAGGACCTCGTCGTAGGGCCAACCGTCCCCGGGCTCGGTCTGCTGGGAGCCGACCAGGACCTCGACCTGGTCGCGGAAGTGGTGGGCGATCTCGAGCATGCTCATGAGGCACGCGTCGAAGCCGAGGACCCCGATCCTCCTCGTCGGGGTGATCCCCGCCTTCCGGAACGCCATCTCGAGGTCGGACATGTCCATGGAGGAGCCGAAGTCGTCGTAGCCGATGTCCCGGCGGATCGCGCGGAACCCGCTCCCGTGGTTCCAGACGACGACGAGGCGGTGGTCCGCCGGATAGCGGCGGAGGCCCCAATCGAGGAAGGCGCGGAGGGACTCGGGGTCGCCGCTATCGTGCTCCGGGAGCCGCTCGATGACCGTGCGGTGCGCCGTCCCCGTCCAGTCGGGCTCGGTGATCTCGTAGCGGACGGACCCCTCGTGCTCCCCGTAGGTGTCGATCTCGACCCCGACGTGGACCTCGGGCGAAGCCCCCACGTCGCACATCTCCTGGATGTCCTGGAGGCCGAAGTCGCTCAAGTTGTTGTCCCCCGCGATGTACGCGAGCATCGACCATCTCTTCTCGGGGGCCTCGGACTTCCTTCTCGGGGCTCGGGGCATGGGACCCTCCTTCGGACGACCGTGCGCTCGGGCCGGGGCTCCCCGGGCTCGCGGAGATCCCGGCTCCCCGACAGTGAGAGTTGCCGAGGGGCGACTCGACGTCCTTGGTACCTAGAACGCAGGATCCCCCAAAGTGCGACAACGGGCGGGCGACGGCTGGGTGGGGGACGCGGGATGAGTCCGGAGGCGCCCGAGGGAGGGCGGGGCGCGGGCTCCGGACTCATC
>JAKEFM010000340.1 GCA_022616055.1 Planctomycetota bacterium
ACCGCTCGCGCCTCGTCCGCGCGGAAGACGGGTCGGGACCCCTACTCCCCGGCCGCCGTCCCCCCCCGCCGCGGGTCGCTGAACCCTACGCGCGTCCCGTCGGGCAGGATCGCGATCGCCTGGACCGAGCAGAAGGAAGACTTCCTCTCGACCACGCGGTGGCCACGCCTCTCGAGGTTCGAGCGGACGTCGGCGGGGAGGGCGAGCGGCTCCGCCTCGAGCGTGTCGGACTCGTACTCCCCCTGCCTCGTCGCCTGGGCCCAGGTCTGGTGGATCCGCGGCGCCCGGACCGCGCGCGAGAGATCCATCCCGTGGTCGATCAGGTTGACGAGTACCTGGGTGAGCGTCGCCGGTATCCGCGTCCCGCCGGGAGTCCCGAGGACCCAGAGCGGCTTCCCCTCCCTCGAGACGACCGTCGGCGTCATGGAGGAGAGCATCCGCTTGCCGGGTTCGATCCGGTTGGGCGTCTTGTCGGACTCCGGGTTCGAGACGAAATCGTCCATCTCGTTGTTCAGGAGGAAGCCCGTCCCCGGCACGACGAAGTGGCAGCCGAAGTAGTCGTTGATCGTCGTCGTCAGGGAGACGCAGTTGCCCGAGGCGTCGACGACGGAGAGGTGGGTCGTGTGCTCCCCCTCCCTCCGCGAGAGGCGGGGCTTGCCGCCGTGCCCCGGGACGGCGGGCGGCTCCGGATCCGTGGCCCGGAGCGGGTCCACCTGCGCCTGCAACTCCCTCATGCGCTCCCCGGAGAGGAGCGCGTCGATCGGGACCGGGACGAAGTCCTCGTCCCCGAGGAACAGGGCCCGATCGGCGAAGGCGCGCTTGAAGGTCTCCGCGAGGAGGTGGATCGAGAGGGAGGATCCCGGCCCCGTCCCGTCGAGGCCGAGCCCCTCGAGGATGGCGAGGGACTGGAGGAGGAATACCCCTCCGCCGGACGGAGGGCCCATCGTCAGGACCTCGTGGCCGTTGTAGGCCCCCCGGATCGGCTCCCGCTCGACGGCGCGGTACTGCGCGAGGTCCTCCTCCGTCCAGATCCCGCCGGAGGCGCGGACCCCCTCGACGACTTTCTTGGCGACCTCCCCGCGGTAGAAGCCGTCCCGCCCCTTCTCCGCGATCGCGCGGAGCGTCCGGGCGAGGTCGGGCTGGCGCAGGATCTCTCCGGCCCTCGGAACCTTCCCTCCCGGGAGGAAGACGGCGGCGGCCGCCGGGAACCGTTCGAGGTTCTTGCGGTGCCCCGCGAGGTCGTCGGCGAGGTGGGGATCGACGGGGAAGCCCTTCTCGGCGAGGTCGATCGCGGGGGCGATCAGATCCGCGAGGGGCTTCGTGCCGAGCCTATCCCGGGCGAAGGAGAGGCCCGCGACGCTCCCCGGGATCCCGGCCGCGAGCGGGCCCAAGACGCTCGCCTCCTTCCGGACCTCCCCCTTCTCGTCGAGGTACATGTCGGGCTTCGCGGCGAGGGGGGCCTTCTCCCGGAAGTCGAAGGAGGTCGCCTTGCCGTCCGCCCCTCGCCAGAGGAGGAATCCCCCCCCGCCGATGTTCCCCGCCTGGGGGTAGACGACGGCGAGGGCGAAGGCGGTCGCGATCGCCGCGTCCGCCGCGTTCCCCCCCTTGCGCAGCACCTCGAGGCCGGCGCGCGCGGCGATCGGGTGCTCCGCGACGACCATGGAGCGCTCTCCCCGGGCAGGGCGGGCGTTCGCCTGCTCGTCGAGGAGGGAGAGGCAGAGGAGGGCGAGGAAGGTCACTTCCCGGCCACCTCCTCGACCTTGATCCCGCGCCCCTTGAGGTAGGCGACGGCGCGATTGATCTCGGGGTCCTCCCCCTCCAGCTCCAGGGCCATGATCGCGATCTCCTCCGTGACGGAGGCGCCCCGGATGTTCGTGATGACCTTGAACTCCTTGCCGATCTGGTAGAGGACCGGCTCGTGGATCACCTGCTGGGGGAAGGTCAGGTACACCTTTCGCTTCATGCGTGAGACTCCGCAGCGCGGCGGGGCCGCGCGAGAAGGACGCCGGCCGACGCGCAGGCGAGCGCCGTGCTCGTCCAGGATGGGTAGCGCGCGGGGACGTCGGGCCCTATCGAGGAGACGGCGTACATTCGATCGCGGCGCATCCAGTCGGTCCCGAAGAGGTCGCAGGCGGCCGCGACCGGGTTCGCGGCGAGGGCCGCGGAGGCGAGCCGGGCCCGCGCCGGGGCCCGGTCGAGGGACCGGAGGAGAGGCTCGCACCACCAGGGGGTGGAGACCGCCGCCGCGAGCGCGAGGATCGCGACGGGCGGGCCGGCGGGCCCGAGCCGCTCCGCGAGCCCCGCCGCGGCGAGACAAACGGCGAGGAGGAGGGCGAGGGCGCCGGGGAGGAGGGAAGCCGGGCCCCGACCGAGGGCGAAGGCGAGGAAAAGAGCCGGGGCGGAGGCGAGCGCTGAGAGCGCTCCGGCGCGCACCCCCCCACCCCCCATGGCCGCCACCGCCCCCGCCCACGGGAGGGCGAAGGCGAGAGCGGCGAAGGGGAGGTGGGCCCTCGCGCCCGCGCCGCGCAGGAAGAGGACGGCGAGGAGAGGACCGAGGAGCGCGAGCGCCGCGCGAACGCGGGTCGGGGACATGGACGAAGGCGGGAGAAGGGGTAGCATTCTCCCGGTCGTGGCCTTCTCGCGCACTTGCTTCCGCTGCGGCACCCGGTGGCCGGAAGGGGAGCCCCCGCGCTTCCACGACCGCTGCGCGGGGTGCGGCCAGTTCCTCCACTCCTGCCGGCATTGCCGCGCCTTCGAGTGGGACGGCCGGCGCGGGGTCTGCATCAGCCCGACGGCCGACCCCCCCCGCGACGCGATGGCGCAGAACTGGTGCGACGAGTTCGACTTCGTCGGCGCGGGGTCCGAGAAGCCCGACCTCCGGGGCTCGACTCCGGAGAAGGGCACGGGCCGCGACGCCTTCAAGAAGTTATTCGGGGACTAGGCGGGCCCGCCTCCTTCGCGGGTCTCCCGCCTGCTATCCTCCCGACCTCTCCGCGCGTATCCGCGCGAGCGGCGGCATAGCCAAGCGGTAAGGCAGAGGATTGCAAATCCTCCAGCCCCGGTTCGAATCCGGGTGCCGCCTCCATCAAGGTTCCTTCCGCGCGGGGGAGTGGCGGAACCGGCAGACGCAGGGGACTTAAAATCCCCCGGCCGAGAGGCCGTCCGGGTTCGAGTCCCGGCTCCCCCACCCAGACTCCCTCGCCCTACTGGACGGTCGCGACGAGCCGCCTCGTCGTCACCCCCGGGAAGGCGCCGGGCCCCGGGTCGGCGGCATACCACTGAAAGGCGGCGGACCCCCCGACCAGGCTCGGGTCGCTCGGAACCGCCATCCCCACCTCCCCCCCACCGATTCCCGGCCCCGGCCGGAACCCGGTGACCAGCGGGACGGCACCCAGGGTCGGCACGGCGAGCATGCATCCCGGAAGGCCGAAGGACGCGAGGTCGATCGGGAGGGGCACGCCACCCCAGTTGTTCGCGGCCGGGCCGAACAGGAGCAGGGCGGGGACGACCGGGGGGACCCTCGAGAGGAAGATCGTCACCGTCCCACCCACCGTCGCGGTCCCGCTCGCCCCGATCACGGGCCGCGTGCCGGTCGAACCCGGACACGCCGTCCCGTCGATCTGGATGCCGGTCGGCCTCAGGCTCCACGCATTCACGGGCCCCGCCGCGAGCGCCGCGACGTCGCTCAGTCCGTCCCCGTCGATGTCCCCCACCCCGTGGACGACGAGGCCCATCCCCCCGAACTGGACCGTCCCGTTCATCGTTCCGAGCACCTCGTTCCTCGCCGGCGAGGCCACCACGACCGCCCCGTAGCCTGGAAACCCCGTCCCAGAGGGCTGCCACGATGACGGAGCGCCCATGACGACGTCCGTGTAGCCGTCCCCGTCGACGTCCCCCGCGTCGTCCGTGGACCATCCCAGGTCCAGGAGATACGTCGGGCCGACCGGCGCGAATGTCCAGAACGGCGTCGTCCCGGAGAACATCATGACCTGGCCGACGAAGGGATTCGCGGGGTTCCCCGCCTCTCCGGCCAGCTCCCGGATCCCGTCGAAGTCCAGGTCCGCGACGGTCGCCATCCCCCGCCCGAACCCGACCGGCGGATTCGAGCTGAACAGCTCCACCCCAGTCGCTCCCGAGAAGGCCGGGACCTCAATCAGATTCAGATTCACGACGTTCCGGGTCGCAGCCCAATCGTCGTGGCCATCTCCGTCGAGGTCGTCCCATCCCGTGACGCGTATCGTCCCGAGGAGTTGCTGCGACGCACTTCCCGTCACCGAGTAGAGGAGCGATCCCGAGACCACGTCAAACAGGTTCACCTGTCCCGGCGCAACTAGACCAGGAACCGGAGACGGGAAGGATGAAATGATCGCGTCCGGCCACCCGTCCGCGTTCGCGTCGAGCCCACCCGCGACCTGGATACCGAACTGGTCCCCGGGGACCCCGTTCGTCAGTATCCGAACCAGGGATGGACCCACCGGAGACACGACCGCGACCTTCCCTGAAACCACGGTGCTAGTCGTACTGAACACGCTCGAGACCCCCGCCAGAAACTCAGGGATACCGTCACCGGTCACGTCACCGAGCGGTGCCAAGGTCTCCCCGAAGCCCCCCTGATCCGTGATCCCGATCCCGACTCCCGTCACCTGCCCCAGCAACGCGCCGGTCGCCCCGGATCGGATGTTCACGATCCCGAGAACCGCAGGCTCGATGGGCCTACCCAGCGCGACATCGGTCGCCCCGTCTCCATCGAGATCCGCCAAGGGGCAAAAATCGAGCACGCCCCCCGACGGCTCCCAAACCTGCACCAGGGACTGTCCACGGGCCACGGAACCAAGCAATAGAGTAGCCGTCCCCGCGACCCACCACCACTCCACTCCGCGTCTCGCTGCTCCGGGAGGGATCATCTCAAGCACTCCTACCGCGGGACTCGCGAAACACCGCCGCCCTCCGTGGCGACGTAGTTGAACATCGAACCTGCAACCCCCGCAACCGCGATCTTCCCGCACCTCGTGTTGAAAAGCCCATTGCTGAACGCTGTCCACGTCGTCCCCTGATTCGTCGTCCGCAGGACGCCGCCCCGTGTGGAAGCGAGCACCGAACCGCCCGCTCCGATCGTCACTCCAACGACCTGGCGTTGAAGCGACGTCAGACCACCCAGGGGCGTCAGCGTCCAGCTAGCCCCGAAGTCCGTCGATCGATAGACTCCCTCCAGGGTGCCGGTCGATGAGCCTCCATAGATCTCGGCGCCCGCGCCGGAGACGTCGAACGCCGTCGAGAGTTCCGGGGACGGGAGACCAGCATTCGCAGGGCGAGTCCACGCCTGCCCGTCATTCACGCTGATCCACATGCCTCCTACCCCCGCCGCCGGAGTCGGGACCGCGGCGAGAATCGTCGGGACATTCGGATACTGCAACACGAACGAAAAGTCTTCGACGAAGGCTGGCGACCCTGCCACGGCCTGAAACGTGAGCCCGCCATCTGTCGAGCGGAACGCGCCTGTGGCGGTTCCCACCAAGAGGGTACTGAAGGACTGACCGCTGCCAGGCGCGATCCCACGGCCAACCGCAATCTCCGTGACGTCATTTCCTAGGCCAAACCCGGAGACCGTAGGAGACCACGTCGCTCCGTCGTCATCGCTGAACTGGATCCGCTGGCAATCTTCGACGTAGACACGGTTCTGGGGCACGTCCGGATCGAAAGCGATCGCGCCAATCGGCGCCCACCCGTTGCACCCATTCGGAATGTCGGGCACATCGTTCGCCGTCCACACCCCGGTGGTCGGGTCCCGGAACCACACCGTCCTCGAGTCGCCCCCCGCGAAAACCTTGTCTGATCCAGGACCGATGACCTGGACCTGCGCCGCGATCTCGAGAACCCGTGTCCCAATGAGGCCACCGTTCACATCCGAGAACGTGGGGTTGGGCGCCAAGGCGTCCAGACTGCGGAACAAGCCCCGTCCGTCGACGCCGGCGTATAGCGTGTTGTTCGACACTGGGTCGACAGCGACCGCTTCGCACGGGTTGTGCGGAAAAACCGTCGAAAGCTGTGTCCAGGTCGTCCCCGCATCGGTACTCCGATGGATGACGCCGTCGTTCGAGAAAAGCGCGGGTGGACTGTTGTCCGCTCCGGAGGCGAAGACAGTGGTCAGAGGAGCCGTCGGCGCCAGGCTAACCCCTCGCCCGACGAAACTGCTGGGGAGGGAGCCGGCTTGGGACCAGCTGTGACCCCCGTCCAGGCTTCTGGTCACGCCACCATCTCCGACGGCATAGACCTCCGTGCCTAGGGGATGCACGACGATGTCGAAGCTTGAGCCGGGGCTGACCTGCGCCCAGTTCGAGCCGCCATCCTCGGTGCTGAAGACTCCGCCATTGGTGGCCGCGAAAACCGTGTCTGGATCGGTCGGGCTCACCGCTAGCGCATTCACGAACTGCGCAAGGGACGTGTGCGCCCACGTGGCGCCGCCATCGGACGTCACGTAGACTCCCTGGGCGGGGGCCGGCGCAGAGGCCGTGTTTCCGACGTAGGCGGTGACGGAGTTCGTCGGGTTGCACGCGGCCGCCCGATACTCCTTCCCCTTGACGGAGAGCCCAGATGTCAATTCCACCCACGTCGCCCCCCCATCGGCGGTCTGAAAAACGCCTCCCGTCAGGAGTTCCTGTTCCATGTTCGCGGCGTACAGGATCGAAGGATTGACTGGACTCCAGGCGAAGTCTCGTGCGTTCGGCGGAAGTCCAGACGCCTCGCGAATCCGCGACCACGCGTTGACGAAACCGAAGTGAGGCGTCATTCGATTGCCCCCGACGAAGATGGCGAGCGGGTTGATTTCGATCTCCCGAATCCTCCCGCCGACGGGGCCCGTTGTAAACCAGGGCGGGCTCTGCGATCGGGCCGACGCCGCGAGCATGCCGCCAACAACCAGCGTCGAGAGCTTCATCGCACACCTCCACGAACCGGAGCAGATACAGCATCCGGGAGTCTGCCGGTCGCAGGTTCGGGTGTCAATCGGCCGGCGGCTCGGCCTCGCCCACGCCTTCCCTCTCGGGCCCGCCGGCTGGTTTCCCGGCGTCGGCCTCGGCTGGACCTTCCGCACGGCGAACTCCTTTCGCTGGAGGGACTCTCACTTCGGCGTCACCCGGAACTTGTACTCCATGTGCCCTCGGACTTGCCCGTCCCCCTTTTCGAGGTCGACGATTGGCTTCCGGCATCGGCGTTTCGAGCGGCGGCGCTCCCCACGGCTCGATCCGCCGGTCCCCCGAGCCTCGAGGAACAAGGCCTTGAGGACGACGCCCCCCTGTGCATCCGAGAGAACGGGACGGACCTACCTAGATTATTCCGCATCGGGTCGGAGTTCCCTGTGGAAACCCTTCACGTCGCCTTTCTCACGGGAGAAAGGCGCACATCGCGGAGTTCCCTCGCCGAACCCGTTGCGCCTCGGGCAGTTCCACGAGGCCTCTTTCGCCTCCTCGCCGGTTCCCGCGGAGGCGCTCCGGCACGGGCCCCTACCCGCTCGGCGGCGCAGCCGGCGGAGGGACCGGCCGCGGCTGGACCTTCCGCACGGCGAACTCCTTCCGCTGGAGGAACTCCCCGTTCGCCGTCAGCCGGAACTCGTACTTCCCCTCCTTCGGGAACTGGACGGTCCCGAGCTTCATGTCGAGGTCGACGATCGCGAGCGGCGTCGGGATCTTGAGCGGCGGGCTCTTCCCCGCGCCGATCGCCTGGTCGGTCGCGGCGTCGAGGAGGGAGAGCTCGAAGACGTAGTCCCCCTGGGCGTCGGTCAGGCAGGCGTAGACCTCGAGGTGGGGATGGAAGACGGGGAAGGAGAAGGCGTAGAGCTCGTGGATCAGGTTGATCAGCGAGATGCGGTTCGTCGTCGCATCCCGCACGACGTGGTCGCAGGTGAGGAAGGAGACGACGGCCGGCTTCCGCTGCATGGCTGGGGAGGGTACTCCCCGCCGGGAGGCGGGGGGAGGGGGGAGAGGGATCTATCGGCGCAAGCCGAGGCGCCGCATCCCCGAGGGCCCCTTACGGGATCGTGAGCGCGAGCGCGTCCGAGAGCGTGAAGAGCCCGTTCGGACCCGCGGCGTCGAGGACGGCCCACTGTAGGAAGAAGGTGGCGCCCGCGAGGCCGGGGAGGGCGGGGACCGGGGCGCTCAGGATGCGGTATCCCGCTCCCGCCGTCCCGGGCGCGCCGGCGAGAACGAGAGGCGCTCCGACCTGGAGGATTCCCCCGCCGATGTGGACGCCGCAACCCCCGACCGGAACCCCGGCCGGGATCGGGAGCGTCCCGAGGAAGAGCGCCGCGATCGAGCCGCCCGGGGCCTGCGACAGGACGACGCCGAACTGGGCATTCCCGGGAGCGGGTGCGCCGCCGGAGGTGGAGATCCGAGGCGGGAGCCCGCCCGCCCCCGCGCATCCGGCCCCGAAGATGGAGGATCCGACGGGGATCCCGACGGGGGAGATCGCTCGGGCGTAGCCGGCGCCGGTGGCGGGGTAGGGGAAGGACTGGCTCGCCCCGACGATCAGATCGGGGAAGCCGTCGCCGTTCATGTCCCCCGCCGCCGCCGCCGCGAAGCCGAGGTAGTCGCCGGGGGCGCCCTGGAGCTCGAAGATCGGGGCTGCGCTCCCCCCGGCGAGGACGAGCAGCTTCCCCGCGTCGAGGAGCCCCGAGGGATCTGCGGCCGGCGCGCCGAGGAGCAGCTCCGGAGTCCCGTCCCCGTCGAGGTCCCCGCCGAACCCGACGGAGAACCCGAAGCGGTCCCCGACTGCATCGCCCTGGAGGGTGTGGATCGTGGAGCCATCCGCGCCGGAGAACACGTTCGCGGAGCCCGTCCCCGTCGCCGTGCCCAGGACCTCCCCCTGGGGGACGCCGACGGCGAGGTCGGGGACTCCGTCCCCGTCCACGTCGCCCCCGCCCGCGACCGACCAGCCGAGACGCCCGTCCGCCACGACGCCGCTGAACGTGTGGATCGTCAGGCCGGTCGTTCCGGAGAAGACCATCGCCTGTCCGGCGTGGAGAAGGCCTCCGGGGTTGGCGAACGGGGCCCCCGCGACGACGTCGGGGACTCCGTCCCCGTCCACGTCTCCCGCGCTCGCGCAGGACCACCCGAGGTAGGCCCACGCCTCGGGCCCGAGGAGGGAGAGGAGGAGGGTCCCCGTCGCGCCCGAGCGCAGTTGGACCTCCCCCCGTCCGGGGATCCCTCCGGCGTCCGCGCCGGGGCGGCCGAGGAGGAAGTCGGGAACGCCGTCGGCGTCGAGGTCGCCTGCGGCCGCCACGGACCTCCCGAGCCAGTCGTAGTCACCGACCCCCTGGAAGGTGTAGACGACGGTCCCGTCCGCACCGGAATACACCCGGGCTTGTCCCACGTGGGGGACGCCGCCGGCCTCCATCTTCTCGGTGCCGATGACGAGGTCCGGGACGCCGTCCGCGGTCAGGTCTCCCAGCCCCGCCACCGACTTCCCGAAGTGGGTGTCGGGCCCGGCCGTTCCCGTGAACGTGAGGAGCGGGAGGCCCGTCGCTCCGGAGAGGACAAGGGCCTGCCCCGGCCCGACGTTCACCGCGTGGATGGCCCCGACCAGGACGTCAGCGAAGCCGTCCCCATTCACGTCCCCGGCGGGCGCCACGGAATGGCCCATCTGGTCGTAGAGGGCCGACCCGTTCGCCTGCCACAGGGGATAGCCCTGTCCTCGAGCCGCCGGGCCCCCGAGAAGGATCGGGAGGAGGAGCAGCGAAGGCCCGAGGAAATAGCGCCGCAACGAGATCGCGTGTCTCATGTTCGATCCCGGAGGCCGGCAGTTTATCCCGCTCGGATGTTCACCGCATCCCGAGACGGCGCAGCCTCTCGAGGTTCACGGCGTCCCACTCGCGCTTCGAGACGGGGTCGGGCCCCTTCGGCGTCTCGAGGACCTTCGGGAGCGGGGCGAACCGCCGGTCGCGCGCGAGCGCGCGGAAACCGGCGAGGCCGATCGTGCCCCGCCCGATGTGCTCGTGGCGGTCGACCCGGCTTCCCGCCGGCTTCTTGCAGTCGTTCAGGTGGAAGGCGCGGAGGCGCCCGAGCCCGACGATCCGGTCGAAGTCCTCGAAGCAGCGCGCCACGCCCTCCTCGGTCGAGAGGTCGCGCCCCGAGGCGTGGACGTGGCAGGTGTCGAAGCAGATGCCGAGCCGGGGCCCCGCCCCTGCCCCGTCGATCAGGTCCCGCAGGTGCTCGAAGGTGTGTCCGAGGGAGGAGCCCTGCCCCGCCGTCGTCTCGATCGCGAGGGCCACGGGGAGCCCCTCCGTCCGCCGGAGCGTCTCGCGCAGGCCGGCGGCGACGCGCCGGATCCCGGCCGCCTCCCCCTCGCCGACGTGCGCGCCGGGATGGAAGACGAGGGAGGGGATCCCGAGCGCCGCGCAGCGGCGCACCTCCGCGAGGAAGGAGCGGAGCGATTTCTTCCGCAGGTCCACGCCGGGGGCCGCGAGATTGATGAGGTAGGAGTCGTGGGAGAGAACGGCCTCGACGCCGTGACGGGCCATCGAGGCGCGGAAGGCCTCCCCCTCCTCCCGGGAGACCTCGCGCTCCCCCCACTGGTTCCCGTTCTTCGTGAAGACCTGGATCGCCGTGCAGCGGAACGCCGCCCCGCGCTCGGGGGCGAGGGGCGTCCCCCCCGCGACGGACATGTGCGCGCCGAGGCTCACGCGTGGCGGGCTCAACGCGGGGTTGTCGCGCCCCTTCCGCGCGATCGCTGCCGCTTCCCGATCTCGTCCGGCGACGAACGGGGGCTACTGGAGCGTGACAGTTTCGCTGCAGGCAACCCCGGCGGCATTCGTCCACCCGAGCTCGATCGTCGTATTCGGCACGATGGGCGTGAATCCGGAGAGGGTGGCGACGGGTCCATCAGGCGTGTCCACGATCGCGCCATTGGCACGCGTCGCCGTGAACACCACGACCCCATCCACCTTGAGCGTCGCGGTCTCGAGCTTGGTCGCGAGGTCGTCGGAGCGCACGGCGATGAAGTGGTGCTTCCCGTCTCTGGTCACCCTCCCGGTGCGCCAGCCCTCGATGCGGCCGTCGTACGAGACGATGGACCAGCCAGGGGGCAGAGGAAGGCCAGCGTCCAAGCTCTGCGCCGCCTGGATACACTCCTCATTCGTGGGGTTCGGAGGGCGCTGGAGTTGCCACTTCCGGGTGTCGTACTCGTTCTTCCGAGCCAAGAGGAACGTTCCGGGAGCCTCGGCGGCAAGGGTTCCGCGGGGCTCAACGCGCCGCGCGCGCGCGGAGGAACTCGAGGAGGAGGCGCACCCCCACCCCGCTCGCCCCCTTCTTGTAGTAGCCGCGGTCGCGGCCGCCCCAGGCGGTCCCCGCGATGTCGAGATGGGCCCAGGGAGTGTCGCCGACGAAGTGGGAGAGGAAGGCCGCGCCCGCGATCGTGCCGCCCCCCTCGCCCGCGCCGTTGATGTTCTTCAGGTCCGCGACCTCCCCCTTCATCTGCTCGCGGTGCTCGTCCCAGAGCGGGAGCTCCCAGAGCCGCTCCCCCGTCGCCTCGCCGGCCGCCCTGAGGTCGTCGACGAGGCGGCGGTCGGTCCCGATCAGGCCCGAGGCCTCGTGACCGAGCGCGACGATCACGGCCCCCGTGAGGGTCGCGAGGTCGACCATGACCTTCGGCGCGAACTCCTTCACCGTCCAGGCGAGGGCGTCGGCCAGGATGAGACGCCCCTCGGCGTCCGTGTTCAGGACCTCGATCGTCTTGCCGTTGAAGGCGGTGACGAGGTCGCCCGGCTTCTGCGCCCCGCCCCCCGGGAGGTTCTCGGTCGCCGGGATCACCCCGACCACCTCGAAGGGGAGGCGCCCGAGGGAGGGGAGGGCGCTGAAGAGGCCGAGGATCGCGCCCCCGCCGGACATGTCGTACTTCATCTCCTCCATCCCCTTCGGGGGCTTGAGGGAGATCCCTCCCGAATCGAACGTGATCCCCTTCCCGACGATCGCGACGCGCTCCTTCGCCGGGCGGGAGCGGAGCACGATGAGCCGGGGGGGCTCATCCGAGCCCTTGGCGACGCCGAGGAGCGCCCCCATCCCGAGGCGCTTCAAGTCCGCCTCGAGGAGGACCTGGCAGCGGGCGCCGGTCTCCCGCGCGATCCGCTTCGCCTCCGACGCGAGGAAGGCGGGGGTCTTCGTGTTCGCCGGGCGATTCGCGAGGGAGCGGGCGTAGTTCTGCGCCTCGGCGCCGACGCGCCCGGCCTCGAGGCCGTCGCGGAAGGCGGCCCCCCCCTTCTCGAGAAAGACGTCGACCGCCCCCGGTCCCTCCTCCTTGTCGCTCTCCTTCCCCGTGCGGAAGAGACCGATCCGGTGGGAGGCGAGGACGGCCCCCTCCGCGAGGGCGAGGGCGAGGGGGCGCCGGCTCACCTGCTCCGCCAGGGCCGGGTCGAGGTGGACCGCGTATCCGGGCAGCTTCAACTCCCTCGCCCGGTGGAACGCCCCGGCCGACGCGCGCCGGATCTCCTCCGGGCCGACCTTCGCCTTCTTCCCGAGCCCGACGAGGAGGATCCGCTCCGGACCGTCGCCCGCCGCCCCGTAGCCGAGGAGGGCCGAGCGCGCCTTCCCGTCGAAGTCCTTGCGGGCGCGCTCGGGGAGGTCGGTTCCCGAGGGGAGGTCGGGGGCCTCCCCCTCGAAGCCGAAGGCGACGAGGAGAGGCGTCCGGAAGCGCTTGGGGATCGTGTCGTGGGGGGAGAATCGGAGGGGGGGCATGGCTCTAGAGGTCGACGTACTTGGGTCCGCCCCCTCCTTCGGGGACGACCCAGCGGATCACCTGGTACGGATCGGCCACGTCGCAGGTCTTGCAGTGTACGCAGTTCGCCGCGTTGATCCGGAGGCGCCCCTCGATCCACTCGTAGACCTTCGCCGGGCAGAAGTGCTGGCAGGGGTTGCCGTACTCCTTCTCGCATCGCTCGGCGCAGACCTTCGGGTCGAGGACCTGGAGGTGCGCGGGCTGGTCCTCCTCGTGGACCGTCCCGGAGTGGAAGACGTCCGTCAGCTTGTCGAACGTCCGCTTGCCGTCGAAGGGGATCCGGGCCGGCGCCGGGCTCCCGTCGAGCCGGCGGTAGTGGGCGGGGTCGATCTTCGAGGTGAGCCGCGCGCTCAGGATCCGGCCGCCGAGGAGGAGCTGGAGGCCGGCGCGGAGGATCCCGGGCCAGAGGCCCGGCGAGAAGGCCTGGCGGAAGTTGCGGCAGGACCAGAGCTCCTCCTTCGCCCAGGAGACCTCGAACAGGTCCTCGTAGCGGCGCAGCCGCGCGGCGGAGAAGTCCTTGGCCGCGAGCGCCTCCGCGATCGCCTCGGCGGCGAGCATCCCCGACTTGATCGCGAGGTGGATCCCCTTCAAACGGCGGGCGTTCAGGAATCCCCCCGCGTCGCCGACGAGGACGAATCCGTCCCCGTAGAGGCGAGGCATCGCGAAGTAGCCCCCCTCCGGGATCGTCTTCGCTCCGTAACGAAGGAGGGTGCCCCCCTCGAGGAGGTCCGCGACGAAGGGGTGGGTCTTCCAGCGCTGGAAGGCCTCGTGCGGGTCGAAGCGGGGATCCCCGTAGTCGAGGCCGACGACGAACCCGATCGAGAGGCGCCGGCCCCCCATCCCGTAGATCCACCCGCCTCCGTACTTCGAGGAGTCGAGGGGCCAGCCGAGCGTGTGGACCACGGATCCGGCGAGGTCGCACGGGACTTCCCAGACCTCCTTCAGGCCGGTCGCGTAGACCTGGGCATTTCGCCCCTCGTCGAGGCGCGCGCGCGCCGTCAGATCCTTGGAAAGCGATCCGCGCGGGCCCTCGGCGAAGACCACGACCTTCGCCCGCACGTCCATCCCGGCCTGGAAGTTCGCCTTCTTCTCCCCTTTCCGGTCGATCCCGGAGTCCCTCATCCGGACGCCGGCGACCGCTCCGCCCTCGCCGAGGAGGACCTCGGCCCCCGCGAAGCCCGGATAGACGTCGGCGCCGAGCGCCTCGGCCTGCTCCTTCATCCACCGCACGACGCGGTAGAGGGAGACGACGTGGTTCCCCCCGTTGCGGAGATCCCTCGGCAGGAACCTCTCCCCCACGCCGATCGAGTTCCGGGCCGTGAAGAACCGGATCTGATCGCGGACGACGATCCCTTCCGTCGGGAACCCCTTCCCGAGGAAGTCGGGAATCAGCTCCCTCATCCCGCGCGGATCCATGACCGCGCCCGAGAGGGAGTGGAAGCCGACCTCCTCCCCCTTCTCGAGGACGAGGACGCTCGCCTCCTCCCCCTTCGCCTCCAGGATCTGTCGGAGGCGGATCGCCGTCGCGAGGCCCGCGGGGCCGGCCCCCAGGACGAGGACGTCGACGTCGAGGCTCTCGCGTTCCATCCGAGCGGGCGCTTCTAGCCGCGCCCCCTCCCCCTCACAAGCCGAGCCCGCGCGCGCCTTCCCCGACGAACGGGTTCGACCGGCGCTCCTCGCCGATCGTCGTCTGCGGTCCGTGGCCCGGGTGGACGACGACCGCGTCGCCGACGGGGAAGAGCCTCTCCTTGATCGAGCGAACGAGGGTCGCCCCGTCCCCGCCCCAGAGATCGACGCGGCCGACCGAGCCCTGGAAGAGGACGTCCCCGGCGAAGAGGCGCCCCTCTCCGAGCAGGCAGATCGAGCCCGGGGAGTGCCCCGGGGCGTGGATCACGTCGAGGGAGATCGAGCCGAACTCGACCCGGTCGCCCTGCTCGAGCCACCGGTCGACGGAGGCCTCCCGGAGCGCCCCGAGCCCGAACATCCGCCCCTGCTCCCCGAGGTGCTCGAGGAGCCAGCGGTCTTCCCTGTGGAACAGGAAGGGGGCCCCGAACGCCTCCTTCAGCTCCGCCGCCCGCCCGACGTGGTCGAGGTGGCCGTGGGTTCCGACGAGGGCCACCACCTCGATCTTCTCCCGCTCGACCGCGCGGGCGACGGTCTCCACCTCGTCCCCCGGGTCGAGGACGATCCCCTTCCCGGTCTCCTCGTCCCGCAGGAGGGTGCAGTTCATCACGAAGGGTCCGACGGGGATCGTGACGACCCGCATCCGCGGGGTCCTCGCTCCCTTCCCCTTCACGCTCCCTCCCCCACCCACTCCGAGCCGTCCTCGAAGACCTCCTTCTTCCAGATCGGGACGCGCTCCTTGATCCGGTCGATCACGTGCCGGCAGGCCCCGAGCGCGTCGGCCCGGTGCGGGGCGGCGACGACGATGCCGACCGAGGCCTCCCCGATCGGGACCACGCCGAGGCGGTGGACGACGCGGATCGCGCCGACGTGGAAGCGCTCGCGCGTCTCGGCCAGGATGCGGTCCATCTCCGCCCGGACCATCGGCTCGTAGGCCTCGTACTCGAGGCGCACCACCCGGCGACCCCGGGAGACGACGCGCGCGGTCCCGAGGAAGGTCGCGAGCGCCCCGTCCTCGTCGGTCCGCACCCCCTCGACGAGGGCGACGGGGTCGATCGGGTCGGCCGCGAGGGCGAAGGAGGCGCTCATCCGCCGCTCACGGGGGGGAGGAACGCGACCTCGTCCCCCTCGCGGAGGGGTCGATCCGGCGGGACCTGGACGAGGTTCACGGCGACGGCGGCGGGGAGCCCCCGCAGCGCGGGGCAGCGCTCCTCGAGCCGGGCCCGGGCGGACTCGACCGTCGCGTCGGGGGGGAGCCCCTCGAGGAGGACCTCCTCCTCGCCGAGGCGGTCTCGCCACCCCGCGAAGAGGCGGATGCGCACGCGCACGGACGGGATTGTATCGGGGGGCCCGGGTCGCCCTTCTTAAGGAGGGCGTCGCCCCGGTTCGATACTCCACGTCCGACCAGGAGGGCGGCCCCCCGCGGCCGCGGCGCTCGAAGCTCCGTGCGCACCTTTCTCGCCCGTCAGCCGATCTTCGACCGGCGCAGGGAGGTCTACGCCTACGAGCTCCTGTTCCGCTCCGGGGAGATGAACACCTTCCGCTACCCCGACTCCGATCGTGCCACCTGCAAGCTGATCGCCGACAGCGTCTCCCTCTTCGGCCTGGAGACGCTCACGGGGGGGAAGCGCGCCTTCATCAACGTCACGCGCGAGGTCCTGGTCCGCGACTACGTCTCCCTCCTCCCCGCCGGCCTGATCGGGGTCGAGATCCTCGAGGGGATCGAGCCCGACGCCGAGGTCCTCGCCGCGTGCGAGAAGCTGAAGAAGGAGGGCTACCCCCTCATCCTCGACGACTTCGTCTACGCGGAGCGCTACGAGCCCCTCCTCGGCCTCGCCGACATCGTCAAGATCTGCCTCCTCACGACCCCTCCCGAGGTCCGCCGCGAGATGGTCGAGAAGTTCAAGCCGCGCGGGATCCGGATGCTCGCCGAGAAGGTCGAGACCCACGAGGCCTACGAGCAGGCGAGGGACGACGGGTACGACTACTTCCAGGGCTACTTCTTCTGCGAGCCGATCATCCTCGAGCGGGAGGAGGTCCCGGCGGTCGAGGCGCTCAACCTCGAGCTCCTCCGCGAGATCCACCAGCCGAAGCTCGACCTCGACCAGCTCGAGACCCTGATCAAGCACGAGATCGCCCTCGCCTACCGCCTCCTGCGCTACGTCAACTCGGTCCTCTTCGGGTGGCGCGCCCCGATCCGCTCGATCCGGCAGGCCCTCACCCTCCTCGGGGACAAGGGGATCCGCCGCTGGGTCTCCGTCGTCATCCTCGCCGGCATGGCGAAGGAGAAGCCGGAGGAGCTCCTCGTCGACGCGCTCGTCCGGGCGAAGTTCTGCGAGTCCCTCGCCCCCCACGCCGGCCTCGGCAACCGCCGCGAGGACCTCTACCTCCTCGGCATCTTCTCCCTCTCCGACGCGATCCTCGACCGACCCCTCGTCGAGATCCTCCGCGAGATCCCGATCTCCGAGGACGTGCGGGGGGCCCTCCTCGGCGAGAAGAACCGCCTCCGGGACCTCTTCGACTACGTCGTCGCCTACGAGCGCGGGGACTGGGACCGCCGGGTCGCGCTCGCCCAGCGCCTGGGGCTCGACGAGGGAGGGGTGGCGCCGCTCTACAAGAAGGCGCTGGACTGGGGGCGGGCGACGTTCGTGCCCGAGCTTCTGCGGGTCTAGTCCCGCCCCCCCCGGGACATCGGACCCGCGGCCCCCGTGGGTCGCGTCAGCGAGGACGAGGGTTCATGGCCGGACCGCGTCCGCCGGCGGGGGCCGCCTTGGGGGCGTTCCAGCTCACGAGCTTCCGGGTCGTCTCGTCGAGGACCTGCGCGGCGGCCCCGCGGAGCTCGGCCGGAGGGACCCCGACGTCGAAGTCGCGCGCCCCCTGCACGACCTCGGATCTCCGCGGCCGGTAGGTCAGCCACGCCTTCGTCGCGTTCTCCGGATGGAAGGAGTCGATCCGGACGACCGTCGGGAGGGCCCACAGGCCCACCGTCGCGGTCTCGAGGACCTCGCTCTTCACGGCGGCCCCCGGGCCGGGCGGCGTCCCGTCGAGCCAGGAGAAGGCGCTCCGCTCCGCGATGGCCCTCTCGGCCTCCTTCCGGTCCATCCTCGTCCAGAGGTCGCGGACGACGAGGTGCCTCGCCCGCGCGCTCGTCTCGAGCAGCCACACCTCGAGGACGTTCTCGGCCGCGTCGGAGGGGAGGGAGGTCAGGAGCCACCTCTCGCGGTCGGGATCCTGGGCGTCCTTCTCGCGCTCCCGCAGCCTCCACCGCTCGAGGCTGGCGCTCGTCCACTCCTCGTCGAACATCAGCCCGGCGCGGAGCGATCCCCGGCGCATGATCCGGTCCATCCCCCCCCGCCGGCATCCGCTCCAGCGACCGTCGAGGGCGCTGCGACGGAGGGAGAGCTGCCGGCCGTCCCCGAAGACGGAGACGCTCGACGGAGGCGCCGACCGGAGGCGCTCGAGGGTCGGGGTCGGGAGACTCCCCACGTCCGGGGCGAGGAGCCCCAGGCCGGGGTCGGCGGCCGCCGTGAGGGACCGGCGGACCCACCGCTCCCCCCCCACGCCGAACTGGACGCGGACGCCCGTGAGCGTCCGGATCCTCCCCTGGAGGACCTCCGCTTCGACCGTCTCGACGTCGCAGCCGCGGACGAACGCCTCCCGCGCCGCGGCGGCCTGCCGGAGGCGCTCCAGCGCCGCCGCGTCCGGGTCCGACGCGAAGGGAGCGGCCCCGGCGCCGGCCGCGCCGAGGACCGCCCACAGGAGCGCCCCATGCCCCATCTTCGAGGGTCCCCTTTCCCTCCCCCCCGGGTGTGAACCGGAGGGCCGCCACGGGGCGGCCCTCCCGGATTACGTGGAGAGGAGTCGGAAGCGATCTACTCGCCCAGCGCCGCCGCGACGAGGCAGCCCTTCGCGACGGAGTAGAGCGGCTCATTCGCGAGGACGCAGCGACCCACGGGGAAGGGGAACTTGACCTTCCCCATCTCCTCGCGGAAGACGTCGACGAACCCCCCGATCATCGCCGTGCCGCCCGAGCAGACGATGTCGACCGGCTCGTTCAGGGTCGGCATCCCCTCGCTCGACTCGAAGCGCGCCTTCAGGTTCTGGAGGATGTAGGCGATCAGGTTGTGGTAGTAGATCGAGATCGCCTCCTCCTCGCGGCCGCGCGGGTTCGTCAGGTCGACGCCCCGCTCCTTCAGGTAGGTCGCCCGGCTGCGCGGGACGCCGAGGACGTCGGCGACGTTCTTGTCGATCCAGTCCCCGCCGCGCGCGATCGAGAAGGCGAGGGCCGGGATCGTCTTGTACGCGACGCAGACGTTCGCCATCCCGCCCCCGAAGGACATCCCGATCCCGGTGAAGTCCTTGTCGGCGAGCTCGCAGAAGACGACCGAGTGGCCTTCCCCGATCGCGTGGGGCGTGTACCCCATGCGGGAGAGGAGCCCCTCGAAGAGGCCGCGGTGGTAGACGACGTTGTTGTCGCAGTCGATCGACTCGGCCGGGACGGAGAAGTAGAGGGTCTCCCCCGGCGTCTGCGGTTGCCCGATGATCTTCTGGATCAGCATCCGCATGACGGGGGCCGCGTCGACCTCGTTCGGGGAGACGAGCCCCCCCTTCATCGGGCGGCGCGTCTCGCGCCCGAAGATGTTCGCCAGCTCGAAGGCCGGCTCGCCGAGGACGATCAGCTTCCCCTCGTGCACGACGTAGGGGACGCCGAGCTTCGTCAGCATCGACTTCGAGAAGACGTCGGCCTGCACGTCGAGGAAGGCGTTGCGCTCGAGCGTGATGCGGATGGAGCCGTCGGCGTTCCGGCAGGCCCCGACCAGGTTCGCGGTCCCGATGTCGAGCCCCTTCCCGACGATCGAGGAGGTCTTCCCTCCCGTCGCCGCGGCGCTCGCGCCGGCCGGCGCGCCGCCGCCGCGACCCCCCGACCCTCCCGCCGCCCGACCACTCGTCTCCGGCCCGACGGAGGTCTCTCCGCCGCTCCAGGGAGCCGAGCCCCCTTGATAGTTGCGCTCGTCCATCGGACTCCTCTCCGGTTACTTCGCCCCCTCCTTGCGTCGGAGGGAACGGGCCTTTTCGAGAGCCCCGGCGATCCCGCCGGCGGTCTTCTCTTTCACGTCCACGTTCGCGAGATTCGATTCGAGCTCCGGCTGCGAGGCGAAGATCGCCCCGAGGTCGGTCGGGTCCCCCTCGATCACGTTCGCGGCGCCGACCTTCTTGCCGATCCGGTCGAGGCGGTCGTTCATCGCCTTCGCGAGCTTGTCGAGCTTGGCGTTGACCTCCTCCTCCCCCGCCGCCCCGCCCGCGGCTCCCGCGGGGCGCGCCCCGGCGACGAGGCTCTCTCGGACCGCGGAGACCTCCGACTGGAGCTTGCCGAGGAGCTCGCCGAGGTTCGTCGGCACCTCCTTCTGGAGGCGCTCGTTCTCCGTCTTGAGGACGGCGTGCTCCGCCCGGACCTGCTCGAGCTCGGCGAGGCGGTCCCGGCTCTTCGAGAGCTCCCGCTCCCGGTCCTCGAGCATGCGCCGGAACTCCTCCTTCGAGCGGCCGACGAGCGCCTCGACCTCCTCCGGGCTCTTGCGCTCGCCGAGGACGCGGAGCACCGCCTCCTCGATCATGGCGGCGATCTGGTCCGCGCGGATGACCCGGACCTGCGTCCGGCCCTTCGTCTTCAGCTCCTCGAGGCTCGCCGTGTACGAGTTCTTCTCGAGGACATCGCGGACGTTGATGAGACTCCGGCGATCTTCCATCGGCGGCACCGGGCCGCGGTATCGGCCGGAGTCGGCGGGGACTTGAGAGTGCGGGCGGGGCCCGGGCGGGCCGCCGGAGGGACGGTCTAGG
>JAKEFM010000050.1 GCA_022616055.1 Planctomycetota bacterium
CAGGTGAACAACAACGGGTGGATGGCCTTCGACCAGGCGCTGGGGGCCGGCTTCTTCGGGAACGCCGTCATCCCGGGGGTCGCCTCGCCGAACGACGCGATCTTCGCTTGGTGGGACGACCTCTACCTCTTCCTCGGATCCGGCGGGACGGTGAGCTACCTCGTCACCCCGGGCCTCGACCTGATCGTGGAGTGGACGGGCGAAGGACACTTCGCCACGCCCGTCGGCAGCCACATCGCGACGTTCCAGGTCGTCCTCCACCCCTCGCCGGTGGACACGATCGAGCTGCACTATGACGGGGCGACCCACGTCGCGGGCGCCGCGACGACCGCGACGATCGGCGTCGAGAGCGTCGGAGCCAGCGCCTACCTCGACGTGACCGGCCTCGGCGCCGGCAACGCCGCCTTCCCCGCGACCGACTACACCCTCGCCCTGGGTCCCCCGCCCCCCCCCACGCCGCTCCTGAACTACGTGGCGACGGCGACGACCCCCGCCTTCTCCTCGATCGTGGGGGTTCCCGGCGAGGTGGTCCTCCTCTCGTCGGCCGCCGCGTCGGTCGACGACACGACCTCCCCCGGGATCGCCCTGCCGGCGCCCTTCTCCTTCTTCGGGGTGCCGAAGACGACGTTCCAGGTGAACAACAACGGGTGGATGGCCTTCGACCAGGCGCTGGCGAGCGGCTTCTTCACGAACGCCGTCATCCCGACGCTCGGCGCTCCGAACGACGCGATCTTCGCCTGGTGGGACGACCTCTACCTCTTCCTCGGATCCGGCGGGACGGTGAGCTACCTCGTCACCCCCGGCCTCGACCTGATCGTGCAGTGGACGACCGAGGGGCACTTCGCCACGCCCGTGGGCAGCCACATCGCGACGTTCCAGGTGGTCCTCCACCCCTCGCCGGTGGACACGATCGAGCTGCACTATGACGGGGCGACCCACGTCGCGGGCGCCTCGACGACCGCGACCATCGGGGTCGAGAGTGTGGGGGCGACCGCGGGCCTCGACGTGACCGGCCTCGGGACGCTCAACACCATCTTCCCCCTCTCCGACTACCTCCTCGAGCTCTGCACGCCGTGCGGGAGCACGGCGAGCTTCGGCGCCTCCTGCCCCTCGACGATCGGGACGGCGGGCGGACCTCCGGTCGGCGGAAACCTCGCGTTCGCGATCACCCAGGCGGGGGCGGCTCCGGTCGTTCCGAGCCTCCTCATCCTCGGGTTCTCGAACACGACCTGGGTGCTGCCGCCCGCGGTCCCGCTCCCGCTCCCGCTCGGGATCTTCGGCGTCGCCGGGGGGTGCTCCCTCCTCGTCTCCCCCGACGTCCTCGTCGGCACGTTCACGACGGCGGTCGGCACGAGCGCCGTGCCGATCCCGATCCCGCTGGGGGTGACCCCCTGCGGTGGGGTCTACGCGCAGTGGGCGAACGTCACCTCCTTCGCCCCCCTCACGATCCTGACCTCGGACGGGCTCCTCACCGTCACCCTCTAGTGTCCTGTACCTAACGCTTCTTTACAGCGCCGGATCTTCGCCAGGATCATGTCCGCGTCCTTCGTCCAGACGAAGCGCCGGGGCGTTGCATTGTA
>JAKEFM010000051.1 GCA_022616055.1 Planctomycetota bacterium
AGGGGGAGGAGGATCGGGACTCGCTTCATGGGGACACTCCCGCTTTTCGCCCGGGCTTGCCCGACCCCTGCCTCGTGCCCCTCCGGATGACCTCAGGGGAGACGAGCGCCGCCCTGGAACCTGTGGCCTCCCTCCGCGGCAACGGACGTGCCGCCGGCGGAGTCCAGCGAGGCCGCGAGGAATCCCCCGATCCGCGGCCGGCTCCCCCCTGCGTGCGCGGGAGGCTCGCCGTCGCGACCCGGATCGCGAGGGGTTCGAAAACCGCCGGTGGAGAGAATTCTCGGCGGGCTGCGAAAACCCGCCGGCCCGGTCCCGGTGGAGTCGGCGCGGCGCGCAGGATTCCGGCCGGAGCGGATCGCTTGCGAGCGGCGGTCCGCTCGCTAGAGTCCGGCTACGCTCCCCGTTCGTGGTTCATCCCGGCGGTTCCGCCGGACACGGAGGGGTGCGGGAGAAAAGCTCGGGCGGTCCCAGCGATGAGGAGCGGGGCGACATCCCCGAGGACCTTTCGTGACGACGCAGGAGGGATTCCCATGCCCACGTTCACGACCGAAGACGGGACGCAGATCTACTACAAGGACTGGGGCCGCGGGCAGCCGGTGGTCTTCAGCCACGGCTGGCCCCTCACCGCGGACGCCTGGGAGGACCAGATGGTCTTCCTCGGATCGAACGGCTTCCGCTGCATCGCCCACGACCGCCGGGGTCACGGCCGATCGAGCCAGCCCTGGAACGGCAACGAGATGAACACCTACGCCGACGACCTCGCGAAGCTCGCCGAGACCCTCGACCTGAAGAACGCGATCCACGTCGGCCACTCCACGGGCGGCGGCGAGGTCGCCCGCTACATCGGTCGCCACGGCACCAAGCGCGTCGCCAAGGCCGTGCTGATCGGGGCGGTGCCTCCGATCATGCTGAAGACCGCTTCCAATCCCGGCGGGCTGCCCATGAAGGTCTTCGACGACATCCGCGCCGGCGTCCTCGCGGACCGGTCGCAGTTCTTCAAGGACCTGACGACGCCGTTCTTTGGAGCCAACCGGCCGGGCTCGAAGGTCTCCCAGGGCCTGCGCGACTCCTTCTGGGCCCAGGGGATGCAGGCCGGCTTGAAGGGCGTCGTCGACTGCATCAAGGCCTTCTCGGAGACGGACTTCACCGAGGACCTGAAGAAAGTCGACGTGCCGACCCTCATCCTGCACGGCGACGACGACCAGATCGTGCCGATCGGCGCCTCGGCCCTGCTGACCGCCAAGCTGATCAAGAACTCCCAGCTCAAGGTCTACAAGGGCGGCTCGCACGGGATCTGCTCGACGGAGAAGGACCAGGTGAACAAGGACCTCCTCGCCTTCTTCAAGACCTAGGAGCAGGTTCCCGGAGCCTCCTCGAGGAACCGGAAAGACGTCCGGCCTCTCCGGCTCCACCGACGCCGGGTCACCGTAGGAGGACGCGGAGCACGGACGCATCCTCCGCGTAGCCGCGGACCGAGATCGGAACCTCGGCGGAGAGGACTGCCGTCGACTCGACGCGCAGCTCGTAGTCGCCGGGAGCCAGCGAGACCCGAACCTCCCGCCCCTCGGGCGGCACCCGCCCTCCCCAGGTCCACCGAGCCCTGCCCGAGGCGTCGAGCGCCCGGCACCAGGTCCACGTCTCGGAGAGATCCTCCCGCGCGAGGAGGAGGACGCGCACGAGTCCCGCGGGAGCGAGGCGCACGTCCAGGGACCGGTCCTCGCCGACGCCGAGGTCGAAGGTCTCGCGCACGCTCTCGAGGAAGTCCCCGTCCACGAGGAGCCGGTAGCGACCGGAGCCGAGGGGAGGGGAGCGGTAGGACCTCCCGGTTCGATGGGCCGGGCCGACGGGCTCGTCCTCGGAATCGAGGATGCGGATCCTCAAGCGCTCGAGGTCCTCGTCGGTCGCCCCGAGGAGGCTCCCGCGGAGGACCGCCGGAGCCTCGAGGCGGATCGTCCCGAGGTCGAGTCGCCCGCCGGCCGACACCGCCTTCGCGCCGAGGATCCGATGACCCCATCGCGCGGAGCGCACCGCGACGCGCAAGCGCCCGGGAGGGATCCGAGCGATCTCGAAGCGCCCGCTCTCCGCGTCGGGCGTGATGCCGTACCAGGAGTGCGTCTCCTGGTCGAGGTGCCAGCCGGTGACCATCGTTCCTGCGGCGGGCTCCCCGTCCGGCCGGACGACGCGGCCGACGATCGTGCCCGTGGTCGCGCCGAGGTCCCGGAGGCGAAACGGCCGTTCGCCGTCCCCGGGACGCAGGCCGCGCTCGACGAGGAAGGGAAGCTCCATCCACGCGCCGGGCGCGTGCACGACGAGGTCGTACGCCGCCTCCGCGAGGTGAGGGAGGAGGAACCTCCCTTGCCGCCCGGTCTCGACGGCCGAGATCTCGCCCTCCCGACCCTGAGGCCGCAGCGAGAGGGTCCACCCTTCGAGCGGGTCGCCGGACTCGTCGAGGAGGACGCCTCGGATCCGCGGCGTGGGTTGGAGCGTCGGCTCCCAAGCGCGCACGGAGCCGGCCTGGAGCCGGAGCTCGGCGCGCGCGACTCCCGCCTCCGGGTGCTCGGCGAGGAGGTGCACCGACCCCCCTGGAAGCCCTCGGACCTCGAAGCGGCCGTCGGCGTCGCTGGGCGCGACGGTGCCGGCGAAGCTCGCGCCGTCCCCGCTTCGCACGCGCGCTCCCTCGACCGGCCGACCCTCCCGCGAGAGGAGCCGACCGACCACCCCCGCTTCCGGCGCGAGGACGACGCGCACGCCCCGGAGCCCTCCGGGAGGAACGTCGAGCTCCATCGTCGTCGTGCCGAAGCCCGGGGCCCGGGATTGGATCGGCTGCCGGCCGGGAGGGACCGACTCCCGTCGAAACAGCCCCCCCGCACCCGAGACCGCGGGGAGCGGCGGCGGGGCGCGTCCCTCGCGCGTGTCCGGGAGGAATACGATCTCCCCCCGCTCCGATCCGATGAGGAACCTCGCGCCGGCGATCGGGGCTCCGCTCGGGTCCACGACCGAACCGCTCACCTCGGTGCCGGGCCGCTCGAGCTGGACCTGGACCGGCCACGTCTCCCCGGGCCGTCCCCGAACCGACTGCAGGATCGAAGGAGCCCAGCCCTCCGCGAAGGCGCCGATCTCCCGATCGAGGGAGAGCCCCTCGAGTCGGAAGCCCCCCTCGGCGTCCGTGCGAGTCCAGACCGACCCCTCGAACCTCGATCCTCTCGCCATGACCCACACGGAGGCTCCGGGAACCGGCCGGCCCACGGGGTCGACCACGAAGCCGGCGGCGGCAACCCCTTCCCCGGGCTCGACGGCGCGCGAACCGTCCGGCGAGGCCGACGGCGTCGCCCCGCGGTCGACCGCGATCGGCGAGCGCGTCGTTCCTCCGGAAGGCGGCGGAGATTCCTCGGGCGGGCGAAGGAGAATCCACGGCCGTCCGGGCGTCGAGGAGTCGACGGACGAGAGGCGCCCGACGGCGGAGGTCGGCGCCGCCCCGTCCCCGCGGATCGCGACGGCGATCGATCCGGCGGCGAGGCCTCCGGCGAGGACCGCCGCGCCCGCGGCGAGTCCCTTCGTCGCCGGACCGAGGCGGGAGGCGCTCGAGCCGGCGAGCCTCTCGGGCGGGGAGAGCCGGCCCGCGACGAGCAGGCCCAGCAGGCGACGCGAGGGGTCGCGCCCCCCGAGCCGCTCCGCGAGACGCTCGCGGAGACGCTCCCGCCCGCGCTCGAGTCGCTTTCGGACCGCCTCGGCCGTCAGGGCCTGCCGAGCGGCGATATCCGAGGGCGTGAGACCCTCGAAGTAGCGCAGGAGCACGGCGGAGCGGTACGGCTCCTCGAGACCGCGCACCGCCGCGCCGACCTCCTGGAGGACGTCGAGGCGCTCGACGAGCTCCGCCGCGCTCGGGAGGCGCTCGGGCGGTGAAACCTCCCTCTCGCGGGATTGGCGCCGCCCCTCGTTCCGCCGGAGGCGCCGCACCGCGTTCACCAGGACGGCCCGCAGCCAGGGTCGCAGCGGACCGCCCCGCCGGGGGGGGCTCCGGAGGGCCGCGAGCCACGTCTCCTGCGCCACGTCGTCCGCGTCCGCCGGCTCCTGGAGCAGGTGTCCGGCGAGCGACCGAATCCAGGCGGCCTCCGCGAGAAGGCTCTCCGGCGAGGGAGGCGACGGTTCGTCCATCTCGGTTTCCACGCCCTCTACCATCCCGTGCCCGCTCGCGCGTGACCGGCCGCGTCCCGGAAGGGAGGCCATCCCAGGCCGGACGATTCACGATGGGCGGCCCGGAGGAGGACGCGCGCAGCCTCGTGAGCTCGAACCACGCCTTCTTCCGGGATCCGGAGGCCGGTTCGACCTCTCCAGGCTGGTCGAGGACGACCTCGATCGGCTTCTCGGCCAGGGCTTCGGACAGAGCCGTGTGATCGGTCTCGATCATCGTGCGGTCGCCCTCGACCGCGCGCAAGTTCCCCCGGGGAGCGGCCCTCGTTGCGACGTCGCCGCCGGCGCGCGCGGGCCTACCCGCCGTCGCCGAGCACGTCGGCGATGGCCCGCTCGTAGCGCTTCTCGTCCCCGGCCTCGAAGCCGACCTGGGTGTACCGGACGATGCCCCCGGCATCGACGACGTAGGCCGGTCAGCCGTACGGGGAGCGATGGCCGAGGTCCGAGCCGGTCCCCCAGAAGATCGGGTAGGTCGCCCCGAGATCGCGCGTCAGCCGCTGGGCCTCCGCCCGGTCCTCGAGCATCGCGATCGCGAACACGAAGATCCTGTCTCCCGCCCGGCGTTCGTGGAAGCGCTGGAGATGCGCCATCTCCTCGCGGCTGAAGCCTGCGGGTGGCGCAGAGGGTCCTCCGCAACGAGGTGGACCTCGGCTTCGTCGGCGCGCGCCCTCCTCGAGGCGCGGCTCTCGCGGGCGGGAGGCAGGCTCGGGCGCACGATCGAGGTCGACGGTCCGGCGGCGGTGAAGGCGCTGTCGCGGCGGGGATCGGCTACTTCTACATGTCGATCCACGGGCTCGCCGGCGGGATCGCGCGCGGACAGCTCGTCCGGCTCCCGGTCACGGGCCCGCGGCTGAGGCGCAATCTCTTCCTCGTCCGGCATCGGGACAAGCGCCTCTCGCCCGCGGCGTCGGCGTTCGCGGGCTTCGTGCGCGACCACCTCCCGAAGGCGCTCTGACCTCCGGGCCCGGTTCGCGGCGAGGCGGTCTTCCGCCGATCGGATTCGTCCCTCCGCGGGGCGTTCGTCCGGTCGACCCACTCCCTTGGCTTCGCTCGCGCGTGCGCGCTCCCCGGCGAAGGAGGCGATCGGAGGCGCGACGCCGGCGCGGAGTGTCGCGGGGTCCGACCGGGAGGTATCGTCCCCCCGATCGCCCTTCGCCGGGCGCTCGGAGGTGCGCGTCATGGGTCGGATTCGTCCTTCGATGTGCGGGCGCGTTCGGGGATCGGTCCCCGGCATGGCGGCGCGGCTCGCTCCGGCTCTCCTGGTGCTGGCGGGACGCTCCGCCGGCCAGAGCGTTCTCCACGTCCCCGCGGACTATCCGACGATCCAGGCCGCCGTCGCTGCCGCCGCGAACGGGGACACCGTCCTCGTCGCGCCGGGGATCTACTACGAGAAGGTCAACCTCCTCACGAAGCAGCTCACGATCGCGAGCGAGGAGGGACCCGAGGTGACGATCGTCGACGGGAGCCTGGGGCCCCCGCCCGGAGCCATCTTCGAGCAGCTCTGCGGCTTCCCCTGCCCGTTCACCATCTCCGGCTTCACGATCCGGAACAGCGGAGGCGGGGGAATCAAGGCCGAACTCCAGGCCGACGTCACGATCACCGGGTGCGTAATCGAGAACAACGTCTCCTGCGGCGGAGCCGGGGGCATCCGGATCACCACTTCCGCAGCCCTCGTGGCGGGGAACGTGATCCAGGGGAACAGCGAGGGGCTGTGCTCGGCCGGTTTCGGCGGGGGGATCTCCCTCGGGACGGGGTCCCCCGTGCAGATCCTCGACAACCTGTTCGCCCTCAACGCCTGCACGAACGGCGGGGCCATCGGGATGAACAGCGGAGTCATCGCCCTCGTCCAGGGGAACCGGTTCGTCGGGAACAGCGCCGGGAACGGGGGCGCCATCTGCCTGGCGAACAACTCGAATCCCTCGATCGTCCAGAACATCTTCGAGGGGAACAGCGCGAGCGCGGCCGGCGGAGGCATGTTCTGGGGGATCGCCTTCTCGGGGATCGGCCCCAAGGTCGTGAACAACACGTTCGTCGGGAACTCCGCCCCGCAGGGGGCCGCGCTCTGGGGGGACGGGTGGGACGCGGGCGCGCAGGTGATCAACAACATCCTCACCGCGCCGGCCGGCCAGACGGTCGTCCACTTCACCGCCTCCGGAGACCCGGCGATCCCGGTCTTCAAGAACAACGACGTCTTCCCCGGCCTCCTCGGCTTCGCGTACGGAGGCGTGACCCCGAACCTCACCGGGATCAACGGCAACATCTCCGCGGATCCGCTCTTCCGCGACCCGGTGAACGGGGACTGGCACCTGAGCGCGGCCTCTCCGTGCGTCGACGCAGGGTTCGCCGCGGCGCCGGCCCTCCCTCCGATCGACGCGGACGGGGACCCGCGGGTGACCGACGGGGACGGCGACGGGGCAGCGGTCGTCGACATCGGCTGGGACGAGTTCTCCCCCTTCCGGGCATTCGGCTCCGGATGCCCGGTCCCGGGAGGGGTCCTCCCCCTCCTGGGCACGGTCGGCGGCAGCCCCGTGGTGGGGAACGGCGCCTTCGGAATCGCCCTCTCGGACGCACCGGCGGCGACGCCGGTGGCCTTGATCGTCGGAGCCTCCGCCGACACCTGGGCGGGGATTCCCCTGCCGCTCGGTCTCGCCCTGTTCGGATTCCCCGGCTGCAGCCTCCTCGTCGCGGCGGACATCGTCGCCATCGGAACGACGGGTGGCGCCGGCGGGGCGACCTCGTTCCCGACCCCCCTGCCGCCCGATCCGGCGCTGTCGGGCCTTCGGCTCTTCTTCCAGGGACTCGTCGGCGGCCCAGGGTCCATTCCCGTCGTGCTCGGGATGACAGCCGGCCTCGAAGTGACGGTGCTCTAGTGTCCTGTACCTAACGCTTCTTTACAGCGCCGGATCTTCGCCAGGATCATGTCCGCGTCCTTCGTCCAGACGAAGCGCCGGGGCGTTGCATTGTA
>JAKEFM010000052.1 GCA_022616055.1 Planctomycetota bacterium
GCGGGCTCCAGGGACGCCGCTTCTCGATCTGGAAGTTCCGGTCGATGGTGCGGGGCGCGGAGGCGATGCTCCCCGCCCTCCTCCAGCGCAACGAGCGGGACGGCCCGGTCTTCAAGATGGACCGCGATCCCCGCATGACCCGCGTCGGCCGCTGGCTCCGGATGACGAGCCTCGACGAGCTCCCCCAGCTCTTGAACGTGCTGCGCGGCGAGATGAGCCTCGTCGGGCCGCGCCCCCCGATCCCGGAGGAGGTCCGCCGCTACGAGAGGTGGCAGCGCCGGCGCCTGAGCGTCAAGCCGGGGATCACGGGCCCGTGGCAGGTCTCGGCCCGCAACGGCCGCTCCTTCGAGGAGTGGATGCGGATGGACCTCGAGTACATCGACCGCTGGTCCCTCTCCCTCGACCTGAAGATCCTCCTGCGTACGATCCCCGCGGTGCTGGCGGGGACCGGCCGCTGAAGCCGGACGCCCCTTCCGGCCGACACCGATTCCGAACCCCTTGGCCCCGAGCGCGTCCCCTTCCCCCCCGCTGATCCGGACCGTCCTCCGCCGGCGCTGGCTCACCTGCGTCCTGGTGGGCCTCCTTGCCGCCGCTGCGGGCGGGGTCGCGATCCAGCGGACGCCGGCCCGCTTCACCGCGCGCAGCCTCGTCGCCCTCCGGGGCCTCCAGCAGCGCCGCGCCCAGCCCCTCGCCCTCCAGGCGGGCTACGAGCCCGGGGTCGTCGCCGAGCCGATGACCGGTCCGACCTGGGTCGAGTGGGTGAACGGGTACCTCTTCGCGGAGCGGGTCGCGGCCCGGCTCCGCGAGGAGGGGATGGAGTGCGCGGCCTTCGACGTGAACCTGCGGGTCCGGGCGAGCCTCCTCGGCGAGAACCTGGTCAAGATCGAGGCGAAGGACCTCGACCCCGCGCGGGCGAAGCGCTTCGCGGACACGGCCGCGAAGGTGTTCCTCGAGGAGAGCCTCCACCGGGTCAAGGAGGACATGACCGGCGCAGTCCATTGGCTCGAGGAGCGGGTCGGGACGGAGCGCAAGGAGATCGAGGAGGCCTACCTCCGCATCGCCGGCTACAAGCGCGAGCACGCGATCGGGGACCTGCGGGGGGAGCAGGAGAGCCTCCTCGCGAGGCTCGACTCGATCGAGGAGAAGCGGATCGACGCCGAGGTCAAGCTCGTGAAGGCCCGCGCGCGCCTCGACGCCCTCACGCTCGATCCGGAGGCTCCGATCCCGCTCGAGGCGCTCGTCGCGCGCGACCCCCTCGTCGGGTCCTACCGCCAGGAGCTGGCGGCGCTGCGGACCCGGCTCGTCGAGGCGGAGAGCCAGTTCGCGGCCGACCACCCGAAGGTCCTGAACCTCCGCGAGGAGGCGCAACGGCTGACGTCCGTCCTCTCGGGACGGCTCTCGGAGCTGCGCGGCGCCGGGGGGGTCGCGCCGAACCCGGAGCTCCTCCTCGAGATCGCCGACACCCTCCTCGAGGACCGCTCCTACGGGATCGAGGGGCCCGCGGTCCTCGGGGCCTGGAACCGCGCGTACGAGCGGACGCTCGAGCGCTACCGGTCCCTGCCGGAGCACGAGGCCGCGCTCGAGCGCCTGCAGGTCGCGGCCGAGCTCGTCCGCTCGCGCTACCAGACCCTCGTCGGGCGGCTCGACGACCTCGCGGCGACGCGGGAGCTCCTCACCGGAAACGCGGCGATCGTCGACCTCGCCGCCCCGCCGAAGCAGACTTTCCCCCTCCCGATGCGCGTGGCCTTCGTCCTGGGGATCAGCCTCCTCCTCGCGCTCACGGCGGGGTTCGTCCACGAGGCGCTCGACTCGACCGTGCACGACGGCGAGGAGCTGGAGCGCGTGCTCGGCCTGGGTCCGCTCACGGTGCTGCCGAGGCTCCGGAGGCCGGCTCATCCGCCCGTCCACCCCTCGGAGGAGGGGAAGGGGGAGGGGAGAGGCACCCTCGGGGAACCGTGGCGGCTCCTCCTCGTGCGCCTGAAGTTCTCCGCCCGGGAGCAACCCTTCCGCACGCTCCTCGTCGCCGCCGCGAACCCGGGTGAAGGCGCCTCGACGGTCGCGACGAACCTCGCCGCGACCGCGGCGGAGTTCGGGGAGCGGGTCGTCCTCGTCGAGGGGGACCTCCGGCGGCCGTGCCTCGCCTCACGCTTCGGGGTCGAGGAGGCGCCCGGCCTGGCGCAGGTGCTCCTCGAGGGGGTCGCGCTCGAGCAGGCCCTGGCGCCGACCCGGGTCCCCAACCTCCGCCTCCTCCCGGCGGGTCGCGCCGTCACGAACCCGAGCGAGCTCATCGCCTCCTCCCGGATGCGCGGCCTGACGGAGGAACTGAAGCAACACGCCGACCTCGTCGTCTTCGACGCCCCCTCCGTTCTCGGGCACGCGGAGACCGCCGCGCTCGCCTCCACGCTCGATGCGGCCCTCCTCGTCGCGCGCGCGGGGAAGGTCTCCCGCCGCGACCTGACCCGCGGGCGCCAGCGGCTCGGCGAGACGGGGGCCCGGGTCCTCGGCGTCGTCCTGAACGC
>JAKEFM010000341.1 GCA_022616055.1 Planctomycetota bacterium
TACAATGCAACGCCCCGGCGCTTCGTCTGGACGAAGGACGCGGACATGATCCTGGCGAAGATCCGGCGCTGTAAAGAAGCGTTAGGTACAGGACACTAGACGGCGCGGGACGCTCGCGAGCACGGAGTACCGCCCGGGCGTCAGGCGCTCGACCTTGAAGTAGCCCGTCTCGTCGATTCCCACGGCCCTCGGTTCGAACGGGATCCGCTCGTGGAGGTCTCCGACCGGAAGGACGAGGACCGTCGCCGTCGGCGGCAGCGGGCTCCCTTCCCGGATCGCATGGCCGTCCAACGCTCCGCCGCGGGACAGCGGGATCACGACCCCCTCCACGACGTCTCCGCCCTTCGCCTCGATCGGGTCCGCGAGGGCATGGGCGAATGAGGGATGGGTGGCCCCGAGACGGAGGGTTCCCGGCACTCGACCGACGAACTGGAACCTCCCGTCGGAACCGGTCGTGACGGGAACCTGTTCGGACAGGCTGGAGAGCATGCGGATGGTCCTGGAGGTTGGACCTCCCTCCTCGACGATCTGCACGGACGCGCCTTCCACGGGGTTGGAGGTGCCGCGTTCGACGACGCTCCCGCGGACCGTCACCCCGAGTCGGAGGCGCACCTCCACGCCCCGGAGGACATTCCCCTCCGCGACCTCCAGGCTCTCGATCTCCCCGGGGACGAAGCCTTCCGCCTCGAACTCGAGGTAGAGGCTCCCCGGCGGGACATCGAGAATCTCGAACGACCCGTCCGCGGCATCGAGCGTCCTGGCGGGGAGGACGACGTCTCCCCTCTCTAGACCCATCCGGCCCTTGCCCGCGCGGCGACCTTCGACGCTGAACCGGCGGATCGGCGCTCCGCTCTCGGCCTCGCGAACGACCCCAGCGATGCCGGTCCGAGCCGAGGCCGGGATGTCGGCCCCGAGCACAGGCGCTTCGATCTCGCGCCGCACTCCCCCTCCCGCCGGGATCCCCGGAGCAAGCGGCGCCCCCGCGGCCGGCGTATCCGGTTCCGCGGGAGCCTCCTCCGACTTCACGCGACTCGGCTCCCCTCTCGCGGCGGGGCTCCCGGTCGATGGTGTCCGCGCCCGCTTGTTCCCCAGCAGGAGGGCTCCCCCGATCGCCGCGGCGAGGAGGAGCGACCCGGCGACCACGCGCGCCAAGCTCGACCTCGACATCGGCCTCCCCGCCGTCAGGGGTTTTCCTCCCGCTCGAGCCGCAGGACCACGTCCTGCGGCGAATCGGTTCCGACGTAGACGGTCGTCGTCTGCTCCTTCCACGGCGGCCTCCCGACGCGGACCGTGTACTGCCCAGGCAGGAGGATCACGCTTCCCACCCCCTTCTCGATCCGGAGGGAGACGCCCGTCCCCAACCCGGAGGGGAGCGTGAAGCGCTCGCGACCGCTGGAGTCGGTCCAGACGGGGATGGCGTCGGCCGGTGCCCCCCCCTCGTCGAGCACCCGGACCTTGACCCGCGTCCCTCGGCGGAGGTCGATCCGGAAGGAGGTCTCGGCGTCCCGCCCCACCTCGGCCTCCTCCGACTCGGCTCCCGCGAATTCGGCCTCGGGGATCGTCGCGTAGTACCTCCCCGGCCGGAGACCGACGACCCGGGCGATCCCGTGCTCGTTCGTCCGTCCCATGCCTCCCGCGTACGGGAGGTGGAGTCCGGCCGGAACGACGGCGGGCACCAGGAGGACCCCGGCCTCTTTCACCGGTCTTCCGCCGGGATCGGAGACGCGGACGATCGCGGTCCCTCCCCGCGCGAGCGCGAAGTCGACGACCGTCTCCCCCCCCTCCGCGACCTCGATCGGACCGCGGGCTTCCGAGGCGAGCGTCTGCTCGTCCTCCGCCTCCCCCCTCCCCCACCGGCGGCCGGCGCGCACGACGTAGCGCCCGGGCTCGAGGTCGCTCACCCGATACCGCCCCTCCTCGTCGGTGAGGGCCCGCGCGACCGGCGCCGCAACGAGGTCCTGGGTCTGGTGAAGCGTGGCGGGGATGGCTTCCACGAAGAACCCGGCGACGGGAGCGCCGTCCGCGGCGCGCACGACTCGCCCCGAGATCGTCGCCTCCGAGAGCTGGACGTCGATCTCGTGGTCGGGCCGATCCGGGATCTCGATCGAGAGGGATCGAGGGGCGAAGCCGTGCGGCCCGCCCCTCGGCGACGCCTGCACCCGGAGAGTCGCCGGTCCGGGTGGCACATGCTCGACCTTGAACGAGCCCCCGGCGGCCGTCCGGGCGCTCAGCGGCGAACGGAAGGGATCGAAGTTCCCCGGCGGCTGAGTCGGGACGACGAGAACCTCGGCGCCCTCGACCCCCTCCTCCCCGCGCAACACCCGACCCCGGAGCGTGCACGGTCCCTCCGGGCGATCCGGGAACACGACGCGGGTCGTGCGCCCCTCCTCGACGACCGCGACCGCGTGGCGAGACCTCCGCCTCCAGGACGCGCCGTCGAGGCGCTCGTCCGGACCCGGCGGGACGGTCGCCGCGACGGAGTACCGCCCCGGCGGGAGGCCCTCGACCTTGAAGTAGCCCGACTCGTCGATCGCCGAGTCCCTCGGCGGGGACCAGGCCTCGAGGGGACTTCCGAACAGGGAGGTCCGGATCCTCGTGCCCGGCGGCGCGGGCTCCCCCTCCCGGAGGGCGTATCCGTCGAGGGCGCCGCCGCGCGACAAGGGGATCAGGACCCCGTCGACGACCTCCCCGTCCTTCGCCTCGAACGGACCCGAGGAGGCCGGGGAGAACGAGTCGTGGACGGCTGCCAGGCGGATCGCTCCGGGCTCCAGTCCGGCGAACTCGAACTCTCCCCCGGGCCCCGTCCAGGCGCGAGGCGGCTCGAACCGGGGCCAGGAGTCCCCGGGCGAGGAGCCGCGATCGGCGAGGACGTAGATCGTCGCGCTCACCACGGGGGCCGAGGTGCCGCGTTCGACGACGGTCCCCCGGACCCTCACCCCCCGCCGGAGGCGCGCCTCCACGCCCCGGAGGACCTGCCCCTCCGTCACCTCGAGGTCCTCGACGACCTCGGGCACGAAGCCCTCCGCCTCGAACTCGAGGTCGAGCCTCCCCGGCCGGACGTCGAGGACCTCGAACGACCCGTCCGCGGTCACGATCGTCCTGGCCGGAATCACGACCTGACCCCACCCGTAACCTCGCCGGGCCGCGACCGCATCCCGGCCGCGGAGGGTGAACCGGCGGACCGGCGAGCCGCTCGTCGCCTCGAGGGCGAACCCGGCGACGCCGGCCCCGGTCGTCGAGGGGGCGGCCTCGGCCTCGCTCGCGGGCGCCTCCACCTCGCGCCGGACTCCCGGGATCCCCGGAGCGAGCGCCTCCGGTTCCGCTGGCGCCCGGGCGGGCGACTCCGGCGATTCCAGACCGCTCGGCCCCTCTCTCGCGGCCGAGGTCGCCGTCGACGGCGGGGACGGCTTCCTTCCTCCGAGGAGGAGCGCTCCCCCCACGGCCCCGGCGACGAGGAGGAACGCGGCGACCCCAACCGCGAGACTCGGCCTCGGCACCCGGCTCTCCGCGGTCAGGGGTTCTCCGCCCGCTCGAGCCGCAGGACGAGGTCCTGCGGCGAACGCGTCCCGACGCGGAGGTCGGTCGTCTGCTCCTTCCACCCATCCCCCCCGATCCGGACCGTGTACTCGCCCGGGAGGAGGACCGCGATCCCCATCCCCTCCTCGCCGGGCCGCCGGGAACCGGCCGCACCCGGCGGAATCGCGAAGCGCTCGCGGCCGCGGGAGTCGACGAAGAGCGGGAGGAGCCCGACGGGCGCGTCGTTCCTGTCGACCACACGCGCGCGGACCCGCGTCCCCTCCCGGAGGTCGACGCGGAAGGATGTCTCGGACCCGGCCCTCACGGACGCCTCCTCCGACTCGGCGCCCGCGTGCTCCGTCCCGTAGACCGCCGCGTAGTAGGTGCCCGTCGAGAGGCCGGCCATGCGCGCGAGGCCGTCCCCGTCCGTCGTCCCCTGGCTCCCTCCGACGAACTTGCGCACGCCCCTCGGCGCGTCGCTCGGAACGAGGAGGACCATCGCTCCCCGCATCGCTTTCCCCGCCGGGTCGCGGACGGTCACCAGGGCCGTCGCCCCCGGCGAGAGCGCGAAGTCGAGCGCGACCTCCTCCCCCTCCCGGACCTCGACCCCGTCGCGCGTCTCCCCCGCGAACGCCTCGTCCTTCCCGCTCGCGAACTTCCCGATCCCGCCCCCGGCCCTCACGAGGTAGAGCCCCGGCTCGAGGTCGGCGATCCGGAACTCGCCCGCCTCGTTCGTGTGCGCCCAGCCGTATCCCTTGGGAACCCAGGACGCGGAGAGCCCGGAGGGGAAGGTCCCCACGCTCACGTCGGGGAGGGGCTTCCCGTCCGAGGCGCGCACGACGCGGCCCGCGATCGCGCCCCCCGAGAGATTCACGTCGAGGACCAGCTCCGGCGCGTCGGGGACCTCGATCGAGCGCTGTCTCGACGCGGAGGCCTTCCCCGATTCGCGCGAGGAGGGGGCCGAGACGAGGAGCGTCGCCGTCCCCGCCGGGACGTTCGCGACGGCGAAGGACCCGTCCGCCCCGGTCCGGGCATTCAGCTCGTCGCGGAGGAGCTCGGCCGCGTCGCCCGCCCGGGAACCCGGCGCGACGGAGACCGAGGCCCCCTCGACTCCATCCCCCCCGCGCAGGACACGCCCGCGGACCGTGCAGCCTCCCTTGGGAAGGGCGGGGAACTCCACCCGCGTCGTCCGCCCCTCCTCGACGAGGGCGAACGCCCTCCTCGTCATCGCCTCGAGGGAGGCCTTCGCCTCGAGGGCGGCGGAGGCGTCCTCGATCCTCTTCCGCCACGGAGGGCGCGCCTCGACCCGGTACCTCCCCGGCGCGAGCCCCTCGAGATGGAAGTAGCCCGCCTCGTCGATCGGGCTCTCCTTCCGGCGCGTCCATCGCTCCCGGAGGTCGTCCGTCGGCGTCGCGTGGACTCGGCCGCCCGCCAGGGGAGTTCCTCCCTCGCCGGTCGCGTACCCGTCGAGGGCGCCTCCGCGGGAGAGGGAGATCAGGATCCCCTCGACGGTCTCCCCCCCCTTCCCGTCGATCGGATCCGGGGTCGCCTCGGCGAAGGAAGGATGGGAGACCTGCAGCCGGATCGCGCCGGGCTCGATCCCCTTCATCTCGAAGGCGCCCCGCGAGTCCGTGCGGACCTCGGGCCGGTGGCCGCGGAACAGGATGGGTCGCGGAAGTCTCCGATCCGCCTCGACGCGCTCGACCGTCGCATCCGCGACGGGCTCCCCCGTGTCGCGGGCGACGACCTTCCCGCGGAGGGTCGTCCCGCGACGCAGGAGGACCTCGAGGCCGCGGTGGACCTCGCCGGCCTTCACCTCGACCTGAGCCAGGATCTCCGGGACGAACCCGTCCGCCTCGAACGCGAGGTCGTGGTTCCCGGGTTGGAGGTCGAGGCGCTCGAAGGACCCGTCCTCCTTCTCGGAGGTGCTCGGACGAATCCCCTCCGTGGACTCGAAGAAAGCATTCTTCCCCTCGGCGACGCGTTGGCCGTCGATCGCGAACCGGCGGACCGGCTTGCCCGTGTCGGCCTCCCGCACGACGCCCGCGACCCCTGTGGGACCGAGGAGGAGGATCTCGACCCCCTCCGAGTCGGCGTCGACGTCGCGGATCTCGCCCTTCCCCAACCCCTCGGCCTGCGCCTCGAGGACGAGCGGGACTCCGGGGAGGCCCGTGAATCGGAACGATCCATCCGGCGCGGTCTTCCCCGACTGGTGCGAGAAGAGTCCTGGCCGGTCCTGCATCCTGGGCGACGACGGATCGAGCCTCGCCGAGACGAAGGCGCCGGCGACGGGTTTCCTCTCGGCGTCGAGGACGCGGCCCGCGACCGAGTGTCCCTTCTCGAGGACGATCCGCAGGTCCGACACGCCGCCCGACTGCGGCACGTCGACCGCCCCCGGCTCCGGCGCGAGCATCCCCTCCCGGTCGACGA
>JAKEFM010000342.1 GCA_022616055.1 Planctomycetota bacterium
CGCGGCCGGCGGCCTCCTCGCCCGCCGCTCCCGCGCGGGGGACCTCGGCCCCCTCCCCGAGCATCCTCTCGGCGCCACGGGGCGCCGCGTCCCGATCCTCGGCCTCGGCACCTATCCCCTCGGCACGCTCCGTCCGGAGTCGAAGGGGATCGCGATCGTCGCGCGCGCCCTCGAGACGGGCGCCCGGTACTTCGACACGGCCCCCTCCTACGGGCCGAGCGAGGCGCGACTGGGGAAGGGGATCGCCGGCTTCCCCCGCGAGAAGCTCTTCCTCGCCACGAAGACCCTCGAGCGCGACGGCGACGCCGCCCTCGAAGAGCTCGAGCGCTCCCTCGAGCGCCTCGGGACCGAGTACGTCGACAGCGTCCAGGTCCACGAGGTCCGCAGCCCCTCGGACGTCGAGTCCCTCTTCCGGAAGAGCGGAGTCGTCGCCGCCCTGGAGGACGCCCGCCGCCGCAAGAAGGTCCGGTTCATCGGGATCACGGGACACCGCGATCCCGACGTCCTGCTCCAGGCGATCGAGAGGCACGCCTTCGACACCGCCCTCGTCCCGGTGAACCCCCTCGACTGCCACCACCGGTCCTTCACGCGGACCTTCGTACCGAAGGCCCGCGAGAAGGGGATCGCCGTCGTCGCGATGAAGGTCTACGCCGGCGGCGCCCTCCCCTCCCAGAAGGGCGAGGTCACGGTCGCCGACCTCGTCCGCTTCGCGCTCGCCCAGGACGGGGTCTGCGTCGCGGTTCCCGGCGCCGACTCCTTCGCCCACTGGGACGAGGCGCGCGCGGGGGCGATCGCCCCGCTCCCCGACAAGGCGGCGCAGGAGGCGCTCGTCGCCCGCTGCGGCCCCCACCGGGGCCGGTCGAGCGAGTGGTACAAGGACGCCTGACGCGGTCGCCGGCGCCCTCCTCGACGATCAGCGAGGACCTGACCTGGCCTCCGCCCGCCGCGGCGACGCCTCCCTGCCGACGCGCCCCTCCTCGCGGAGCCGTTCCCTCTCGCGCGCACGTTCGTCGAGGAACCGGCGGTAGCCCTGGCTGTCGTACGTCCGCTCGGCGGCGATCTCGGAGGGGGTGAGCGCCGGTCGCGGAATCCAGCTCGACTCCTCCTCGAAGGTCGGAGCGCCGGAGGCGACCTGGATCGGCAGGCC
>JAKEFM010000053.1 GCA_022616055.1 Planctomycetota bacterium
GAGGACGCCGGGCGCTTCCTCGGCCTCACCGCCCGCTCCCTGGAACACCTCCGCGCCCGCGGGACGGGCCCGACCTTCTACCTCTTCGGCGGGAGGCGGGGGAAGAAGCCCGGGAAGGGGTGCATCCGCTACTCCCTCGCCGCGCTCCGCGAGTGGGCCGAGGGGAAGGCGGTGCGGACGTGAGCGCCCCCGACGAAACGAAAAGGCCCCACGGGGAAGAGGTGGGGCCGAGCGTGGAGGGCGCCGCCTCATCGAGGGGCGACGGCGGGAAGAACTATAGCCTCATCGCCGACCTCCCCGAGGCCGCGCGAGAGCGCTTCCTCCGCCCGGCCGAGACGCCGGCCGACCTCGCATACGCGGCCTACCTCCTCATCAGGACGAAGGGAATCGAGGACCCCTGCGACCTCGCGGTGATCCTCGCGTCCTTCCCGATCGGCGAGAACTTCGACCGCGCGAGCCTCCTACTGATGGCGGACGAGGCCGTGCGAATGACCTCCCCGGTCCTCGACCCATCGGACCAGATGCGGATGGCGCGCACCTTCGTCTCCCGCGTCCGGCCGAACCTCCGCCGCTACCGCGAGGAGTTCTTCGACTACCGAGGCGGGGCGTACCGCGTCGTAGACGAGGAGACGATCGAAGCCGAGGTCGCGCGGTTCCTCGACACGGCGCAGAAGCCCAGGAGGAAGGGACCGGAGCCCTTCCGTCCGACGGCCAGGGAAGTCTCCGCCGTGCTCCAGATGCTCGGGTCGGCCGTCCTCCTGCCCTCCGAGAAGGACCCGCCGTTCTGGATCGGCGAGGGGCCCGACCCGCGGGGGCTGATCGTCGTCGAGAACGGGATCCTCCGGGACCGGGAACTGCTTCCCCACGACCCCCGACTCTTCACCCTCAACGTCCTCCCGATCGCCTACGACCCGGAGGCGCCGTGCCCGACCTGGCTCCGGTTCCTCGCGGAGGTCTTCGCCGACGAACAGGACCAGATCGGGACCCTCCAGGAGTGGAGCGGC
>JAKEFM010000343.1 GCA_022616055.1 Planctomycetota bacterium
CGATCCCCTGCGGCATCCCCGCCGGAATCGGGATCAACGCGCAGTTCGCGGTCATCGAGCCCGCGATCTTCCCCGCCTCGCCCCTCTCGGTGTCGATGACGCCGAGGCTGGAGCTGACCATCCTCTAGGAATCCCCTCGTCCACCCCGCGGGCGCGGTCCCCTCGGACCGCGCCCGTTTTCCTTGGGGGCGCTTCCCGATCTCCCGGCGGGTCGGTATCATCCCCGCCCGCTCGCAGCGGACGGGTCCGACCCGTTTCTCCTTCAAAGGTGATGGGCGCTCGCCTCCCTCCGGGTCGCGATCGCCTCTTCCGTGGAGGTCCCAGCATGATGTGCATCGCTTCGCGGCGCAGGCTCCTCGGCATCCTCCCGACCCTCCTGATCCTCGCGGGCGCGGTGCCGGCGCAGGTCACGACGCTCTTCAGCGAGAATTTCGAAGGCCCCCCCGGTCCCGTGAACACCGTCGGGGCGTACACCGAGACCGATCCGTTCGCGGGCGTCCCCGCCCCGACGCTCTGGCACGCGGAAGGGGCGTGCAGCGTCTGCGTGACGGGCGGCTACGTCGTCACGACGAGCGCCGCCCCGTTCACGACGCTCCTCGGCAATCCCGCCGCCGTCGCCATCTTCGTCGGCGGCGACGACGGGTTCAGCGGCCGGATCCTCCTCCCGTTCACGTTCACGCACTACGGCGCCCCCTTCTCCTTCGGGGCGATCGACATCAACCGCAACGGCTTCCTCGCCACCTTCCCGGGCGGGGGAGGGGGGACCGACTTCATCAACGAGGCGCCGGGCAACCCCAACCCCCCCAACGGCGTCATCGGCCCCTGGTGGGACGACCTGACCCACACGACCGGGGTCACGCTCCTCTCCATCCAGGGCGCCGCCCCGAACCGGCGGGCGGTGATCGAGTGGCACGGCCTCGAGGCCTTCCCCGGGAACTCGAGCGGCGAGAACGCGACGTTCCAGGCGGTCATCAACGAGACGACGAACGTCCTCGAGTTCCACTACGACAACGCGAGCTTCGCGGCCGGCGGGGACCCGTGGAGCGCGACCGTGGGGTCGGAGAACTTCGACGGGACGATCGCGAGCGACCTCACCTGCCTCCAGGATCTCAACTCGACGTTCCCCGCGACGGGGTTCCTCCTGACGCCGGGCGTGCCTCCCCCGCCGACGCCGACGCCGATCTCCGCCTGCATGGGGAACGCGGCGGCCGCCTACAACCAGGGGGACACGTTCTTCTTCGCCTACAACACCGGCTCGGCGAACGCGGGGGCGATCGAGAGCCCCGCCGTCGTCTCGACCTCCGCCACCTCGACCCTCGTGATGATCTTCGACTTCACGAAGGAGACCGAGGCGGGCGGGACCTCGACCTTCGACCAGTGCTTCGTCGAGACGAGCCCGACGGGCGCGGGGACCTGGTCGCCCGTGATGCAGATCACGGGGAACACCGGCCCGTGCGTCGGCCCGATCCAGACCCAGGTCGCGATCCTCCCCGCGGGGCTCTCGGGGACGAGCTTCCAGCACCGCTTCCGGTTCGACACGATCGACTCGGTCGGCAACGACTACTTCGGCTGGTACGTCGACAACATCCGGATCGACCAGGCCCCGGGCTCCTCGGTCCTCTCCTACTCGGAGAACTTCGAGTCCGGGACGACCGCAGGCGTCACCGTCGGGAACATGACCGAGGAGGACGAGTTCGGGAGTCCCCTCGACGTCCAGTGGCACGCGGAGACCGACTGCGACGCCGTCCCCACGCCGATCCCCGCCCCGCTCGCCGGGAGCGCCGCGGCGTACAACCAGGGGGACGTCGGGAACTTCACCTACGACACCCCCTTCTCGGCGAACTCGGGCGCGCTCGTCTCCCCGAGCTTCACGGTGCCGGCCGGGACGGTCGGCCTCACGGTCGCCTTCGACTACCTGAAGGAGACGGAGGGGGGTGGAGCGACCGTCTTCGACCAGTGCTTCGTCGAGGGGCGCAGCTCCCCGTTCGCGTCCTGGGACCCGATGGTCCAGGTCGCCGGCAATCAGCCCTGCTTCTCCCCCGGCTCCTTCACGGCGAACTCGGGCGGCTCCGGGTTCTCGACGCTGATCGCCGGCGGCGGCGGACAGCTCCGGCTCCGCTTCAACACCGTCGACTCGGTCGGGAACGCCTACCTCGGCTGGTACGTGGACAACCTCACGCTCACGTCCCAGACCGTCGCCCTCACGCCGACCGCCGGGGCGGGCTGCCCGAGCTCGGGCGGCTGCACGCCGACGATCTCGGGGAGCGGCCTCCCGGCGGTCGGGAACTCGAGCTTCGCGCTCGTCCTCGGGAACGCCCAGCCGGCCACGGTGGCCGCGCTCATCCTCTCGGCCGGGGTGACGAACGTCCCGATCAGCCTGTTCATCCCGGGGAGCGCCTGCACGCTCCTCGTCCCCCTCGTGGCGGTGGTCAGCCCGATCCCCGTGTCCCCGGGCGCCGGATGCAGCGGGACGGCCACCCTCCCGCTCGCGATCCCCTGCGGCATCCCCGCCGGAATCGGGATCAACGCGCAGTTCGCGGTCATCGAGCCCGCGATCTTCCCCGCCTCGCCCCTCTCGGTGTCGATGACG
>JAKEFM010000344.1 GCA_022616055.1 Planctomycetota bacterium
CCCCGCGAGAGGCTGGAGGCCGCCGCGGACGCGATCGAGGCCGAGCTCGACGAGCGGCTGCGGGAGCTGCAGGCCGCCCGCAAGCCCGTGGAGACCGAGCGCCTGGAGCGCCGGACGCGCCACGACCTCGAGCTTCTGCGCACGGTGGGCTTCTGCCCTGGGATCGAGAACTACTCCCGCCACCTCGACGGGCGCGCGCCCGGGGAGCCCCCGGCCACGCTTTTCTCCTACTTCCCGCCGGAGTTCCTGTGCGTCGTGGACGAGAGCCACGTGACGATCCCGCAGCTCGGGGGGATGTACCGGGGTGACCGGGCCCGGAAGGAGACGCTCGTCGAGTACGGCTTCCGCCTGCCCTCCGCGCTGGACAACCGGCCGCTGCGCTTCGAGGAGTGGGAGCGGCAGCTCGGGCGGGTGATCCACACCTCGGCGACCCCGGGCCCCTGGGAGACGGAGAAGGCCCGCGGCCGCATCGTCGAGCAGGTGATCCGCCCGACGGGCCTCGTGGACCCCGCGGTCGAGATCCGGTCCGCGCGGGGCCAGGTGGACGACCTCCTCGCCGAGGCCCGCGCCACGTCGGCGCGGGGGTTCCGGGTGCTCGTGACGACGCTCACCAAGCGCATGGCGGTGGAGCTGACGGAGTACCTCGTCGAGGCTGGCATGAAGGCCCGCTACCTGCACGCCGACGTGGAGACGCTGGAGAGATCGGAGATCCTGCGGGACCTCCGGCTCGGGGTGATCGACGTGCTCGTGGGGATCAACCTCCTGCGCGAGGGGCTCGACCTCCCGGAGGTCGCGCTCGTGGCGATCCTGGACGCCGACCGGGAGGGGTTCCTGCGCAGCGACCGGTCGCTGATCCAGACCTTCGGGCGCGCGTCCCGGAACGCCGAGGGACGCGTGATCCTCTACGCCGACGGGACCACGGACTCGATGCGGCGGGCGCTGGAGGAGACCGACCGCCGCCGCCGCCGACAGATCGCCCACAACGAGGCCCTCGGCATCGTCCCGCGAACGATCGCGACGCCGGTCCGCGATCTCATGGCGGTCCCCGGCGGGGAGGAGGAGGCCCTCCCGGCGTCCCCCACGGCGGAACTCGACCCGTCGGAGCGCGCGCGCCGGGTCGCGGACCTCCGGAAGCGGATGCACGCGGCGGCCGCGCGGCTCGACTTCGAGGAGGCGGCCGGCTTCCGCGACGAGGCGATCCGGCTCGAGC
>JAKEFM010000345.1 GCA_022616055.1 Planctomycetota bacterium
CCTGGCCCTCTGGTCGGCGGCACCGCCCGCGGCGGCCCACGACGACGGAGTCCTCAGCGGCGAGTCCGACCTCCTGCCCCCCGAGGGGAGCCCCCAGCCCGACGCCCGGGGCGAGGTGGAGGTCGAATCGGGCCTCGCCGGCCAGTCCTTCGAGGTCGAGGTGACGGGCGCGGCCCTCGACGTCGAGCTGACGGCCTTCCTCGACGACGGGACGGGGGTGCTCCAGTCCATCGGGACCCTGACCGCGGAGGAGGAGGAGGGCGTGGTGGTGCTCGAGCTCGAGTTCGACACCGCGGCCGGGGCGACCCTGCCGAACGGCGTCGCGACCGTGGACCTGCTGGCGGGCCTCGCCGTCGAGGTCCGCGACGGCACCTCCGCCGTGGTCCTCGCGGGGGTCGTCCCCGCGCTCGGGACCGGGGACGACGACGGGGAGGACGACGACGGCGATGACGACGGCGATGACGACGACGGGGACGACGATAACGACGACAACGACGGGCCGCGCGCCCGCGGCCGGGCGATCCTGATGCTCGCCGAATCGAGCCCCTTCCCCGACGCCGAGGGCGAGGTCGAGGTGGAGGTCGAGGGCGACGAGGAGGAGCTCGAGATCGAGGCCGAGCACCTGGACGCCGGGACCGCGGTGGAGTTCTTCCTGGCGGACGCCGACGGCAACATGACCTCCATCGGCACCGCCACGGCCGACGAGGAGGGCGAGGCGGAGATCGAGTTCGAGACGGAGGAGGGGGGTTCGCTCCCCCTCGGGGCCGCGTCCGTCGCCGACCTGGCCGGCCGCCGGGTCGAGGTCCGCGCCTCCGACGGGACCCTCATCCTCTTCGGGGCGGTCCCGGAGGCCACGACCCGCGCGCAGAAGCTGCGCTGCCGCGGGGACGTCATGAGCGTCGAGACGAGGGCGCGCGTCCGCGTGACCGCGCTCGTGGACAACCGGTCGGGCCGCGAGAGGCTGAACGTCGAGCTCAAGGCGGTCTCGCCCGGCGCCACCGAGGCGGAGCTCTTCCTCGACGACGGCGGCGGGACGCTGACGCTGGCCGACACCGTGCCGCTGAAGAGGAGCGGCCGGGGCCGCGCCCGATACGACACGAAGAAGGGGCAGCCGCTGCCGCTCGGGGCCTCCTCCGTCCGCGACCTCCAGGGACGGGCCTTCGAGATCCGCGTGGAGGGAGCCGCCGTCCTCGCGGGCAACTTCCCGAACTTCTAGCCTCCGGCGGACCGTAGTGGGGGGCGGCCGCGACGCCTGCGGCCGCCCCTCTTGATTTCCGGCCCGCGGCCCCGTCCCCTCTCGCCGGCCCTCCGGCCGCCCGGTATCATGGTCCGCGCCCGGTGTCCCCGTAGCTCAGTTGGATAGAGCGGCGGTTTCCTAAACCGTAGGTCGGGGGTTCAATTCCCTCCGGGCGTACCAAATTTCGTCAAAGGATAATCAAGAGATATGCATAAAGTA
>JAKEFM010000346.1 GCA_022616055.1 Planctomycetota bacterium
CGCGCGCCACCTCCGGGAGGATCCCGGCCATCTGGTGGACGAAGAGCCCCATCGCCGTCGCCTGGACGACGAGGTTCGCCGTGGCGAGCCCGACGTCGTGGAAGGCGTGGCGGTTCTCCTTCCCGTTGCGGGCGAACCGCAGGCTCCCGACGGCGAGCATCAGGACGGGCGCCCCGCTCGCCCAGAGGCGGTTGCCCTCGACGAGGCACCCGAGCATCCGCTCGAAGCCCGCCGCGTCCCCCTTCGTCGCGACGAGGTAGGACCAGGGCTGCTCGTTGAAGGAGGAGGGGGCCCAGCGCGCGGCCTCGAGGAGGCTTCGGAGCGTCGCCGGCTCGACGGGGCGCGCGTCGAACGCGCGCGGGCTCCAGCGCCGCTCGAGGAGATCGTGGATCGGGTGGGCGGCGGGGGCGGGGCGTTCCATCGGTCACATCCCCGCGTGGAGCGGGGGGAAGGCCGGCAGCTTCGAGGAGACGTGCCGGTCGTAGGAGAAGGATCCCGCCCCGCCGATCAGGACCGCGAGGCACATCCCCAGCATCAGGAGGTGGTACTCGAACCCCTCGCCCGCCTGGTTGCCGGACCAGTTCATGAAGAACCCGTGCTGGAGGTGCCCCCCCTTCGCGACGGCGACGACCATCACGGAGGCGACCCCGAGCGCGGCGACCCGGGCGAACACCCCGAAGATCAGTCCGAGCGACCCGAGCGACTCCGCCAGGATCGCGACGAGCGCGAGGACCCAGGGGACGCCGACCGTCTCCGTGAAGAACTTCATCGTCCCCGAGAAGCCGTAGCCCCCGAACAGGCCGAGCGTCTTCTGGAGCCCGTGCGGGAGCATCACGGCGCCGGCGGTGAGGCGGACGACGAGGAGGGGGATGCTTCTCGGGGTCCGCAGGAGCGCGTTCACGCGAAGGATTCTCCTCCCGTCCGGGAGTCGCCCGCCGGGGGACGGGACGTGCGGGATCGGAGGATACCCGTCCGGGCAGGGGACCGGACGGGGCCGGATCAGGAGGCGCCGGTCGAGGGGAGGGTGGTGGTCCCCGTCCGCCGGCGGTCGACCTCGAGCCGGAAGAGGTCGGGTCGCGCGTAGTGACCGCCGGTGTCGAGGGGGAGCGACTCGCCTCGCGTCGCGGCGAGGTCGAGGTCCGCGAGGAGGAGCGTCTCCTCGGCCGGCGCCGGTCCGGCGATCACCTTCCCGTCGGGCGCGACGATCGCGCTCCCTCCGAAGAGGATCGGGTCGGAGAGGTCCTCTTCGCGCCAGAACTCGGCGAGGGGGATCCTCGCCCGCTCGAGGTCCCGGCGGGTGAGCACCGCGCCCGCGGCGAGGACGAAGCATCGCCCCTCGAACGCGTAGTGCCGGCTCGCGACCAGGTACATCTCCCGCAGGTGCGGCCAGGCCGCGGCGTGGATCTCCTCCCCGGCGTCGTGGAGCGCCTGGCGGGGAGCGGGCATCCAGTGCTCGAAGCAGACGAGGCCCCCGACCTTCCCCGCCGCGGTCGCCGCGGCGTCGAGGCCCGCGGCGTCCCCCTGCGCCCAGACGAGGCGCTCGCCGAAGGTCGGGACGAGCTTGCGGTGGTGGAGGAGGAGGCGGCCGTCGGCGTCGAAGAGGAGGAGCGCGTTCCACAGGGTGCGCCCGCGCGGGTCGCGCTCGTTCACGCTGATCGAGACGACGACGCCCGCCTCCTTCGCCGCGGCCGAGATCCGCCGCGTCCGATCCGAGGGGACCTCGACCGACCCCTCGATCAGGCGCGCGTGGAGGTCCTTCGCCGCGGGGCTGTCCCAGCGGGCGAAGGGACCGGCGTCGCACCAGAGGGGGTAGGTCGGGACGATCGTCTCGGGGAAGGCGACCACGGCCGCCCCCTCGCGCCCCGCCCGGCGGATCCAGTCGCAGACCTTCTCGACCGTGGCGTCGCCGTCGAGGACGACGGGGGCGATCTGGGCGATCGCGGCGCGGACGGTGGTCCCCATCGGGGGGCGAGTGTACCGGGGCGGGGCGCCTCGACGCGGCCCGCGAGATCGGGCCGCCGCCCCCGTAAACTCCCCCCTCATGGCGCGGGTCGTCCGGGAAAGGTTCACCCATCCCCCTCGCGTCCGCGAGGCCCGTCCGACGGACGGGAAGCTGAGCACGATCGGGCACGCGGAGGCTTTCCGCGCGTTCTGCCGGGCCGCGGACCGGATGGGGGCGAGGTTCCTCGTCATCGGAGGGACCTATCGCGACGCCCTCGTGCGCGCCATGAGCACGCGCGACATCGACGTTGTCCTCGTCGATCGAGAGTCCCTCTCGCGCGAGGTCATGGAGGAGGAGGGCTTCCGGCGGGTCGAGGGCTCCAGCTACTCCTGGCTCTTCCTCCGAGGGGAAAAACCCGTCGAGCTTCAGATCGGAGCCGTGGCCTCGACGGGCCCGGGGAAGGGACCGTTCTCGACTGCGCTCGCGCACGCCGAGGAGGCGACGATCGAGGGACGAAAGGTCCTCGTGCCGCGGATCGAGGATTTCGTCATCCTGAAGCTCCTCGCCGTCGAGGCCGAACCGCGACGCTCCTACCGCGACCTCGGAGACGTCCAGATGGTCCTCGAGGCCTTCCCCGAGCTGCGCCCGAAGCGCCTCTCGGTGGAGGGGATCCGGGCCCGCCTCCGGGATCTCTACGGGATCGCTGCCCCGCGCCTCCGGAGCCATGCCGCCCGCTTCCGGGCCGTGCACCGCGTCGCGGCGAAGCCCGGCGAGTGGTCGTGGGGTTGAGGAGGGAGCACCCGTGACCGAGGGCCCGACTCACCCTTCGCGGGGCTCCGAGTCCGTTCCGACGCGGGGGGGCCCCCGAGAGGGCCCCGCTCCGGGCGTGAGGGTCCGGACTCCCGGCCCCCTCACGTCTCTCCTCATCGGCGTCTTCGCCGTTTCCTGGGCGGGTGTGCTCTTCCGCCTGTCGAACTGCCCGGCCGCCGTCGCGTCGTTTTGGCGAGTCGCACTGGCCTGCGGGATCCTCCTCCCCTTCGTGCTGCGCGATCGGACCGCACCGCCCGCGACCGGGCCCTCGGTGGCTCCCTTCCGTGGCCGCGTCTTCCCGACCGTGGTCGTCGCCGGAACGCTCCTCGCGCTTCACTTCGTCGCTTGGTTCGAATCCCTCGAGCACACTTCGATCGCCTCCTCGACGCTCCTCGTCACGACCCAGCCGGTCTTCGCCGCGCTCTTCTCGGCCTTCCTGCTGGGGGAGAAACCGTCGCCCCGCATGGCCTTGGCGATCGCGCTTGCTTTCGGCGGGATCGCCTTCCTGAGCGGGGGCGACTTCGCCCGAGCGCCCGGAACATGGAAGGGGAACCTCCTGGCGCTCCTCGGCGCGGCGCTCGCGGCGGGCTATCTAGTCGTCGGGCGCGGCCTGCGCACGCGCTGGCCGCTGCTGCGCTACTTCTTCGCCGTAAGCGCCGCGGCCGCGGCGGGCGTCGCGGTTGTCGGGCTCCTCCTGCACGGTTCCCTACGATTCCGGGCGGGCGCGTTCCTGCCCCTTCTTCTTCTGGCCGTGGGCCCGCACCTGCTTGGACACGGGATGTACAACCGAGCCGTCCGGCACTTCCCGGTCTACGTGGTCAATGTCGCGGGAATGGGCGAGGCCATCCTCGCCCCCATCTGGGCGGCCATCCCAGTGATCGGAATCCGGGAGTCGATCCGGCCCCACCTCTTCCTAGCGGCCGTCCTGATCTTCGCCGGGGCCGCGATCGCGCTCCGCGGGGAGCGTCGCGCGACGTGAGGGGGGGCCGCCGCGGCGCCCTCGCCGCGCTCTGGCTCCAGGTCTTCCTCGCCGCGGCGACCTACCTCGCGGCGAAGCGCACGCTGGTCGAGATCGAGCCGTGGACGACCGCGACGATGCGCTTCGCGATCGCCGCCGCCGCCTTCCTCGCGCTCCTCGGCCTGCAGGGGTGGCGCCGGCCCCCGCGGGAGGACCTGCGCCGGATCGCGCTGCTCGGGATCCTCGCCGTCCCCCTCAACCAGCTCTTCTTCCTCGAGGGGCTCGCCCGGTCCAGCGCCTCCCACGCCGCCCTCATCTACGCCCTCACCCCGATCGGCGTGCGGGTCATCGACCACCTCCGGGGAACGAGGACGACCCCTCTCGAGCTCCTCGGCCTCGTCTCCGCCCTCGCCGGGACGGTCCTCGTCCTCCTGGCGAGGACGGGCGGGGCCTTCTCCCCGGAGCCCCTCCTCGGGGACGCCTTCCTCCTCGTCGCGATGGTCTCCTGGGTCCTCTACACGGTCCTCTCGAAGCCCCTCGTCGAGCGGCACGGGGCGCTGCGCGTGAGCGGCTGGACGATCCTCGCCGGCACCGCCGTCACCCTCCCCTTCGGCGCGAGCACCCTCCTCCGCGCCCCGTACGCCTCCTTCTCCGGCCTCGCCTGGTTCGGCGTCCTCTACCTCGCCCTCGTCACCTCGGTCGCCTGCTACGCGCTCTGGGGATTCGCGCTCGGACGGCTCCGCGCGACGCAGGTCGCCGTCTTCTCGAACCTCCAGCCGCCCGTGGCGGCCCTCCTCTCCTGGCTCGTTCTGGGCGAGCGGATCTCCCTCTCCCTCGCGGCCGGAGGCCTCCTCGTCGTCGGCGGGGTGCTCCTGACCCAGCTCGAGCGCCGGGCGCCGGGGGCGCAGCCCTTGGAAGAGCCGGGGCGGGTGCCGATAGGTTAGGGTCGTGGCCCGGCTCCCTCTCGCCCTCGCCTTCGTCCTGGCAGGCGCCTGCTCGTCCTACCCCTCGCGGACCGCCTCCGCCCGGGAGGCGTTCGCCGAGGGGAGGTTCGTGGACGCCCTGCAGAGCTTCCCGTCCGATCCGGGAGGACCCGACGGGATGCTCCACTCCCTCGAGCGGGGGCTGATCGCCCACACGGGGGGGGACTTCGAGCGCAGCCTCGCGGAGTTCGAGGGGGCGCTCGAGGCGATCCGGGGGTTCGAGGAACGACCGACCGTCTCGGGCCGCAGCGTCGTCGAGGGGGCGGAGTCCTGGGTGTGGAACGACACCTCCCTCCCCTACGACGGGGAGGGCTTCGAGCGGGTCCTCCTCCACACGTTCCTCGCCCTCGACTACCTCTTCCTCGGGAGCGGGGAGGACGCGCGGGTCGAGATCCGGCGCGCGGACCTCGTGCTGCGGGAGGAGGAGGAGCGGAACGAGACGAGCTACCCCGGCGCGAACGCGTTCGCGCGATGGGTCGGGGGCCTCGTCTACGAGGGGCTCGGCCAGGCCGAGGACGCCGCCCTCGACTACGGCGCCGCGCACGAGAAGGCCCCCGAGTGCGCCCTCGTCCGGCGCGACCTGCGGCGGATGGCGAGGTACCTCGGCAGGCCCGACCTCGCCGAGGGCCTCGAGGAGGAGGAGCCTCCCGCCTCCGAGCCCGCCTGGGATCCCGGCAACGGGGAGATCGTCTGCCTCTACGCCTGCGGGCTCGGTCCCCTCAAGGAGCCGATCGAGATCCCGGTCCCGACCGTCCACACGGTGACGAAGATCGTGGTTCCCCGGTTCGTCCAGCGGGAGAACCCCGCCGTGCGGCTCCGCGTCCTCCTCCGCGGCCGCGTCGTCGGCGAGACCGAGGTCGTCGAGGATCTCGAGGAGACGGCGATCCGGAACCTCCAGGACCGGATCGCCCGGATCACCGCCAAGGCCGTCGCCCGCGCGGCGGCGAAGGGGGCGGCCGGCGAGGTCCTCGCCGCGAGCCGCCGGGACTCGGAGGACGCCTTCCTCGTCGGGCTCGCCTTCTCGCTCTTCAACCTCGCCTCGGAGCAGGCCGACCTCCGCTCCTGGCTCACGCTCCCGGCGAACCTGCAGGCCGCCCGCTTCGAGGTCCCCCCGGGCCGCCACGACCTCCTCCTCCAGTTGATCGGGGGCGACGGGGAGGTGTTGAATACGCGCCCCGTCGAGGCGGTCGAGGTCCGCGCCGGGCGGCGCGTCTTCCTCAACCTCCGATCCGTCGGCCCGAACCTCTTCGTCGCGGTGATCGGGGGAGGCCCGGGGCCGGCCTCCGCTCCCGCTCCGCCGGAGGGATGACTTGAGACGACTCCCCTTCCTCGCCCTCGCCCCCCCTCTCCTCCTCCTCGGCGCCTGCCGGAGCCGGGCGGTCTACTCGATCTCCGTCGACACCTCCCGGATGGAGGAGGTCGACAGCGGCACCGCCGGCGGGACGCTCGACGTCAACACGGGCGGCTCGGTCCTCTCCCGGACGATCGAGGTCTCCCGCCCCCGCCGTCGGGAGGTCGCCGGCCTCGTCGAGGTCCAGTTCGACCTCCACAACCGCTCGAGCCGGGAGAACCGCTTCGACTACCGATTCGAGTGGGCCGACGCCACGGGGATGCGGATCGACACCGCCGCCTCCCACTGGACGCCGGTCGTCCTCGGCGGCCAGGAGACCCTCCCCCTCGCCGCCACCGCGCCGCAGTTCGACGCGGTGCGGTGCACGCTCAAGGTCCGCTTCTCCCGGTAGGTCCCATGAAGATCCTCCCGCTCCTCGTCCTCCCCCTCCTCCTCTCCTGCCGCTCCTCCCGCCCGAAGGTGCGCTACGAGGATCCGACCGGGGTCGAGACGCTCACCGTCGATTTCGGCTCGACCGACCTCCAGAAGATCGCGGCCGACCTCGTGCAGTCGATGCTCCGCCACGAGGCGTTCAGCGCCTCGGACAAGCCGGTCATCTACGTCGGCGCGGTCGAGAACGCGACGAGCGAGCACGTCGACACGAGGAACGTGACCGACTCGATCCGCACGGCCCTCCTCAAGTCGGGGAAGGTGAAGATCGCGGCCGACCTCCAGGGACGCGGCGAGATCGCCGACCAGGCCGACTACCAGCGGAGCGGGGCCGTCTCCCCGGAGACCGCCGCCGCGATGGGCCGCCAGGTCGGAGCGGGGCACTCCCTCTACGGTCGGCTCACCTCGATCGACAAGAAGGCGGGGGGGGCGCAGGACCTCTTCTTCAAGTTCACCCTGAACCTCGTCAACGTCGAGAGCGGCCTCTTCGAGTGGGCCGACGAGGTCCAGATCCGCAAGGTCGCCGCCCGCCGCTCCTTCGGCTGGTAGGTCTTGGGGCCGTCGCCCCGGCGCGGCGCCGTCGCGCCGCTCTTCCTCGCCGCCGCGGCCGCCCTCCTCTACCTCTTCCTCCTCCGGGACGAGTGGGCCCGGACGTGGGACTCGGGGGTCTACCTCTCCCTCTCGCGATCGATCGTCCGCGGGGAGGGGTACACATACGCGGGTCTCCCCCACTTCAAGTACCCGCCGGGACTCCCGCTCCTGTGCGCGCCGGTCGAGGCGGTGCTCGGGAACGACTTCCTCGCGCTCCGTCTCCTGATCACGGCGTTCGCCGTCGCCTCGGTCTTCCTCGCCCACCGCGTCGTCTCGGCCTACGCCGACCGGGATCTCGCGGGGCCCGCCGCGGCCCTCTTCGCCTTCTCCTGGCCGGTCGTCGCGCTCCTGCCGATGGTCCTCTCGGACCTCCCCTTCACCGCCTTCTCCCTCGGCGCGCTCCTGGCGCTGCGGCGGTTCCGGGACGAGGGGACGTGGCGGAGCGGGCTCACGCTCGCGGCCCTCCTGCTCGCTGCCTTCCTCACCCGGATCGCGGGGGCCGTGGTCGCCCTGGCGTGCGCGCTCGCGCTCCTGCGGGCTCGGCGGGCGGGGACGGGGCCGCCCCTCGGACGGATCGTCGCGATCGGGGCGATCGTGGCGGTGCCGGCGATCGGGTGGATGGTCCGCACGGCGGTCCTGCGCGCGAGGCTCCCCGAGGGGCTGCGCGACACGACCTCCTACGAGCACGAGTTCGCCTCGGGCCGGCCCTTCGGCCCGGGTCCGTCGGAGCCCGGCGGGATCCTCGGCCGCCTCGGGGAGAACGCTCCCTACTACCGGGATCTCCTCGCGGAGATCTTCACGGGCGGCGCGGTCGTGGCGCGGGACCCCTCCTCTCCCGCCGGAGCGGTGTGGCTGTCCGCCGCGGTGACCGCGCCCCTCCTCGTCGCGCTCCTCTACGCGTGCGTGAAGCGTCGGACGGCGGCGGAGGTCACGACGGCGGCGACCTTCGCGCTCTACCTCTCCTGGCCCGCGGTGCAAGGGGCGCGCTTCCTCGTCCCGATCCTCCCGCTCCTCTACGCGAATCTCCTGGACGGAGCGCGCGACCTCGCGGCTCGGATCTTCCCGCGCTCGGCGCGCGCGCCGAGGTACGCGATCCTGGGCCTCGCCGTCGTCCTCCTTGCCGCAGGCGCGCCGCGGGTGGTCGAGACCGTGCGCCTCGAGCGGCGCGAGCCCTACCACGGCGCGGCCGTGCGTGCCTTCTTCGCCGCGGCCGAATGGATCCGGACGAACACTCCCGCCGAGGCGATCGTGGTCAGCGGCGACTCGAGCGCCCTCACGATGCTGACCGATCGCCGCGGACGGGCCTACCCCGTGACGCGGAGCGGCGCCGAGCTCGCGGCGTTCCTGCGCGGACTCGGGTCCTCGAATCCCGGGGCGCCGCTCTACCTCCTGGTCTCCCCGCTCGGCGACTTCGGCCCCTCCCACTTCTGGCCCGCCCTGGCGGAGGCGAAGACGAAGGGGCTCCTCGAGGGCGAGCCCGTCCACGAGGCGGAGGCGGGGGGAGACGGGGAGGAACGGGTTCACGCGGTCGTGTGGCGGCTGCGCCTCTAACTGCCGGGGATTCCCCGGCTCCTCCACTTCGTCCGGATGTAGAGAAGACGCCCCGCGTGCAGCCGTGCGTGCGGGGGACGAGCCATCCGTGCCCCCCCTTCGGGACCATCGAAGAAGGAGGACTCCATGCTCTCCGGCTCCGGACCGCCGCACTCCCTCCGCTCGGATCGCCTCCCGTTTGTCCCGGCCCTCGTCGCCATCGCGGCCCTCGCGATGAGCCAGGGAGCGATCGGCCAGACCGTTCTCCTCTCGATCGACGGGACATCCTCGGGCGACCTGCTCGGCTACTCCGTCGCCCGGGTCGGAGACTACGACGGCGACGGCGTCGGAGACCTCTTCGTCGGCGCGCCGAACGCCGGCGGCACCGGACGCGCGGAGATCCGCTCGACTTCGACCGGGGCGCTCCTCATGGCGTTCCTCGGGACGGGCGGGGCCGACCACTTTGGCTACTCACTCGCGGACGCAGGTGACGTGAACGCGGACGGCGTGCCCGACCTCATCGTCGGGGCTCCCCAGAACACCTGCTGTCCGGCTCCCTCGAATGGATATGCGCGCGTATTCTCTGGGGCGGGAGGCGGAACCCTGCATACCTTCACGGGAACTGGAAGCGGTTACACCGCCGACCGGATGGGTTGGTCAGTCTCAAGTGCGGGTGACGTGGACGGGGACGGACACTCTGATCTCATGGCCGGGGGCATCAACGCGGAACCTGCGGGGTCCCCATGCTGCGACGCCGGTCAAGTGAGGATCTTCTCTGGTGCGACCGGGAGCGTCCTCCGAACGTGGAACGGGCTCTACGAGGGAGGCCGATTCGGTTCCGCGGTGTGCCCCCTCGGAGACGTCAACGGCGACGGAGTCCCCGACCAAATGGCGAGCGGGATGCACGGCATGCAGTGCCCAGGCTTCGTCGGGGGGCCCGGTCACGCGCGCGTTTTCTCCGGGGCGACGGGCGCCGAACTCTTCAGCGTGGTCGGAGTCAATCCCGTCGACCGCTTCGGTTTCTCTCTGGCTTCCGTCGGAGATCTGGACGGCGACGGAGTCGTCGAGTTTGCGGTCGGCTCGCCGCGTTTCGACCCTCCTGGGATCGTCGATGCGGGAGGAGTCGTCGTCTTCTCGGGTGCAGGAGGGAGCCCTCTCTACACGCTCGCCGGGTCAGGGACCTGGGATTGGTTCGGGGCATCCATCACTCGCCTGCCGGATCTCGACAACGACGGAGTGCCCGACCTCGCCGTAGGAGCGCCTCAGGCCACGCCGTTCGTGAGCACTCAGCCAGACTCCGGTTGCTCGGGGATAGGCTCCTCGGGTGCCGGATACCTCCGCCTCTTCTCTGGGGCGGGCGGGGAACCCCTCGTCACGATTCAGGGGACCTCCTCCGGGGACGCCTTCGGGTACGGCGTCGCGGGCCTCGGGGATCTGGACGGCGACGGGAAACCGGAGCTCGCCGTCGGGGCTCCGTGGGCGGACGCCGCCGGACTCGACAACTCAGGGAGAGTCACCGTCCTCTCTCTCGCGGGGCTGATCCCCGTCCCCTTCGGGTCCGGCTGTCCGGGAGC
>JAKEFM010000054.1 GCA_022616055.1 Planctomycetota bacterium
CCCGTCGGAAGGGGAGGTTCCGGGCCCGGGCGGGAGCACGGTCGAGGACGCGCCGCCGGGGACCGCCGCCGGCGACCTTCCCGCGGGGGAGGTCCTCGGAGTCCTCGATCGGCTCGCGGAGAAGGAGCGGGAGAAGGAGGACCTGCGCCGCGCCCGGCGGCGCGAGGGCGGGGGCGCCGCGGAGAGGGACTGGTGAGGCGCGCCCTCCTCGCGGCGGCGCTGGCGGCGGGCGCTCCCGGCGGGGAGGCGGAGAACCTCGCCTTCGTCGAGGTGCGGGCATCGAAGGAGGAGGTCTACGCCGGCGAGCCGATCCACCTGTCGCTCCGGTTCGGCGTCGAGGTGCGGCTCCTCAGCGAGGGCGTCGTCCCGGTCTCGATGCGGAGGCTGGACGTCCCCGTGCTCGTGGAGGCACCCTGGTTCGACGGGCTCCCCGGCGCCCCCGCGGCCGCGGGCCCGGCTCAGGACCAACCGGGCGCGTCCTTCGCGCTAAACGACGGCGTCGCCCGGGCGCTGCGGGACGGGGAGGCCGGGCGCGACGGCCGCACCTACCGGGTCCTCGAGGTCGAGAGGACCCTCTGGCCCGGCGCGCCCGGGGAGTTCGAGGTCCCGGAGACCGTGCTCCGCGCCGCCTACGCGACGCGCTTCGAGGAGGACGCGCTCGGGGGGCGCGTTCCCCTCGATCGCAACCCGATCGAGGTCCGGGCGCCGGCGCTCCGGGTCCGCGTGCTCCCCCTCCCGGCGGAGGGACGAACCGCCGGGTTCACGGGCGCCGTCGGCCGCTTCACGGTGCGGGCAGAGTGCGCCGTTCGGGAGATCCCGACCGGCGGGAGCGCGAAGCTGCTCCTCCGGTTCGAGGGCGAGGGGAACCTCGGCTCCTTCGACCCGCCGCGGCTCGACGGGCTGGAGGGGTTCCACGTGCGCGGCCTCGTCGAGGAACGGGCCCCGGGGACGAGGACCATCACCTACGACCTCGCCCCCCTCGGGCCCGCGGTCCGGGAGATCCCGCCGATCCCCTTCCCGTACGTCGACCCCGGCCCGCCGGCGGGGTACCGCCTCGCGAGGACCGACCCGATCCCGCTGCGTGTGAGACC
>JAKEFM010000055.1 GCA_022616055.1 Planctomycetota bacterium
CCCCCGTGCGACCCGTCGATCCCTCCAGGGACTCTCGTGCCTCCCAGGGGGGGATTGCGGTCGTAGGATACGGGAAGGCCCGCGCCTCCGCAACGGTCTAGGAGAATGCTCCTCAAGCCACCGCGACGATCGCGCGGCGCAGGACCACCTTGGCGAGGTGGATCTTGTAGCGGTTCTGCGACATCGGCTTCGCCGGGGCGAGGGCCGCCTCCGCGGCGGCCGCGGCGGTCTCGAGCGTGATCGGCTTGCCGAGCATCGCCGCCTCGGCCTCGTGGGCGCGCCAGGGGGCCGGGGCGACCGCGCCGAGGGAGCAGCGGATCCAGGCGACCTTCCCCCCCTGGACGTCCGCCGCGACGGCGGCGGCGGCGAGGGAGAAGTCGAAGGCGCCGCGCTCGCGGACCTTGACGAAGGCGCTCTTCACGCCGGGGGCGGGCTTGGGGAGCCGGACCCCCGTCACGATCTCGTTCGCCTGGAGCGTGTTCTCCCGGTACGGGTCGTCCTTCGGAAGGACGTAGAACTGCTTCGCCGGGTCGGCCTTCGCGTCGGGGGAGGCGGGCAGGATCGGGACCGGCCTCTCCCCGCCCGGGCCGAGGATCCGGACCGAGGCGTCGAACGCGACGAGCGCGGTCGCGAGGTCGCTCGGGTGGACGATGTAGCAGGGGGAGCCTCCGAGGATCGCGTGGAAGCGGTTCTCCCCCTCGACGGCGAGGCAGTTCGCCCCGCCCTTCCGGAGGCAGAGGTGCTCGCTCCGGTAGTACCAGCAGCGCGGGCGCTGGCAGAGCGACCCGCCGACCGTCGCCATGTTCCGGATCTGCGGGGAGGCGGTCTCGCGCGCGGCCTGCGCCAGGGCCCCGTAGCGCGCGAGGACGGAGGGGTGCTCCGCGATCGTCGCGATCCTCGCCGTCGCGCCGATCCGCAGGATCCCGTCCGCCCCTTCCTCGATCAGGTCGAGGCCGGAGACGCGCTTCACGTCGACGAGCCGGGAGGGGGAGAAGGTCCCGTCCTTCAGCTCCGTCAGGAGGTCGGTCCCCCCGGCGAGGATCGCCCCCTCGTCGAAGGTCTCGCCGAGGAGGGAGAGCGCCTCGTCGACCGTCCCCGGGGAGGCGTACTCGAAGGGCTTCATCGTCGATCTCCTCTAGGCGACGCCGAGGGCGGCGAGGACCCGGTCGGGGGTGAGGGGGAGCTCCGTGCACCAGACGCCCGTGGCGTGGTGGACGGCGTTCACGATCGCGCCCGCCGTCGGGATGATCGCGGGCTCGCCGATCCCCTTCGCCCCGACGCCGCTCACCATCGCGTCGGGGGCCCCGCAGAAGATCGTGGCGATCTCGGGGACGTCGGGGAGGAGGGCGAGGCGGTAGTCGTGGAGGTTCGCGTTGACGAAGTCGCCGAGCCGGCGGTCGAGGATCCGCTCGCTGTAGAGGGCGAAGCAGATCGCCTGGATCACCCCCCCCTCGACCTGGGAGGCGGCGAGCATCGGGTTCACGGGACGCCCGCAGTCGTGCGCCGCCACCACGCGCAGCACCCGCACGACGCCCGTCTCGACGTCGACCTCGACCTCGACGAACTGGGCGCCGAAGGCGTAGATCGCGAACTCCCGAAACCTGTCGTGGAGGATCCGGGTGCCGGAGCCGACGACGGGGCCGGCGTTGGCCTTGCGGACGACCTCGGCGAAAGGGATCCCCCCGGAGGTCTCCCCCTTCGCGCGGATGCGCCCCTGGGAGGCCTCGAGGTCCCCCGCCTCCTTCCCGAGGATCGGGGCGGCGAGCGCGAGGAGCTTCTCCTTCGCGTCGTGCGCGGCCTCGTGGACCGCGGGGGTGGAGGAAGGGGTGACGACGGAGCCGCCGGAGGAGCCGCCGAAGGGCGCGTCCGTGTCGCCGAGGGTGATCGAGACCTTCCCGATCGGGAGCCCGAGCTCCTCCGCCGCGACCTGGCAGAGGATCGTCTTCGTCCCGGTGCCGATGTCCTGCGTCCCGGTCCGCACCTCGGCCGTGCCGTCGGCGTTGACGACGCAGTCGGCCTTCCAGTTCGGGGCGCCCCCGCCCGGCCAGATCTGCGCCCCCATCCCGACGCCGCGCTTGAGCGGCCCCGGGTCGGAGCCGGGCCTCTTCCTCCGGAGCGCCTCCCAGCCGAACTGCTCGGCCCCCTTCGCGTAGCACTCCCGGAGCGGGTTGGTCGAGTAGGGCCGGCCGCTCGAGGGGTCCTTCTCTGCGAAATTCTTGAGCCGCAGCGCGAGGGGGTCCAACCCGAGCTTCTCGGCGAGGCGGTCCATCAGGACCTCGAGCCCCGTCGCGCCCTGGACGTCCCCGGGCGCGCGCTGCGGCCGGGGGGGACCCGAGTTGATCTGGACGTTCGTGTGGACGACCCGGACGTTGGGGCAGGCGTAGAGGGAGGAGATCGGGCGCCCGCACCCCGAGCCGGGGGGGCCCGTCGAGACGAGCTCGAGGGCCGTGAGCGTCCCGTCCTTCCTCGCGCCGGCGCGCAGCCTCTGGCGGGAGGAGGGGCGGTGCCCCGTGTTGAGGAGGTCCTGGCGCCGCGTGAGGAAGATCTTCACGGGGCGGCCGAGGCGCTTCGCGAAGAGGGCGGCGATCACCGTGTAGCGGTCGAGCCCGAGCTTGCTCCCGAACCCTCCCCCCATGAAGCTCTGGATCACCCGGACCTTGTTCTCGGGGATGCCGAGGGTGGCGGCGAGGCCGCTTCGGACGCCGAAGACCGCCTGGGTCGAGTCGTGGACGGTGAGGGCGTCCCCCTCCCACCTCGCGACGGAGCCGTGGGTCTCGAGGCAGGCGTGCGTCTCGACCGGCGTCGAGACCTCGGCGCCGACCTCGACCTCGGCCTCGGCGAACCCCTTCGCGACGTCGCCGCGCCCCTCGGGATCGCCCGTCCGCGCGTTCCCGTTCTCGTCGAGCTTCGGCGCGTCGGGCTTCAGGGCGTCCGCGACGTCGACGACGTGCGGGAGGACCTCGTCCGCCTCGAGGGACTGCGCGAGCGCCGCCACCCCCTCGCGCGCGGCCTCGGGGCTCTCCGCGACGACGGCGGCGAGGTACTCGCCGACGAAGTTCGGCGCGTCCGTGAAGAGCTTCGCGCCGCGGGTCCCGAACTTGTTCCCGTTCTCCGCGTCGGCGCCCGTCATCACGTCGAGGACGCCGGGCACCTTCCTCGCCGCGGCGGGGTTCACGCGCACCCCCCGCGCGCGGGGGTACGGGCTCATCAGGACCGCCCCGACCGCCGTCCCCGGGAGGTTCAGGTCGTAGGTGTACTTCGCCCGGCCGGTCGTCCGGAGGTAGCCGTCGACGCGGGGGAGGGGCTTCCCGGCGACCGAGAGCCGCGCGTCGGGCCCCCAGGCCGGGGCCTGCTCCGGGGGAGCGAACGGCGCGATCGCGGTCTCGATCTCGTGGTCGACCTCGTAGGAGACCTCGGCGTAGGTGGGGGGCTTGCGGGGCGCCACGGCTCACCTCCCCCCGCCCGCGAGCATCGCGGCGGCGGTCGTCGCGGCGCGGCGGATCTTCACGTAGGCGCCGCAGCGGCAGAGGTTCCCCGACATCCCGATCCGGACCTGCTCGGGGGTGGGGTCGGGGTGCTTGTCGAGGAGGGCCTTCAGCGCGACCACCTGGCCCGGCGTGCAGAACCCGCACTGGAACCCGTCGCACTCGACGAACGCGCGGGCCGCCGCGTGCATCTCCCCCTCGGGGGCGAGCCCCTCGGCGGTCGTGATCTCGCTCCCCTCGCACTCGATCGCGAGCGCGGTGCAGGCGTAGATCAGCTTCCCGTCGCGGATCACGCTGCAGGCCCCGCACTCCGCGCGGTCGCAGACCTGCTTCGGGCCCGTGACGTCGAGGCGGTCGCGCAGGAGGTCGAGGAGGGTCACCCGCGGCTCGACCTCCCGCTTCACCTTGCGGCCGTTCACCGTCAGCTCGACGGGGACGGGCCCGGGGCCGCGGAGAGAGGAGTCCTTCTTCCCCTGCGCGGGGAGGAGCCGGGCGGGCGCGGCGGCCACGGCCGCGCCGAGCCCCACCGACTTCAGGAACGAGCGCCGGCTGAAGGAGCCGGACCTCCCGGGGGCGGGCTTTCGGGTCCGTCGCTTTCGGAGCATGGGCCGTCTCCCTCGGCTGGGGGACGCGGGCGTAAAGGAGAGAATAACGATCCGCGCGGCCGGCGCACCGGGGCTCCCGGCGCGCGCGTCCACCCGGTAGACTCGGGCGTCCGACGATCCGACGGGTTCCTGACTTTTTCCCCTCTTCTTCCCTTTTCGGAGGAATCAGCATGAGGTGCGTCGTGTGGGTGTGGCGAGCGGCCTTCCTCTCGGCGAGCGCCGGGGCGGCGTACGGGCAGGGGATCGACCTCCTCTACCCGAACGAGACCGACTTCACCGCGAACCGCGGGATCGAGCGGCTGATCGATCTCGACGGGGACGGGAGGTTCGACTCCTGCGGGGAGCGGGTGGCGGACTTCGCCGCGCTGCAGAACACCCCCTGCCTCCTCAGCCAGACCGGCAGCTCCTGCGCGAACGTGCGGGACGTCGCCTACGCGACGGTCGGGGGCGTCCCGACCGTCTACTGGGTGCGCACCGACACCGACCTCGTCGAGCGGGGCGCCGACACGAACGGCGACGGCCGGATCTCCGCCGGCGAGCAGTCGGTCTTCTTCTCGTTCCCGGGGGCGTTCCCGGGCTTCACCGGCTTCGTGGGCCAGCTCGCGATCGACTCGAGCGGGGCGGTCTGGGTGACGACGAACGCCACGGCCCCCGCCAACCAGGGCCTCTACCGGCTGCGCGACGCCAGCGGCAACGGGGCGGCGACGCTCGGGACGGTCGTGGGCGGCGAGCCCGAGGTCGTGAACTTCCTCCCCGCCACCTTCACGGTGCCCGACGCCGCGGGAACCGGCACGGTCTCCCTCCCTTCGAACAACTTCCGGGCCGTCGCGGTCGACTCGCTGGACAACGTGATCGCCTTCGAGGCGACGAACGGGGTCTACGTCCGGGTGAGGGACCTCGACGGGGACTTCGCCTACGACGTGGGGGAGGCGACGAACTTCTACTACGCCGCCCCGTGCCTGCCCGCCCTCAAGCAGAATCCCGACGTCGGGACGGCCTACCCGAACATCTTCGATTTCGGGACGAACGCCTCCTGCTCCTGGACGGCGGGCCCGTGCGCCGCGGGATCCTTCGGCAACGTGATGCGGATGGTGCACACCTCCGTCTCCGCGACGGCCCAGCCCCTCTACTGGTTCGGGAGCACCTCGAGCGCGACCTTCCCCTGCTACAAGGGGATCGTCCTCAAGGCGCAGGACCTGAACGCGAACGGGGACATCAACGACGCGGGGGAGGTGACGCTCTTCTACAACGGCTCCTTCCAGTCGGGGGTCTACGGGACGGGCCCGACGCCGCTCGTGGACGGGGCGGCCTCCTTCTTCGTGAACATCCTCGAGGACTTCGGCGCGGTGGGGGAGGACGCCTACATCCTCGAGAACGCGGGGCCCGAGTGCTTCGACAACCGCGAGCGCCTGGGCTTCGGGGCGGTCGCCGACACGCTCTGGCGGCTCTCCGACGGCAACGCCGACGGGGACGCCGACGATGCGGGGGAGCAGACCCGGGTGGCGACGCTCCAGCCCGCGGAACTGTGGGGCCCGAGGGGCAAGATCGTGCCGGTCCCCTCCGCGGCCTTCGCCGTCCCCTCCTCCCACCGCATCAGCGCTCCGGGCTGCGCCGCCCCCCTCTCCCCGCCGCCGGACAACGACGTCCGCGCGCAGATCGGCGGGATCGGCAACCCCTCGATCGGCACGACCTTCACCGTGACCCTGCGGGAATCCCCCGTCTCCGGCGGAGGGCTCTTCGTGCCGGGGATCGGGGTCCTCGTGCTGGGGACGGCCGCGATCAACCTCGACCTGTCGGTGATCAACCCGATGTCCTTCGGCTGCACGCTCGTCCCCTTCCCCGACGTGCTGGTGACGCTGCCGCTCACGCCCTCGGCGGCGCCCTTCACCTGGCCGGCGGGCTCCCCGACTCCCAACAGCGTGCCGGTGGCGGAGGCGACGCTGCCGATCCCGATCCCGCCGGACCCGAGCTTCGTGGGGGCCTGCATCATCCTGGAGTGGGGCGTGATCGGGCTCGACCCCTCCCTCGCCGCCGTCCCCTTCGTCTCCACGGCCATGGAGGCCCGTATCGGGCTGTAGCCCGCGAGGGTATGTCCGGTTCTTCTCGGGGCCGCCCGCGTCGGGCGGCCCCCGTCGTTGAAGGAGACGGACGCCCTTTGCCGATGACCGACACTCTCCCTCCGTGCTCCGCCGGGGTAAAAGATCCGCCTTTCCGGAGGTCTGCATGCGTCGAGCCTCCTTTTCTCCCCTTCTTCTGGCCAGCCTCGCGGCCGCCCTCCTCGCCGGGGGCGCCGGGGCGACCGTCGTCGTCCGTCTCGACCTCCCCGCGCTCGCCTCCCGATCCGAGGCGATCCTCGAGGGGAGGTGCCTCTCGACGAGGAGCGTCCTCGACGGGGCGGGGAACCTCGCGACCGAGATCCGGGTCGAGGTCTCCCGGGCGTTCAAGGGGGGGGCCGGGGTGGTCGAGTTCCGGATCCCGGGAGGGGCGATCGGCGACCGCGGGCTCCTCGTCCCCGGCATGCCGGGCTTCTCCGCCGGGGAGGAGGTCCTCCTCTTCCTCACGGCCGAGTCCCCGACCGGGCTCCGCGTCCCCGTCGGGCTCGGCCAGGGGAAGTTCCGGGTCGAGCGGGACCGGGCGACCGGGGCGAAGACGCTCGTCCGCTCCCTCGGCGGCGTCCGCCTCCTCGACCCCGCCACCGGGGAGGCCGTCCCCGGTCCCGACGAGGAGAGGTTCGAGTACGGCGCGCTGACGGCCCTCGTCGAGCGGCTCGTGCGGGAGGGGAGGTAGCGATGCGGACCCTCCGCGCTCTCCTCGGCCTCGGACTCGCGGCCGCCCTCGCCGCGCCCCCGTCCCTCGCCCACGTGCCCCTCCGCTCTGCGAGCGGGGCGACCCTCCACTGGGCGGGGGGGGCGATCCCCGTCCCCTTCGTGATCAACGCCTCGGGGTCGGCCGACGTCCCCGGCAACGCGAGCGAGGACGCGGCGATCCGCCTGGGGTTCCGGGTCTGGGAGGCGATCCCGGGGTCGTCCATCGCCTTCGCCGAGACCACCGACCCGGCGCAGCGCGCGCGGACCGACTTCCAGGCCGACGACATCCACCTGGTCCTCTTCGACGAGACGAACGCCTCCGGGTTCTTCCCGGGCGCCTCCGGCATCGTCGCGATCACGCCGATCTCGTTCTTCGTCTCCTCCGGGGTGATCGCCGACGCGGACATCGTCTTCAACGGGAACGACCACACCTTCGCGACGGACCTCTCGCCGGGGGACTTCGACGTCCAGGCGATCGCCACGCACGAGATCGGGCACCTCCTCGGCCTCGACCACAACGGGATCGGCGGCTCGACGATGGCCCCCTTCGCCACGGAGGGGGTGGCGAACCAGCGCTCCCTCCACGAGGACGACGCCGCGGGGGCCGAGGCGACCTACCCCTCCGTCTCGAAGGGGGAGATCGCCGGCACCGTCCGGCGGGCCTCGAACGCCGCGCCCGTGAGCGGCGCCCACGTCTGGGCGCGCCGGACGAGCGACGGGCGCGTCGCGACGGGGACGGCCACCGCCTCGAACGGGGACTACGTGATCACGGGGCTCGACGCCGGCGACTACCGGGTCGTCGCCGAGCCGTTCGACGGACCCGTCCAGTCCGGGAACCTGAGCCTCGCGGTCTCCCAGACGATCGAGACCGACTTCGAGCCGGCGCAGCTCGCCGGCGCCGTCACCGTGACGGGGTCCTCCACCTCGAACGCGCCCGACCTCCTCGTCGACGCGGACGTCACGATCAACGTGAGCGGCCCGCCCCTCCCGCAGCTCCTCCACCAGGGGGACGTGGGAGAGGTCTTCACCCTGGCCGGATCGGGCCTGACCGGGGCGAGCGCCTCCTTCCCCGACACGCCCGCCTCGACCCTCTCGATCACCGGGACGATCGCCGTCGCGGGGGCGATCCAGCTGACCGTGACCGTCGGGGCCGCGGCTCCCCCCGGCGTGTACGACCTGCGGGTCACGGGCTCGACGGGGGACGTCGCTTTCCTCCCCGGGTACGTCGAGGTCCTCGCGCCGCCGCCCGACGCGACCTCGGTCGCGCCGACCTGCGCGTCGACGGGCGGCGGGACGAGTCTCACCGTCGGCGGGACGGGATTCCTCGCCGGGGCGGAGGTCGTCCTCGGCGACGTGATCGGGACCGCGACCGCGGTCCCGAACGCGACGACGATCACGACGACCGCGCCCGCCCGCGCGGCCGGGTCGGTCGACCTCGTCGTCATCGCGGCGGACGGGCAGGAGGACCGGCTCCCGGGGGCGATCCTCTACGGCGCCGGGGTCTCGATCGACTCGGTCTTCCCGGCCGTCGGGAGCACGGCCGGGGGGACGACCGCGACGATCCTCGGGTCCGGCTTCGTGAACGGGTGCGCCGTCACGATCGGCGGGGCCTGCGGGGTGACCTTCGTCGACTCGACGCGCCTCGAGGTCGTTCTGCCGGGGAACGGGCTCGGCGGCAGCCCCTTCGACGTCGTCGTGACGAACCCCGGGGGGGGCTCCTGCGGGACGGGGACGCTCTTCGGCGCCTTCACGGTCGTGTCGGGCTCCGACCCGACGATCACCTCGGTCACCCCCGCGAGCGGGCCGAACGCCGGAGCCACGGCGGTCACGATCATCGGGTCGGGGTTCACGCCCGGCGCGACGGTCCGGTTCGGCGCGGACCTGGCGGACGGGACCGGGGGAGCCCTCGCGACGGTCACCCTCGTCACGCCGAACCAGATCGACCTCCTCGCCCCGCCGGGGCCCTCCGGGCCGACCTCCCTCCTGATCACGAACACGACGGGCCAGGTGGCGCGGCTCGCCGGGGGGTACACCTACCTCCCCCTCCTCCAGCTGAGCGACCGGCTGGACGGGGCGATCTCGCCCGCCGGGGACGTCGACGCGGCCCTGATCGAGGGCCTCAACGGGACGCTCCTCTCCCTCAAGGCCGCGGCCACCTCGGGCTCCCTCCTGCAGCCGAAGCTCGTGGTCCGCAGCTCCGCCGGGGCGGTCCTCCTCTCGACCGACCCGGCCGACGCCGAGTTCGACCCCCTCTTCGCGTTTCCGGCCGGGACGAAGGTCGCGGTCAAGGCCTTCCCGCTCCCCGGCTCCCTCGGAGGGAGCGACATGATCACGGTCGAGGTCTCCGGGATGGCCGGGACGAGCGGGACCTACACCCTCAAGCCCAAGGAGAAGCTCCCGAAGTCGCAGCTCTCGATCAAGATCCCTACCCTCCCCCCGACGATGGTCGGGCCGGAGTCCGCGGACTTCTCCTTCGCGGCGAAGCGCAACTCCCGCTTCACGGGGAAGGCGACCGTCGCGGCTCCCGGGCTCGGGGTCGAGGTGGCGGAGTTCCTCGGCCCTTCGGGGTCGATCCTCTCCGACCCGGCCGTCTCCGGCGCGATCGTCACGGGGCTCAACGACGTCTTCGTCCAGCTCGTCTCGGCGCCCCTCTCCGCGTTCGGGGGATACACGATCTCGATCGGGCCGACGACCGGCGCCGGGCCGATCAAGGGCTCCTTCAAGGTCAAGCCGCCGAAGTCGAAGCTCGTCCTCTCCGACGAGTAGGGACCGCCTCGACGGGGCGCGCGCGTCGGGATACAAGGCGCGCGATGACCGGCCCCGTCCCGCTGCGGGCGATCCTCGTCACGAGCGACTTCTCCGAGCTCGCGCGGGAGGCCTACCGGTGGGCGGTCTCCCTCGCGCGCTCCTCGGGGGCGAGGGTGGTCCTCGCCCACGTCCTCGAGGAGGAGATCGTCGCGGCGATGCCCCCCTTCCCCTCGGGGGTCCAGCCCGACGTCCTCGACCTCTCCCGCTTCCGCGAGGAGTCGCGGAGGGCCGCCGCCGCGGCGCTCGAGACGGTCGCGGCGGAGCTGCGCCGCGAGGGGGTCGCCGTCGAGACCGTCCTGCGCTCGGGGCGCCCCTTCGTCGAGATCGTCCGCCTCGCGCGGGAGATCCCCGCCGACCTGGTCGTGATGGGGACGCACGGGCGCTCGGGGGTGCGCCACGCCCTGATCGGGAGCGTCGCCGAGCGTGTCGTCCGCAAGAGCCCCTGCCCGGTCCTCACGGTCAAGCAGGCGGGAGCCTCCTTCGAGACCCCGTGACCTTCGCGCGAGCGGTCCGCGCCGAGGGGCACCTGATCGACACGGGGCTGATGTCCCGCTTCCTCGGCGTCGTCCTCGAGGGGGGAGGGCGCTACGAGATCCGGCGCTTCGACGTCGGCCGGCGGCGGACCGACTTCTCGGCGGCCGAGCTCGAGGTCCGGGCCCCCACGCGCGGGAGGCTGCAGTCGATCCTCGACAACCTCGTGGCGCTCGGCTGCCGGCTCGTCGAGGAGACTCCGGTCCGCCTCCTCCCCGCCCCGCGCGACGGCGTCGCGCCGGAGGGGTTCTACTCGACGACCCACCACCGCACGCGCCTGCGCCTGCCGGGGGGCTGGCGCGAGGTCGGCTCGCCCCGGATGGACGCCGTGATCGTCGTCCGGAAGGACCGCCCCGCCTGCACCCTCCTGCGGGACCTCCGCCGCGGGGACCCGGTCGTCTGCGGGGTCGAGGGGATCGAGACCCTCCCGCCGTTCCAGGCGCGCGACGCGAAGGCCTTCGCCTTCATGAAGTCGGAGGCCTCCTCCGAGCGCGCCCTCGAGGTGAAGGTCCGCCTCGTCGCCCGCGCGATGCGGGCGACGCGCGCCGGAGGCGCCCGGATCGTCGCGGTCCCGGGCCCCGTCGTCGTCCACACGGGGGGAGCACCCCACCTCGCGGCCCTGATCCGTCGCGGATGGGTCGACGCCCTCCTCACCGGCAACGCCCTCGCCGTCCACGACGCCGAGCAGGCGATCTTCGGCACCTCGCTCGGGGTCGACCTCCGCACGGGCCTCCCCGCGCGCGAGGGGCACATGAACCACCTCCGCGCGATCAACGAGGTCCGCCACGCGGGCTCCCTCGCCCGGGCGGTCGCCGGCGGGCGGCTCCGCTCCGGCATCTTCCACGCGTGCGTTCGCGCGCGCGTCCCCTACGTGCTCGCCGGCTCGATCCGCGACGACGGCCCGCTCCCCGACACCGAGATGGATCTCCTCCGCGCCCAGTCGCGCTACGCCGAGGCGCTCCGGGGCGCGGGCCTCGTCCTCGTCCTCGGCTCGATGCTCCACGGCATCGGCGTCGGGAACATGCTCCCCTCGGGCGTCCCGCTCGTCTGCGTCGACATCCACCCCGCCGTCGTCACGAAGCTCGCCGACCGCGGCTCGGGCCAGGCGATCGGGATCGTCACCGACGTCGGCGCCTTCCTCCACCGACTCGCGCGGGCGCTGCGGGGGCGCCCGCGGCGGACCTAGGAGCCGAGGGCGAGGGCGGCCGACGGGGAAGCGCGATTCACGGCGTGTTCAGCTCGCCGTCCTTCCAGTACTTCGTGCCCGCGACCATCGCCTGGAGGGAGATCCCGCTCTTCGTGAAGACGTAGACCTCGAGGGGGCCGCCGAGGGACTCCCCGGCCTTCCCGCCGGCTCCGACGGCGCCTCCGCCCCCCGCGGCCGCTCCCGAAGCGCCGACCGAGGTCTGTCCCCCGGCCGACCCGCCGGTGTCGCCCGTGGTCGCCGTCGCGTCGGCGCTCCCGCCGAAGTCCCACCCCTTCTCGACGAAGGAATCGAGCATCCCCTTGTCCTTGAACACGAAGACGGCGCGGAAGTCCTTCACGCCGATCCCGTACCCGACGCCGACCTGCCCCATCCGCATGTAGGTCTCCTTCCCCGTCTTGTTGTCGACGACGACGCCGTAGCCGTGGCCGGACCCGACGAGGAGGATCTTGACGGAAATGTCGCTGAAGACGCCGTACCCGGCGGCCTTCTCGAGGCGGGCGCGGACCTCCGGCTTCGCGCGGTAGAGATCCGCGAGCGCCTCGTCCCGCATTCTCCGGACGTAGGCGCGCTTGTCCTCGGTCGTCTCTCCCTTCGGGGTGGCGCAGCCGGCAAGCGAGAGGGAGAGGAATGCGGCGGCCACCGAGCCCGCCGCGCGCTGTCCGCCGGTCTTCCAGAGTGTCGGCATGTGTGCTCCTGCCTCGAGCGGTCTAGAGCCCGTCCCGCGTGACTCGGCTCGGAGGTCGTCTCGGTCATTCTCTCCGCGTGGGAGAGGTCGTTCCGTCATTGATACCGTCCCTCTCCTTCGCGTTCTACGGGGGGAATCGGCGGAGGCGCTGCCCCACCCGCGGGCGGGGCGAGAGGATCTCCGCGCCCCGGCATCTCCTCCGACCCGATTCGGATCGCCTCGGGATGCGTGCACCCGACGGACCACGCTCGGGTGCCCGTCGAGGGAAACCCGCAGGTCCGCGTCCGTCGGTTCTGCTCCCGCCGGAGCCTCTTCATTCGGCGGGGGCTCCCTCACTCCTCGCCTCGGAAGGGTTCGCTCCGGCGGGGTCATCGGCGACCGAGCCGGCTCCCGGCCGGATAAGCCGCACGGCCCTCTTTGACCCCGAAGCCGCCTGGGCGGCGGATGCGGAGCTTGTGTTCGGTGGCCACGACAAAGCACCCTCTCCAGGCCTCCACGTCCTCGGTCTGAAAGACGGTCCGCACTCGCTCGAAGAGCAGGTTTCGTCCGGGCGCGCGAATCCGCACGAGCAGGAGACCGGAATGCGTCCCAGGCTCGAATCGCCGGAGGTCCGAGAAGTCGAGATCCTGCGTAACGAGGAACCGACCGGTTTCCTGCGCGGCCTTCCAGACGTCGGCATCCGGCCGACCGACCAGCCGCTCGCGAGAGACGGTGTCCGCCTCGTGTCCCAAGCGCGATAGGGCCTCGACGAGGCGGTAGGGGAGATTCTCATCCAGCTTGACCTTCACCCGATGTCCGGCACGCTCGGAACGGGCAAGTCCTCCTCCGCCGACGCCGCCGCGAATGCGATCACGGCGCGAACGCCGCGCTCCTTCAGGGTCGGGAAGTCTCGCAAGATCTCCTCGACAGTCGCTCCCTCCGCCAGGCTGGCGAGGAGCGTCCGGACGGTCACCCGGGTGCCCTTCACCACCGGTTCGCCCCCGCAGATTCGGGGATCGCGCACGAGGTAGCGCCTGTAGTCCATCGCCGTCCTCACCCTGTCATCCCAGGCGCCGTGCGGGCGGTGGCCGGGGCGGGACCTCCGATCGCGTCGGGGGATGTCGGCGTGCCGGCCCTCAATTCTTTCCACCGGAGCCGGATGTCAACTTCTGCATCACCTGGTCGATCGAGAAGCTCGCCGGCCTCCGGCGCGGGGGGAAATCCTTGAAGCTCTGCAGCCACTGCGCGATGTACGCCTGGGCGGGGACGAGGAGGAAGACCCGATCCAGTCGCCACCTCTCGTAGTCGATCCCCTCGTGGTCGGCCCGCTCGAAGGGGTCGCTCCGCAGGTTGAAGAGCTTCGGCACGCGCAGGGGGACGAAGGGTTCCTCCCACACGGCGAAACTGTGCGCCCGCTGCTCCGCGAAGACCGCCTTCCAGTTGGCGTATCGCAGCGCCACGAGGTCGCCGTCGTCGCTCCAGTAGAGGAACTCCTTCCGCGGCGCCTCCTTGACCTCCCCCTTGAGGAACGGGGCCAGGTTGTAGCCGTCGAGGTGGACCTTGAAGGTCGTGGCGCCGGCCTGGTGACCCTTGAGCAGCTTCTCCTTGACGCCCGGGTCGCCCGCGGCCGCGAGCAGGGTCGGGAGCATGTCCTCGTGGGCGAAGACGTCGTTGTGGACGGTCCCCGGCTCGATCACGCCCGGCCAGCGGATCGCGCACGGGACGCGGTATCCCCCCTCCCAGTTCGTGTTCTTCTCCCCCCGGAACGGCGTGGTCCCGCCGTCGGGCCAGGACATCATCTCGGCGCCGTTGTCGGTCGAGTACATGACGATCGTGTCGCCCGCGATACCGAGGTCGTCGAGCTTCTTGAGCATCCGCCCGACGTGCCCGTCGTGCTCGGCCATCCCGTCCGGATAGACGCCGAGGCCGGTCTTGCCCTCCGATTCCTTCCTCAGATGCGTCCAGATGTGCATCCGGGTCGTGTTGTACCAGACGAAGAAGGGCTTCCCCTGCTCGTGGGAGCGGTCGATGAAATCGAGCGCCGCGGCCGTGACCTCCTCGTCGATCGTCTCCATCCGCTTCTTCGTCAGGGGGCCGGTGTCCTCGATCCGCCCGTCGGAGAAGGAGTGGATGACCCCCCGCGGGCCGAAGCGCTTCCTGAACTCCGGGTCCTTCGGGTAGTCGGGGTTCTCCGGCTCCTCCTCGGCGTTCAGGTGGTAGAGGTTCCCGAGGAACTCGTCGAAGCCGTGGGCGGTCGGGAGGAACTCGTCGCGGTCGCCGAGGTGGTTCTTGCCGAACTGGCCCGTCGCGTACCCCATCGGCTTCAGGAGTTCGGCGATCGTCGGGTCCTCCGCTCGAAGGCCGAGGTCGGATCCCGGAAGGCCGACCTTCGTGAGCCCCGTCCGGATCGGAGACTGACCCGTGAGGAAGGCGGCGCGCCCGGCCGTGCAACTCTGCTGCCCGTACCAGTCGGTGAAGAGCGCCCCCTCCCGCGCGATCCGGTCGATGTTGGGCGTCCGGTAGCCCATCACTCCCTGGTTGTAGGCGCTCGCGTTGTACCAGCCGATGTCGTCGCCCCAGAGGATCAGGATGTTCGGGCGCTTGGCACCCGCGGGACCGGGCTGTTGGGCGGTCCCGGCGGTCGTGCAGGAGAGGAGCAGCGCAGCGAGCCACGCCTTCGGTCGCTGGGTCATCGGGAACCTCCGGGCGGGCCGCGCGTCCCGGTGGAACGGGCGCGCGGACGCCTCGGGAGCGGGGGAAGCGGGGGGGCGGCGAGGCTCGTCGCCTACCGCCGGCCGCCGATCCCCCACCCCGTGTCCTCGTTCGCGGCGATCTCGATCCGCGCGCGCATCGCGAGCGCCTGCGCGTTCTCGGGATCGTCGGCGAGCACGCTGTTCACGCTCCTCGTCGCCTGGTTGAACTGGCCGCGCGTGACCTGGAGGCTCGCCTGGGCGATGAGGCTGCTCGTCCGGTACTGCCCCGCCTCCGCGACGAGGCCCTGCACCTCGTCGGCGAGCGTCGGATCGTTCGGGTTCCGGCTCATCTGCGCCCGGCCCTCCTTCTGGACGGAGTCGAAGGAGCGGATCGCCTGGTCGAACTCGTTGATCGCCTGGGAGCCCTTGTCCGAGATCAGGAGCGCGCGGCGGTGGGACTCCTTCCCCTTCTCGAGCCGCTTCCGGAGGGGCTCGAGGGCCTGCTCGCGCTTCGCCGCGTTCGCCTCGTTGGCCTGGGCCTGCTTCGCGCTCGCCTTCGCCGCCTTCTGCGCCTCGACCTCCCGCTCGACGAGGTCGACGAGCTCCTGCTTCTGCGCGTCCGTGAGCCGGCTCGGGCGGCGGGAGAGGATCTGCGAGAGGAAGAAGCGCGCGTCCTGGATCCGGCCCTCCTTCACCATCTGGCGGAAGAGCCCGTCGAGGATCCGGACCGCACGCTCGACGAGGCGCCGCTCGAGGTCGGGCTCGATCCCCTGGTCGTCGGCGAGCTCGCGCGCCCTCGTCAGCGTCCGCTTGGCGGCGTCGACGAGGCCGTTCTCGATGGCGAACTCGGCGAGCTTGACGTGCGCCGCGATGTCCTTCGGCGGCACGGCGGTCCGCATGATGTTGAAGGCGGAGTGCGGGACGAAGTCCGCGATGGGCCGGGTCACCTCGACCGTGCCCGTCTCGACATGGACCTTGAGGTTGACGCGGTCCCCGTCGACGGAGAGCACCTCCGCGAGCAGCTCCTTCCCGTCCTTGAGGGCATAGGTCCTCGGCGCGGCGGGGAGCGCGAGGAGGGCACAGGCGAACAGGGAAAGGATCATGGCTTCTCCGGGGACGGACGGGCCTCAGCGCGCCGTGGCGGACACGGTCTCGCAGGTGCACCGCGCGTTCTTGCACTCCTCCCCTCCGGCTCGGCAGGGACCGGTGCAGCCGAGGACGTCGGTCTCCGGCTTGCCGCACTCGCACGCCCTCAGATAATCCTTGCGCGCCTGACGCCCGGAGCAGGAGGGAAGGCAGGCGATCGCCGCCGCTCCGAGGAGGATCCAGCCGAGAGAAGAGGGGAGGACGCGGGTCATTTAGGGCTCCTGGTCGTCCGCCGCACGAGGCGACGCGGGGGCGAGCCTGCGGAGGATACCTTCCGCCTATGCCGCAATCGAGCCCTCCGGACGGATCCTCCGCGCCTGTCCCGGGGACGACGGCCGCCGCCGTCCGTGTCAGGGCGATCGGCGGGACAGGGCGCGAGGGACCGTCCGGCATCGGGGATGCCGGGGGAGTCCCGAACGGATCTCCCCGGAAGCGGAGAGGCGGGCCGGCCCGGCCCTCTCGGCGGCTTGACGCGACGGCGGGCAACTCCTACGGTCCGGCGCGCTTCCGCACGGGACCGATCCTTCGGTCCCTCCCCGGAAGAGGCCCGGCCGGCGGGCCGGAACGACTCATCCTTCGCAACGGCTCCCTCCTCGCAGGCCCCCTCGCCCTCCGGGCGTTCGGGGAATCGGAACCCCGGTCCGGGCGGGCATGAAGCGACTCCTCCGGCCCTCCCTCGACTGGTTCTTCGTCTTCGTCCCCCTCGCCGTGGCGCTCGAGCACGCCTCCGTGCCCGCCCCGGCGCTCTTCTTCTGCGCGGCGCTCGCGATCGTCCCGATCGCGCGGCTCATCGTCCATTCGACGGAGCAGATCTCCCGGCGGACGGGGGACGCCGTCGGGGGGCTCCTCAACGCCACGTTCGGCAACGCGCCGGAGCTGATCATCTCGCTCGTCGCGCTGAGGGCCGGGCTCTTCGACATGGTGCGGGCCTCGCTCATCGGCGCCATCCTCGCGAACCTCCTGCTGGCGCTCGGGGTCTCGTTCCTCCTCGGAGGCCTGCGGCACCACGACCAGAGCTACAACCCGGTCGCCTCGCGCACCTACGCCACGATGATGCTGATCGCGGCCATGAGCCTGGCGGTGCCGAGCGCCTTCAGCCGGTTCTTCGCGCCGTCGGGCACGATCCGGGAGGAGAAGCTCCTCAACCTCGGCGTCGCCGTCGTCCTCCTCGCGGCCTACGGCCTGTACCTCGTCTACTCCCTCAAGACGCACCCGAAATCGTTCGCCAGCGTCGAGGGGGGAGGAGGAGGGCACGCCGAGGGGAAGCCCTGGAGCGTCGGCCGGGCCGCCGGCAGCCTGGTCGCCGCCTCGGTGGGGGCGGCCTGGATGAGCGAGATCCTCGTGGGCGCGGCGGAAGGGACGGGCAAGGCGATGGGGATGTCCCAGACCTTCATCGGGCTCGTCCTCGTCGCGATCGTCGGCGGGGCGGCGGAGAGCGGATCCGCCATCGCGATGGCGGGGAGGAACAAGATGGACCTGTCGGTCGGCATCGCGCTCGGGAGCTCGATCCAGATCGCGCTCTTCGTGGCGCCGGCGCTCGTCCTGGCGAGCTACGTCGTCGCCCCCCAGCCGCTCGAGCTCTCGTTCAACCGCGCCGAGACCGGGTCGCTCTTCCTCGGGGTCCTGCTCGGCACCGTGGTCTGCGGCGATGGCCAGGCGAACTGGTTCAAGGGGGTGCAGTTGATCGCCGTCTACGCGATCCTCGCGCTCCTGTTCTATTTCATCCCCGACCTCTCCGGCTGAGGCTTCGCGCGACCCCCATGGCGGACGAATCGCCCCGGTCCTCGAGACGCTTCCTCTCCCCCCACGAGCGGATCTCCGAGATCCTCTTCGGGCTCATCATGGTCCTCACGTTCACCGGGACGCTGAGCGCCGCCGAGGCGGGCCGGAGCGACGTCCGGACGATGCTCCTCGGCGCCCTCGGGTGCAACGTGGCGTGGGGGATCATCGACGCCGTGCTCTACCTGATGGGCTGCCTCGCGGAGAGCAATCGCGGCCTGGTCGCCCTCCGGGCGGTGCGCAGGTCGGCGGATCCGGCGCAGGCGCGCCGCCTCCTGTCCGAGGCCCTCCCCCCCCTCGTCGCCTCCGTCCTCCGGCCGGAGGAGTTCGCGTCCCTCCACGCGCGGCTGAAGCAGCTCCCCGAGCCCCCCCCGCGCGCGCGCGTGGCCAAGGAAGAATGGCTGGGAGCGATCGGCGTGTTCGTGCTCGTCTTCCTCACGACGTTCCCCGTCTCGGTTCCGTTCCTCTTCATGCACGACGCCGTGTCGGCTCTCCGGGTTTCCAACGCGGTGGCGATCGTCCTCCTGTTCATCCTCGGCTCGAGATTCGGGCGCGTCGCCGGACGTCGTCCGTGGGTGACCGGGGTCTCGATGGTCCTCCTCGGCCTCGTGCTGGTGGGGATCACCATCGCCCTGGGAGGTTGAGACCGCTGGGACTCCTGTCCGGATGGCTGGCCGCGTCGCTCCTGGGGATCGGCTCCGCATCGGGCCAGACCCCGACGGACACGCTCGCCAGCGCGCCGGCGGAGCAGGAATCGCGGGGGGAGCCGGCGGAGGAGGAGCCCTTCTCCTTCTCCCTGTGGGCGTACACCTACTTCGCCCCCGATTCTCGGAACTATGTCCAGCCCACCGTGACGGCCGACCGGGACCGGCTCCACCTCGAGGCGCGCTACAACTACGAGGACTTCCACACCGGCTCGGCGTGGGTCGGCACCAACCTGGGCGGAGGGGAGGAGCTGGAGTGGGAGCTGACGCCGATGCTCGGAGGCGTGTTCGGGGACACGGCGGGCGTGGCGCCCGGCTACAAGGGGTCGCTGAGCTGGCGGAGCCTCGAGTTCAGCAGCGAGGGGGAGTACGTCTTCAACACCCGCGACTCCTCGGACAACTTCTTCTACAACTGGTCGGAGCTGACGGTGTCGCCCGTGGATTGGCTCCGGGTCGGCCTCGTGACGCAGCGGACGCGGGTGTACGAGGCCGAGCGCGACACCCAGCGGGGCGCGCTGCTGGGATTCTCCTGGAAGGGGCTCGACCTCGCCGGCTACGTGTTCGATCCGGACGAGGACGAGCCCGCGTTCGTCGTCGCGGCGGGATGGAGCTTCTGAGGGGGGAAGGCCCCGATCCGACCCGGGAGGTCCGGGTTCGGAGCAAACCGCGATATAACCGGGTCCAGGTCATGACTTCCGACTCTCGCCTCGCCGGGGTGGCTCCCTCCCGACGGACGCGGCGGTCGGAGGAGCCGGGTGAAGGAGATCGAGGGATGTCTCGTTCCGCGCGGGCGAGCCCGGCGGGCGTGAAGGGGTCCGAATGAATCGTCGGAGAGAATGGACCGCGCGCGCCGGACTGGTCGCCGCGCTCTGCGGCGCCTGCGAGAAGGAGGTTCCCCCTCCCCCCCCTCCCCCCGAGGTGAAGGCCGCCGCCGTCCTCGTGCAGGACGTCCCCGTCTACGTCGAGGCGATCTCGGAATCCCGGGGCTCGAGCGAGATCGAGATCCGGGCGCGGGTCGAGGGGTTCGTCGAGACGGTGGACTTCAAGGAGGGGACGCAGGTCAAGAAGGGGGACCCCCTCTACACCCTCGATCCCCGTCCCTTCGAGGCCGCCCTGGCCCAGGCGAAGGGCGCCCTCGCCGAGGCGCAGGCGCAGCACACGCGGGCCAAGAACGACGTCACGCGGTACGAGCCCCTCGTCAAGAAGAACGCGATCTCGCGGGAGCAGTACGAGACGGCGGTGGCCCTCGAGAAGGCGGCCGCGGCGGCGGTGGAGTCGGCGGAGGCGGTCGTCCGCAGGGCGGAGGTCGACCTCGGCTACACGAAGGTGACGGCCCCCGACGACGGGCTCGTCGGGAAGACCGAGGTCCACCCGGGGACGCTCGTCGGCCGCGGCCAGAGCACCCTCCTGACGAGGATCTCGAAGATCGACCCGATCCACGTCCGCTTCAGCATCGCCGAGAAGGACTACCTCTTCTTCGCGCGACGGAAGGCGGAGGCGGGGGGGACCGACCCGGCCCGGGAGGCGCCCTTCGAGCTCCTCCTCGCCGACGGGACCGTCCACCCGGAGTCGGGCCGCCTCGTCTTCGTCGACCGCAACGTCGATCCCCTCACGGGCACGATCCTCCTCGAGGCGGGCTTCCCGAACCCCAAGGGGATCGTCCGGCCGGGGCAGTACGGCCGGATTCGCGTGGCGGTGGACGTCAAGAAGGGGGCGGTCCTCGTGCCGCAGCGGGCGATCCAGGAGCTGCAGGGGATCCACAGCGTCGCCGTCGTGTCGGCGGAGGACACGGTCGACCTCCGGACGGTGAAGCCCGCCGAGCGCGTCGGCTCGCTCCGCGTGATCGACTCCGGCCTGCGGGCGGGGGAGAGGATCGTCGTCGAGGGGCTCCAGAAGGTCCGGCCCGGCGCGAAGGTCCGCGCGCTCCCCGCGACGCTGGAGGAGACCGCGACCGCGCCGGCCCGGACCGGAGGATAGGCGATGGCGCAGTTCTTCATCCGGCGGCCCATCGTCGCCATCGTCATCTCGATCCTCACCGTCCTGTTCGGCCTCTTCACGCTGAAGGGGCTGAGCATCGAGCAGTACCCCTTCCTCGCGCCCCCGACGATCCGCGTCGAGGCGACCTATCAGGGGGCCTCCGCCGAGACGGTCGAGCAGTCGGTCGCGACCCCGATCGAGCAGGAGGTGAACGGCGTCGACAACCTCATCTACATGAAGTCCACGAACACGAGCGACGGCCGGATGCTGCTCGACGTGAACTTCGAGGTGGGGGTCGACCAGGACATGGCGAACGTGCTGGCCCAGAACCGGGTCTCCCAGGCGCAGTCCCGGCTCCCCCAGGAGGTCACCACCCAGGGCGTCACCGTCAAGAAGCAGAGCCCGAGCATCCTGATGGTCATCTCCCTCTTCTCGCCGGGGGGGAGGTACGACGCCAACTTCCTCACGAACTACTGCATCATCAACCTCCGGGACCAGCTGCTGCGCATCCGCGGGGTCGCCCAGGTCGAGATGTACGGGGGGGACGACTACGCCATGCGGATCTGGCTGCGTCGCGACCGCCTCGCCAAGCTCGGGCTCACCCCCGCCGACGTCATCGCCGCGATCCAGGAGCAGAACCTCCAGGCCCCGGCGGGCCAGGTCGGCGCGCGCCCCTCCCCGGCCGACCAGGAGTTCACCTACACCGTGAGGGCCCCGGGGCGGCTGATCGAGTCCGCGGAGTTCGAGGACATCATCCTGCGGGAGACGGAGACCGGCGCGCAGATCCGGGTGAAGGACGTCGGCCGCGCCGAGCTCGGGTCGGAGAACTACAAGTCCTTCGGCCGGCTGAACCAGAAGCCCGCGGGGATCATGGCGGTCTACCTGCTGCCGGGCGCCAACCAGCTCCAGGCGGCGCACGCGATCTACGACACGATGGAGCGGGCGAAGGGCCTGTTCCCGCCCGACGCCGACTACTCGATCGTCTACGACACGACCCCGGCGGTCGAGGCCTCGATCCACGAGATCGTGAAGACCTTCGTGGAGGCCCTGATCCTCGTGACGATCGTCGTGTTCGTGTTCCTGCAGAACCTGCGGGCGACGATCATCCCCCTCCTCACCGTCCCGGTGTCGCTGGTCGGGACCTTCATCTTCTTCCCGATGCTCGGGTTCTCCGTGAACACCCTCTCGATGTTCGGCCTCGTGCTGGCGATCGGGATCGTCGTCGACGACGCGATCGTCGTGGTCGAGGCGGTGATGCACCACATCGAGCACGGGAAGAGCCCGAAGGAGGCGACCGTCCAGGCGATGAAGGAGGTGTCGGGGCCGGTCGTCGGCATCGCCCTGATCCTCTCGGCCGTCTTCGTCCCCGTCGGCTTCCTCGGCGGCCTGACGGGGCGGATGTACCAGCAGTTCGCGCTCACGATCGCGATCTCCGTCCTCCTGTCGGCCTTCAGCGCCCTCTCCCTCTCCCCCGCGCTCGCCGCGATGCTCCTCAAGCCCTCGAAGGGACCCCCGAAGGGGCCGCTCGGCGTCTTCTTCCGAGGGTTCAACAGGGTCTTCGAGACCTCGACGAAGGGGTACGTCGGCCTCGCGGGGTTCCTCGTGCGGAAGGCCTCCCTCACCCTCCTGATCGCGGCGGGAGTGGGCGTCGGAGCCGTGCTCTTCGGCGGCGCCCTCGCGAAGGGCTTCCTCCCCGAGGAGGACCAGGGGGTGTTCATGGTCAACGCGCAGCTCCCCCCGGCCGCCTCCCTCGAGAGGACGAGCGAGCTCCTCTCCCGGGTCGAGGAGGTCCTCGCGAGGACCGAGGGGATCGAGTCGTACAACGCGATCGGGGGGCTCGGCCTCCTCACGAACTCCTTCCAGCCGAACTTCGGCTCCTGCTTCGTGCGCTTGAAGCCGTGGGAGGAGCGCAAGGGGGAGGCGCTCCACGTCCGGGGGATCATGGCGAAGGTCCAGGCGGAGCTCGCGAGGTTCCCCGAGGCGATCGTCTTCCCCTTCAACATCCCGACCCTCTCCGGGTTCGGCGCCTCCTCGGGGTTCAACCTCCTCCTCCAGGACCGCAGCGGCACCCTCTCCGTCGCGGAGCTCGGGGAGCAGACCCGGAAGTTCCTCGAGGCGGCGCGGGCCCGCCCCGAGCTGCGCAACCTCTTCACCTCCTTCGACCCGACCTACCCCCAGGTGAAGGTCGACCTCGACCGGGAGAAGGCGCGCAAGCTCGGCGTCCCGGTCGACCAGGTCTTCCAGGCGATGGCCACCGTGCTCGGCGGCGCCTACGTCAACGACTTCAACCGCTTCGGCCGGCTCTTCCGCGTCTACGTCCAGGCGGAGGCCGAGGACCGCCGGACGCCCGAGGACATCGGGGAGATCTACGTCCGGAGCGGGACGACGAACGAGATGGTCCCCCTCTCGACGCTGATGCGCGTCGGCTCGGAGGCGGGGACGGAGGTGACGAACCGGTTCAACCTGTTCCGGTCCGTCGAGGTGAGCGGGTCCCCGGCCCCCGGCTTCTCCTCGGGCCAGGCGATCGCCGCGCTCGAGGAGACCTTCGCGCAGACGATGCCGCGGGAGATGGGGTTCGCCTACACCTCGATGTCCTACCAGGAGAAGGTCGCTCCGCCCCCCGGCCCCACGTTCGCCCTCGCGATCGTCTTCGTCTTCCTCCTCCTCGCCGCGATGTACGAGAGCTGGCGCCTCCCCTGGGCCGTGCTCTTCGGCTCCCCCCTCGTCCTCCTCGGCGCCTTCTTCGGCGTCTGGCTGATGGGGTACGACAACAACGTCTACGTCCAGGTCGGCTGCGTCATGCTGATCGGGCTCGCCGCGAAGAACGCGATCCTCATCGTCGAGTTCGCCAAGGCGAAGCACGAGGAGGGGAAGAGCGTGAAGGACGCCGCGCTCGAGGCCGCGCGCCTTCGCTTCCGGCCGATCCTGATGACCGCGTTCGCCTTCATCCTCGGCGTCGTCCCCCTCATGCTCGCGAGCGGCGCCGGAGCGGGGGCGCAGACCGTCATGGGGACGGCGGTCTTCTGGGGAATGCTCGTCGCGACCGCCCTCGGGGTCTTCCTGATCCCGGGGAACTTCGCCTTCTTCCAGGGGATCGGGGCGAAGAAGCGGGAGGCGAAGGCCGCCGAGGAGCCCGACGCGCCCCCCGCGGCTGCGCACTGAGATGGTCCGCGCGCGTCCGCTCGCGGCCGCGGCCCTCCTCGCCGCCTCCTGCACGGTCGGCCCCGACTACGAGCGGCCGCCGATCGACTCGCCGGAGGCGTGGCGGGAGGCGGCGGCCGCCGACTCCTCGATCGCGGACCTCCCCTGGTGGCAGCTCCTCGGGGACCCCGCGCTCGAGGAGGCGATCCGCGTGGCCCTCGAGGAGAACCGCGACCTGCGGATCGCCGTCGAGCGGATCGAGGAGGCCCGGGCGCGCTACGGGTTCACGCGGGCCGAGCTCTACCCCTGGCTCGACGCCACGGGGGCGGGCGGCCGGCTCCGGATCAGCGACGGGACCCTCGCCCACCTCCCCGAGTCGGCGACCGACGTCGACGAGCACAAGAGCATCTTCGCGGCCGGGCTCGCCCTCTCGTGGGAGATCGACTTCTTCGGCCGCATCCGCCGGGCCGCGGAGGCGGACCGGGCGGCGATGCTCGCCACCGAGGAGGCGCGCCGCTCCGTGGTCCTCACGCTCGTCTCCGAGGTCGCCCGGGTCTACGTCGAGATGCGGGACTTCGACCGGCGCCTCGAGATCGCGCGGCGCACCCTGGAGTCGCGCCGGGAGTACGTCGAGCTCGCCCAGACCCGCTTCGAGGGGGGGATCACGCCGGAGCTCGACTGGCGGCAGTCCGAGGCCGAGTTCCACCGGATCCAGGCGCTCGTCCACGAGTTCGAGCGGCTCGTCGCGGTGAAGGAGAACGAGCTATCCGTCCTTCTCGGCCGCAATCCCTCCTCGATCGGGCGCGGGCGGCCGGTCGAGGAGCTCCAGGTCCCTCCCTCCATCCCCGCCGGCCTCCCCTCGGCGCTCCTCGAGCGCCGGCCCGACGTCCGCCAGGCCGAGGAGGAGCTCGCTTCCTCCTTCGCCCGGATCGGGGAGGCGAAGGCGCTCCTCTATCCGCGGATCTCCCTCACGGGGTCCTTCGGCTACGCGAGCACGGAGCTCGACGAGTGGCTCGAACCCTCGAGCCGCTCCTGGAGCGTCCTCGGCGGCCTCCTCCAGCCGCTCTTCCACGCCGGGGAGCTCCGCCGCCAGGTCGAGATCCGGGAGTCGCAGCAGCGACAGGCCCTCCTCGCCTACCAGGGGACGATCCTCCGGGCGTTCGGGGAGGTGGAGGATTCCCTCGTCGGCTACCGCACGACGGGCGAGCAGCGGCGCGCGCTCGGCTCCCGCGTGGAGGCGGAGCGCAAGGTCCTCGACCTCTCCGAGACGCGGTACCGGGGCGGCGTCGCGGCCTACCTCGAGGTCCTCGACGCGCAGCGCTCCCTCTTCTCGGCCGAGCTGGAGGAGGTCGAGACGGTCCGCGACCACGTCGTCTCCCTGATCATCCTCTACAAGTCCCTCGGCGGGGGGTGGTCGGAGACTCCGGCGACGGCGGCGGCCGGACCCGGGGCCGAAGGGAAGCGGGGACCGTGACCCCGGGCGGGGCGGTCCCGTGACCCTCCACGACGACGCGCGGACGATCTTCGACGCCGGGGTGGCGGCGGTCGAGCCGCGCGCCCTCGTCCTCCGACATCTCTCCGCCCGTCCCCCCTTCGCGGAGGAGCGCGTCTTCGTCGTGGGGGGAGGGAAGGCCGCCGTCGCCATGGCGGCCGCGGTCGAGGAGGCCCTCGGCGGCCGGGTCGCGGGCGGGGTCGTCGTCACGAAGCGTGGCCACGCCGGCGACTCCCTGCAGCGGGTCGGCGTGATCGAGGGGCGCCACCCCGTGCCGGACGAGGAGTGCGCCCGCGGCGCGCGGGCGATCCTCGACGTCGTCGGCTCGGCGGGGGAGGAGGACCGCATCCTCTTCCTCCTCTCGGGAGGCGCCTCGGCCCTCCTCGCCCTCCCCCGCCCGGGGATCGAGATGGAGGACTACGCCCAGTTCTGCGCCCACCTGATGCGATGCGGCGCTCCCATCGAGGACCTCAACGCGATCCGGCGCCACCTGACCGTCCTCGGCGGCGGGGGTCTCGCGGCCGCCACCCACCCTCGACCCGTCACCGCGTTGATCCTCTCCGACGTCCTCGGCAATCCGCTCCCCGCGATCGGGTCGGGGCCGACCGCCCCGGACCCGAGCACCTTCAAGGACGCCCTCGACGCGGTGCAGCGCTGGGGGCTCTTCCCCTTCGCCTCGCAGGGGATCGTCGGCGTCCTCGGCAAGGGGATGGTCGGCCGCGAGCCCGAGACGCGCAAACCCGACGATCCGGTCTTCGAGCGGGTCGAGAACGCGATCGTCGGCGACAACGCCCTCGCGCTCGAGGGAGCCCGGGCGAAGGCCGAGGCCCTCGGCTACCGGACCTCCCTCCTCACCGGGAACCTCCGGGGCGACGCCGCGCTTGCCGGCAAGGCGATCGCCCTCGCCGCGCGCGAGGCGAAGGGGCCAGGGAACGGCCGGGTCTGCCTCCTCGCCGGCGGGGAGACGACCGTGTCGCTCGAGAACGCCGCCGGCTTCGGCGGCCGGGCCCAGGAGCTCGCGCTCGCCGCCTCCCTCGCCCTCGAGGGGATCGAGGGGATCGTCCTCCTCGCGGCGGGGACCGACGGCAACGACGGCCCGACCGACGCCGCGGGAGCCCTCGTTGACGGGGGGACGGCGCGCGGGGCGCGCTCGGTGGGGGAGGACCCGGCGGAGGCCCTCGCGAAGCACAACTCCTACGGATTCTTCCTGGAGATCGGCGGGCACGTGAAGACCGGGCCGACCGGGACGAATGTCATGGACCTCGTCGTCGC
>JAKEFM010000347.1 GCA_022616055.1 Planctomycetota bacterium
CCCGCGCCCCTCGGCGAAGTCGCGGCCGTGCAGCCGCTCGGAGACTTCGATCCGTCGACCTTCCTCTTCGTGGACGAGCCCGGGGACGGGGCGATCTGGGCGAGGGGGGGGTCCTACAAGGCGTCCTTCTCCGCCGAGGGGTTCACCTACATCCCCTTCCTCGGCGCCACGGCTCCGCGGAACTACCCCGTCCGCCTGACCCCCGAGTTCGTCGGGGTGGGCGGGGCGAACCTGGTGGGGGACAAGCAGCCCCTTCCGCGGCGGGTCGGGGAGACCCGCGTCGTCTACGACCACGGGGCGTTCGAGGAGGTCTACGAGCTGCGACCCGATGGCGTGGAGCAGCTCTTCGTCCTTCGATCGCCCGCGGGGGAGGGGGACCTCGTGGTCCGGCTGCGCGTGGAGACGGACCTCGGCTTCGCAGGGGTCGAGGAGGGGGCTCACCTCTTCGCGGCCCCCGGCCTCGGCGGAGCGAAGTACGGGAAGGCGTTCCTCGTCGACGGGGAGGGGACCGTGAGACCGGCCGCCGTCGTCCACGGCGGCGGGGCGCTCGAGGTGCGGGTGCCCTCCTCGACCGTGGCGGCGGCGAGCCATCCCCTGACGGTCGACCCGGTGATCTCCACCTTCGGCGTCGACCCCTCGGTCGGCTACGACGACTTCAATCCGGACGTCTGCTTCTCGCTCTCCGCCGGGAAGTACGTCTTCACCTACGAGGACATCTTCAGCAATCCCGACCACGACGTCTGGACGAGGACCCGGTCGGACGGGGGGGCGCTCGGTCCCTACGTGGCCCAGGACATCACGATCGCCGACTGGAGGGACCCGAAGAACGCGGACAACAATGCCGCGGACCGCGTCCTCGTCGTGGCGGCCGTCCCCGGGTCCCTCGGCCAGCGGGACATCCGGGGCCGGACGTTCGATCCGGCGACGGAGGCGAACGCCTCCGCGCAGTTCGACATCGAGGCGAACATCCTCTGGGAAGACTCCAGCCCCGACGTGGGGGGAGACCCCTACCCGGTGAGCCCGACGTTCTTCTGCGTCGTCTGGGAGCGGACGTCAGGCACCCTCGACCATGACATCCTCTCCCGAACGGTCCATCCGACGACCCTCGCCCTCGGGACGGTGGTCGACCTGGACCTCCCCAACTTGTTATTGAACCGTTTCCCCGCGATCTCGAAGGGGAACGATCTCCAATCGGGGAACTGGTACGTGGCCTACAGACGCGATGGTTTTTTCGATTTCGACAATATCTGGGGCGGTCGGTTGGCGTGGGATGGAACTCTGATCGGCAGCCCCTTCATTCTCGGCAACGGAGTCGGGCTCGGCGACCCGGACGTCGCCCGGGGCGACGGCGAGGCCTTGTTCGTCTGGCATCAGGACGCCTCGGGGGGCCACGACGTCTACGGCTGTCGCGTGGTGGGAGGGGGGGCCGTCGGAAACGCGGTGAACCTGAGTTTCAACGAGCCCGGCGGGGACTACCCGGAGGATCAACGGAATCCGACCGTGGGCGCGGACGGGTGCCGGTTCGTGTATGCCTACGCGGAGTCCGTCGCCGGCAGCACGACGAACTACGACATTCGCCTCGCCGCCGTCCGGGGCGCCGGAACGTCCTTCGTCTGGGACGAGGGGCACGTGTTCGTCTCGAACGGCGGCACGCCGGCGCTCGAGGATCATCCCGCGATCACGTCCCGGTGGACCGCGGGCGGAAGCGGCCCCGAGTACGCCCTCGGCTTCGACGACGACAACAACGGCGGGTCGGCCGGCTACGACGTGCAAGGCATCCTGTACGAAGCCCACAGCGGCGCGCTCCTCCAGGCGACCGTCCCCACCTCGTGCGGCGCTCCCGCCCCGGCGATCGGGGCGAGCGGGACCTCCGCGCTCAACGGAACCCTCTCCGTCCAGACGCCGCCCGCGCAGGGAGGGCTCCCCCTCCTGCTGGTCGGTCCGCCGGGCTCGACGCCCCTCTGCGCGGGAACGGGTCCCTGCCTCGTCGGCATGCCCCCCGGATCCGCCCTCCTCCTCCCCGGCGCCTCCCTTGCGGGCCCGATCCCATGCGATCCCGCGCTCGCCGGAGCGGTGATCGCCTTCCAGGGAGCGGAGTTCGGCTTCGGGCTCTCCGGAGGGTGCGTCGTCTCGGGGATCGGGGTCCTCCTCTCCGACACGCTCCTGGTGACGCTCACGTACTGACCGGCGGTCGCGCCTCGCGCACGGCCCGCGGCGGGGGGACTCCCGGGTCCCCCCGCCGCGTCGATTCCCGGACCTGGGATGCAGGCGGCCGTCGCCGCGATCGGCCCGGGAGGAAGGGTCTGCGGCCGCAGGGTCGGGGGGAGAGCGAGGCCTCCGGCCCCCCGCGATCTCCTGCGCGACCACCGCCAAGGTCCGCGGGCCGTTTCGTCGTTACCCCGACTGGAGGGTCCGAACGGACCTCGAGTACGCCGGCCCCGCGTGCGCCGACCCAACACGAGAAGCAACCCCAAGGAGACCGAACATGAGCCCCGCGACGCGCCTCGGAGAGTTCGTCCTCCCGGCCGCCCTCCTCCTCGCCCCGCAGGTCGCCCGGGCCCAATCCGCTCCCGGCGTCTC
>JAKEFM010000348.1 GCA_022616055.1 Planctomycetota bacterium
CGGCGCCGGCGACGGGAATCCCTGGGTCCTCTCCTTCCCCCTCGGAAGCGGCGAGGTCCTCGCGATCGCGGACGCCTCCTTCCTCCGCAACTCGCGGTACCGCGAGCCCGCGTCGGCGGTCCTCGGCGTCCGCCTGGTCGAGTCGATCTCGCGCGGGGGGCCGGCGACCTTCTGCGAGACGCTCCACGGCTACCTCGAGGGGGACTCGCCGATCGGGGTGCTCTGGGGGATCCTCCGCTTCACGGCGCCCGGCCACGTCGCGCTCCAGGCGGGCGCCGCCGCCCTCCTCCTCCTGCTCGCGGGCGCTCCCCGGTTCGGGCGGGTCCGGAAGGTCGCCCAGCCTCCGCGGCGATCCGAGTACGAGTACGTCGACGCCGTCGCCGGCCTCCTCCGCCGGAGCGGGGCCTGGGGGGAGGTCGGGCGGCTCCTCGCCGAGGGCGTCCGCCGGCGATGGAACCTCCGCCCCGGGCGATCCCGGAGCGGGGGAGGGGAGGGGAGGGACGCGGAGATCGAGCGGGGGATCTCCCGCCTCGTGTCGGGGGGCTCCCCCGACCGCATCCTCGGGGCCCTCCGCGACGTCGAGGGAAGCTTGGGCGCCGAGCGGGGGGCGCGGTCCGCGCGGAACTGACAAGGAGAACCGGAATGGACGTCCAACAGGCGGGGGCGCTCCTCGCCCGGGTGGAGGCGGAGGTCGCGAAGGTGGTGATCGGACAGCCTCGCGCCCTGCGCGAGGCGATCCTCGCCCTCGTCGCCGGGGGCCACGCCCTGCTCGAGGGGGTCCCCGGGACCGCGAAGACGCTCCTCGTGCGCACCCTGGCCAAGGTCCTCGGCTGCCGCTTCGCGCGCGTCCAGTTCACGCCCGACCTGATGCCGGCCGACGTGACCGGCGTCGGGATCCCCGACGGCGTGGCGGGAGGCTTCCGCTTCCGCAGCGGGCCGATCTTCACCGACCTCCTCCTCGCCGACGAGATCAACCGCTCCCCCGCGAAGACGCAGGCGGCGCTCCTCGAGGCGATGCAGGAGCGCCAGGTCACCTCGGACGGGGTCCGGCACCCGATCGGCGATCTCTTCACCGTCTACGCGACCCAGAACCCGGTGGAGTTCGAGGGGACCTACCGCCTCCCCGAGGCGGAGCTCGACCGGTTCCTGATGAAGGTCGAGATCGGGTACCCCGAGCCTTCCGAGGAGGACCGCATCCTCGACCTCCACCGGAAGGGCTTCGACGCGGACCGGGAGGACACCTTCGGCGTCGAGGCGGTGACCGACGCGGAAGGGGTCCGCGCCGCGCGGGCGGCGGGCCGGCGGGTGAAGGTCGAGGACCGCCTCCTCGCCTACGTCCGCGAGGTCGTCGCCGCGACGAGGCGCGCCGCCTCCGTCTCGCTCGGGGCGGGCCCCCGGGGATCGATCGCCCTCCTGCGGACCTCCCAGGCGGCCGCGCTGGCGGAGGGGAGGGACTTCGTCGTTCCCGACGACGTGAAGGCCCTCGCCCGCCCGGTGCTCCGCCACCGGATCGTCCTCAACCCCGAGCACGAGATCGAGGGGACCAAGACGGACGACGTCGTCGCGGAGATCCTCGACCGGGTCGAGGTCCCGAGGTGAGAGGACCCTTCCCCACGCCGCGGGCGGCCCTCCTCGCCGCGGCCCTCGGCGCCGGGTTCCTCCTCGAGCCGCTCGGCTCCTCCTTCGTCCTCGCGACCCTCGCGGCGGACCTCTGCCTCGTCGTCCTCTTCGGGATCGACGTCCGGCTCGCCCGGCGCCAGCGGCTCGAGGTGCGGCGGCGGATCCCCTCGCGGTTGTTCCTCGACCGCCCCTGCGAGGTCTCTCTCGAAGTCCGCAACGGCGGCCCCTGGACCGCCCGCCTCCGCCTCGCGGACGACCTCTCGCCCTCCCTCGAAGGAGGGGTCGGCCCCGGCGCCCGGTGCGTCCTCCCGGGGGAGACCCTGACCGTCTCGGCGACGGCGAAGCCGGTGACGCGGGGGGAGCACGCGCTCGGGCCGGTGCGGATGAGGGTGGAGGGGCCGATGCGGCTCTCGTGGCGGGAGAGGAGGTTCGACACCGGGGAGGTCGTCAAGGTCTACCCCGACTGGGGGATCCTCTCGACGTGGGAGCGACTCCTCGTCCGGGGTCGGAGCCGCGCCGTCGGGCTGCGCCCGAGCCGCGAGATCGGCCAGGGGTCCGAGTTCGAGAGCCTGCGCGACTTCCAGCCGGGGGACGACCCGAGGCACCTCGACTGGAAGGTCTCGGTCCGCCGCGGCCGCCTCTCCTTCCGCAACCGCGAGTTCGAGCGCCAGCAGAACCTCCTCCTCCTCCTCGACACGGGCCGGACCACGACCGCGCGGTGGAAGGAGCGGGAGCGGCTCGAGGTCTCCCTCGAGGCCGCCGGCCTCCTCGCCTGGGTGGCGGTCCGGCACCACGACCGGGTCGGGGTCGTCTGGTTCTCGGGCCGGGTCCACGGCGTGCTCCCCCCCTGCACGGGGCCGGCCGCCGTCGGGCGCGTGCGCGAGATCCTGCTGCGCGCCCGGGCGGACCTGGAGGAACCCGACTACCGGGAGGCCTTCGCCGTCGCCCGCTCCCTCCTCCCGAAGCGTTCCCTCCTCCTCGTCTTCACCGACCCGGTCGGCACCGCGATGTCGGAGGAGATCGGGCGCCAGTTCGGGGAGGGGGCCCGCCGGCACCTGAACGGCCTCGTCACCCTCCGCGACCCGGAGATCTGGAGGATCGCCGACGCCCCCGCCGCCACGCCCCGCGACCTCGCCCGCAAGGCGTCCGCCGAGGCGATCCTGGAGGAGCGGTCGAGGGCCCTCCGGGCGCTCGAGGCGCGGGGGGTCGGGATCGTCGACGCCTTCCCGTGGGAGGTGGCGGCGGGAGTCGTCGGCCGCTACCTCGACCTCAAGTCCCGCGCCCTCCTCTGATCGCCCCCCGCGCGAGCCACGCGGCGAGCCCGAGGCCCGCCGCGGCGGCGAAGAGGTTGCGCGGGGGATCTTCCTCGAGGGCCCTCGTGAAGTGCCCCTCGATCAGGGCGGAGAGGAGGACGAGGGGCACCACCCCGCAGAGGAGTTGCGCCGCCTCCCGTCCCGCCAGGAGGAGGGCGTCCCGGCGGGACCACTCCCCCGGCCTCCAGAAGGCCCGCGCGAGGAGGAGCCCCGCGGCGGCGGACACGAACACGGCGAAGAGCTCGGTGATCCCGTGCGGGAGCACCTGCGGCCAGAAGGCCGCGAGCCGGCCGTGATTCGCGAAGTGGGCGGCGAGGGCGCCGAAGAGGATCCCGTTCAGGGCGAGGACGTAGACCGACCCGATCCCGAGGAGCATCCCCGAGGCGAAGGCGAAGAAGCAGGCGAGGAGGTTGTTCGTCAGGATCGCCGAGGTGAAGAGGGGCATCGCCCCGATCGACCGGGAGCCCGCGGGCGCGTCCGGCCGGATCACGTTCTCGAGGGAGGGGAAAAGGCGGTGGATCTCGCCCGGGTCCTCCCTCACGCGCGCGTAGGCGAAGAGCGCCGGGCCGACGAAGAGGGCCGCGGACAGGGCGAGGAGCCCCCCCCGGGCGAGGACGCGGCGAGGGAACTCGGCGAGGAGGAAGGAGAGGAGCGAGCGGCCGGAGAGGGGGGAGCGGTCCGCCTGCTCGCGGTAGAGGACGGAGTGGGCCGCGGCGACGAGGGCGTTCAGCTCGCGGAGCGTCTCGGACCGGCCGCCGAGGGACCGGACGGCCGAGAGGTCGGCCGCGACGTCGCGGTAGAGCCTCGCGAACCCGAGGACCCCCTCCGGCGGGATCCGGCCGCGCCGGGCGAGGGGCTGCACCTGGGCCGCAAGCCGGGCCCACTTCGCACGATTGCGGCGCTCGAACTCCGCGGCGCGGTCCCCGGTCACAGGAGCCTCCGTCCCACGCCCCGCGCGTGCTCCTCCTCGAGAAAGCGCTCGGGGTCGACCCCGCTCACGCCGAGTCGCTCGAGGATGGGGTGCGCGATCTCCCGGGCGAGCTGGCGCCGGCGCAGGGGCTCGAGCTCGCCGCGACGTCCGAGGAATCGCTCGACCACGGCGTACTCCTCCCGCGTCAGGCGGCCGGCGCGGGCCGGCGCGGGAGCCTCCCCCCCCGGGGGGGAGGTCCGCCCGGGGGCGGGAAGGCGGGGGGCGCCCGCCTGCGACAACGGCTCCCGGCGCTCGCGAACGACCCAGGTCCCGGCGGCGAGGTCGCCGAGGCGGGCGCCGCGCCGCGTGGCGACCATGCAGACGAAGGCGACCCCGTAGAGGAGTCCGGGCTGCATGTCGACGAGGCGCAGGAGGTTCCTCACGATCGCGGAGCGGAACTCGACCGGCAGCCCGTCCTGCCGCAGGACGCGCAGGCCGAGCGCCCGCTTCCCCGGCGTCTGGCCGTTCCTGCGGAGCTCGAAGAAGGGGTGGTACCCGAGGAAGATCGCGAACCAGCCGAGGAGGAGGGCCGCGAGCGCGTACTCGCGCAGCGTCGACCCGATCCCCGTCGCGGCGGCGACGAGGAGGGCGAGGAGCGCGACCGCGAGGAGCGCGAGCGAGATGAGGAGGAGGTCGAGGGCCCCGGCGAGCGCCCGGCTCATCGGCCCCGCCACCTCGAACTCGACGGGGACGTGCTCCGGCGTCTCGATCCTCTCCCGCTCGACGAACATTCCCTCTCCGGGCGCGCGCGCGCCCTCCCGGCGGCGGGCCTACCGCACGAGCGTGACCGGGCAGGGGGCCGCCTGGAGCACGCGCTCGGAGACGCTCCCCGTGAAGAGGTGCCGGCCCGAGGAGCCGCGACTCCCCATGACGATCAGGTCGTGGCCTCCCGAGCGCGCGACCCCGCAGATCTCCTCGGAGGCGAGGCCGAGGACGACCCGGCGCTCCGGCGCGAGGCCCCGCTCGCGGAAGGGGACGAGCGCCTCCTCGAAGACGTCGCCGGCGAGGCGCAGCTTCTCCTCCTCCGCCTCCTCGGCGGAGAGCGCCTCGAGGCCGAGCGCCGTGATCCCGCCGCGGTCGTAGACGTGGAGGAGGGTCGTCTCGCATCCCACGCCCCGGGCCAGGTCGGCGGCGAACGCGGCGGCGCGGACCGAGGAGGCGGAGCCGTCGACGGGGACGAGGAGGCGGTGGATCATGGGGTCCCCTGGGGCTGGGCGAGGAGCGCCTTCATCTCGCGCACCGCCTCGCGCAGTCCGACGAAGAGAGCGCGCGAGACGATCGCGTGGCCGATGTTCAGCTCCTCGACGTGGGGGAGGTCGGCGACGGCGGCGACGTTGCGGACGTTCAGGCCGTGCCCGGCGTTCACGCGCAGCCCCAGACCGTGGGCCTGGCGCGCCGCCTCGCGCAGGCGCTTCAGCTCCCGCTCGGTGCCGAGCCGAGGCGCGTTCGCGTAGGCGCCCGTGTGCAGCTCGACGAAGTCGGCCCGGACCGCGGAGGCCGCCTCGACCTGCCGCGGGTCGGGCTCGACGAAGAGGCTGACGAGGATCCCCTTCTCCCGGAGCCGGGGGATCGCCTCGAGGAGGCGCGGGCGGGAGGCGAGGACGTCGAGCCCCCCCTCCGTCGTCACCTCCTCGCGCCGCTCCGGGACGATGCAGACCTCCTCCGGGCGCACGTCGAGCGCGAAGGCGAGGACCTCCGGGGCGAGGGCGAGCTCGAGGTTGAAGACCCCTTGCACCACCTCCCGCAGGAGGCGGACGTCCCGCTCCTGGACGTGGCGGCGGTCCTCCCGGAGGTGGCAGGTGATCCCGTCCGCGCCGCTGAGTTCGCACTCGACCGCCGCCGCCACCGGATCGGGCTCCCGCCCGCGGCGGGCCTGGCGCACGGTGGCGACGTGGTCGACGTTGACGTGGAGCTTCATCGCCGGGCGCAGGAAGCGAGTCTAGGTCGACCCGCCGGGGAGGGTCAACGCGCTCGGCCCCGCCTTGCATCGGGGGGGTCCGCCCGGCACAAGACGGGGGCCCATGCGGATCATCGCCGGGGAGCACCGGGGCGCCCGCCTCCTCTCCCCCCAGGGGCGGACGACGCGGCCGATGCTCGACCGCGTCCGGACGGCCCTCTTCGACCGCCTCGGACCCCTCGACGGGGCCCGGGTGCTCGACCTCTTCGCCGGGACCGGGTGCCTCGGCCTCGAGGCGCTCTCCCGCGGGGCCGCCTCCTGCCGCTTCGTCGAGTCGGACCCCCGGGCCCTCGACGCCCTCCAGGCGAACGTGGAGAAGCTCCGGATGGGGGACCGCGCCCGGCTCGTGCGGGGGGACGCCTTCGCCTTCGTCCGCGGCCTGCGGGAGCGGGCGATCGACCTCGCCTTCGTCGATCCCCCCTACGCCTTCCTCGCCGGGTCCTGGCGGCCCCGGACCCTCTCCCTCCTCGCCGACCTCCGGGAGCGGACCCTTGCGCCCGGGGGCGTCGCGGCCTTCCATTTCCCCCGCGAGAGGCTCGCGCCCGAGGAACTGGCGCTCGTCGGACCCTCCGAGGTCCGCTCGCACGGCTCCTCCTCGGTCGCCCTGTTCCGCGCCCCTTGAAATCCCCCGCCCTCGACCTCGTCGTCCTCGGGAGCCGGATCTACCGGGAGGGGAGCTTCGTCCGGGGGTGGATCGCCGCCCGCGGGGAGCGGATCGCGGGGCGCGGGGAGGGGACGCCCCCGGCGGCGCGGACCGTGATCGACGCGAAGAACCTCCTCGTCGTCCCCGGGCTGGTCGACCTCCACGTCCACGGGGCTGGGGGCGCGGACGCCTCGGACGACGACCCGGAGGCGGTCGGGACGATGGCCCGGACGCTCGCGTCCCTCGGCACGACGGCGTTCCTCGCCACGCTCTATCCGGCGCCGGTCGAGACGCTCGCCCGGCGCCTCGAGCGGCTGCGGGCGCGCCGCGCGGGGCCCGGGGAGGCGGTCCTCCTCGGCGTCCACCTCGAGGGCCCCTTCGTGAGCCGGGCGCGGGCCGGAGCCCTCGAGACGAAGACCCTCCGCCCCCCGAGCGCCCGGGACGCCGAGCGCCTCCTCGAGGCCGGGGGGGAGATCCTCCGCAACGTCACCCTCGCTCCCGAGCTCCCCGGCGCGGAGGAGGCGGTGCGCGCCTTCGTCCGGGGGGGCGTGCGCGTCTCCCTCGGCCATTCCGACGCGACCTCCGAGCAGGCGGGGGCGGCCGTCGCCGCCGGCGCGCGCGGGGTGACCCACCTCTTCAACGCGATGCGCCCCTTCCACCACCGGGAGGCGGGTCTCGCCGGCCGCGCCCTCCTCGACGCGGGCCTGTGCTGCGAACTGATCGGGGACCTCGCCCACGTCGGGGCGGAGGGGATCGACCTCGCCCTCCTCGCGAAGGGGGTGGACGGGGTCTGCCTCGTCTCCGACGGCCTGCGCGGGACCGGGACGCGGGCGAAGTCGTTCACGGCCGGCGGACGACGCCACGCGGTGAGGGACGGCGCCGCCTACGGCGGGAAGGACCTCCTCTCGGGGAGCTGCGTCCCCCTTCTCGGGGCGATCGGGCGCCTCCTCGGCGCGCGGCGCCTCTCCCTCGAGGAGGCGGTCCGCCTCGCCGCGGGAAACCCCGCCCGGGAGGCGCGGGCGGAGGAGCGCGCGGGGGACCTCCGGGTCGGCGCGCGCGCCGACTTCCTGTGGCTCGACCAGGAGGCGGGATTGAAAAAGGCATTCCTAGGAGGGCGCGAGATTCCGGCGCTGTCGACCGGGTAAAGGCATCCCCCTCCGCGCGCCGAAGAGGGAGTCCCTCACGGAACCCAAAAGAGGCCCCAGTGGCGACCCTTCGAACGCGACGGATCCTCCCGACCCTCCTCGGTCTCCTCGCCGCCGCCGCTCCCCTCGCCGCCGCCCAGGACGACGAGGGGATCTTCGCCCCGTTCGCGCGGGAGCTCGGCCTCGCGAAGGACCCGACCGCCCCGCACGAGACGACCCTCGCCACGCTGCGGGCGAACCCCGACGCCTACCGCAACGTCCGGGTGATCCTCACGCTCCACATGAACGAGCGGACGAGCTTCTGGAACCCGTTCTTCACGCGGTTCACGCCGGACAACTACGTGAACTTCTCGGCGTGGGGCGACGAGCAGCGCCTGTGGGTCGCGGCGGAGTACGGGAACGAGTTCCCCCTCTTCTTCGTCGACCGCCGCTCGGAGCCGGCCCGCAAGATCCTCGCCGCCGAGCCGTTCCAGCGCTTCCGCGTGACGGCGATCGTGCGCGACACCTTCCGCGGCATGCCCTGGATCGAGGTGACGAAGGTGAAGACCCTCTCCGAGAGGGTCTCCCGGGGCACCCTGGTCCACGGCGCGCGCGGCCGCAAGTGGATGGAGGCGGGGAAGTGGGCCCTCGCCGCGAACGAGTTCGACCGGGCCATCGCCGGCGACCTCCCCGACGCCTCGCGGGTCGGCCTCCTGAAGGACCTCTCGGTCTGCCACTACGCGCGGGGCGACCGCGACAAGACGCGCAGCGTCCTCCTCGCCGCCGCCGACCTCGACCCCAAGGATGCGGAGGTGAACGCGGCGCTCGAGGCGCTCCTCCTCGAGGACGAGGAGGCGGGAGCCTCCGCGCAGTCGATGCGCGAGATCATGGAGCCGGAGCCTGCGCCCCCGCGGCCCGCGCCTCCGGCCGAGACGACCGACCACGACCACGTCGAGACGCCCGAGCCGGGCGCCGACGGCGGGACGACGAGCGACACACCCCAGGGAAACACCACCGACCCTCCGAAAGGAACCAACCGGGAGCCCGACGGAAAGTAAGGGGTAGGGGAACCGCGGGGGCGCGGGGATCGTACTTCCGCGGACCAGGATGGGGAGGGGGCCGGGAAACTCCCGGCCCCGTTTTTGTTTCCGGACAGGAAAGGACCCGGGCGTGAGCGATCCCGCCCGGGTCCTGCCGTCCTGCGGACGTGACTAGGGCTGGATCGTGATCGTCAGGCCGTTCGAGAGGACGACCGGAGTGCCGAGCGGACTGGCGGGGTCGGGGAACACCGCCTCCTGCAGGTAGAGCGTCGCCCCGACGATCCCGCCCGCGAGGGAGGGGAAGACGTGCTCCCCGTGTCCCGCGTTGACGCCGACCGCCGCGATCGATCCGGGCACGGTGATCGGGAAGTCGCTGAGGATCGTGCAGGGCCCGGTCCCGCCGAAGAAGGCCTGGAGGTCGAGCGGGAAGGGGGCGCCGTTGTTCAGGCCGATGATGAGGAGCGAGGCGGTCCCCGGAAGGGCGCCCGAGACGTGGGCGCCGAACGGGCCCGGCAGCGTCAGCCGCGCGGGGCCCCCCATCCAGCCGAGGGAGGGAGTCACCCCGCCGGTGCCGGCGCAGCCGCCCGGCGTCGAGGGAGGCAGGACTCCGCCGCGGGTGTCGCCCCGGACGGCGCCGCCGCCGAAGCTCGTCGTGTGGACGTTGCAGTAGTACCCGGCCGTGTAGAGGTTGTTGATCTGCGCCGCGTTGAGGACCGCCGTCGTTCCGGTCGAGGTCCACGGTCCGCCGGCGGGCCCGGTCGGGGCGAGGAGGCCGATGTTGACCGGACCGCCCAGGCAGGGGCCGGGGTTCGTGTGGAGGTGGGCGTCGGTCGGCGTTCCGGTGATCCCGACGACCTTGATCGCCCAGGTGATCGAGTTGTTCGCGTTGACGACCGCGCCGAAGCCTCCCGAGCCGGTCGGCGTCACGGGGAGACACTCGTTCGCCCCGTTCAAGTCGGCCCAGGCGGGCGCCCGGATCTGGCCGCGGATCTCCCCGCCGCCGTTGTTCAACGTGTGGATGTTGACGTAGAGGGCGCCGGCGAGGAGGTCGAGCTTCTGGGCCGCGGTGAGGGCGGCCGTGGTCCCGGCGCAGACGACTCCGTTGGGCGTCAGGTTGAACGTGAGCGGGAAGAGGACTCCGCCGCTCTGCGTCGAGAGCCCGGGGTGGATGTGGGCGTCCCCGACGGGGTTCCCGGGCGCGAACCCGCTCGCCGTCACGTAGTAGGTGAGGGTGTCGTTCGCGTTGAGGACGAACGACCCGACGCCGGTCGCGGCGGACGCGACGGCCGGGATCTCGTTCGCGCCGCTCAGCTGGGCGTTGTACTGGCCCTGGCCCCGGGCGGTCCCGGCGGCGAGGAGGAGGATGGGGACAGAGAGGGTTCCGAATCCGCGCATGCTTCGCTCCTGGTTCGGTTCCGGTTTCCTTGGGGAGGGTTACTACGGGTCCGCGCGAGGGCCGTCACGACCCTGGGGCGGACCCTCTCGCACCCACGGGCACAAGCCTACCGGAGAGGATCGCGTCGGGCCACGGGCCGGATCGCGTCTTTGCGGAGGCTTCACGGTCGACGCGCCCCGAACGCGAAAGGTTCCGCGCGACGCCCGGACGGCACTTCCCCCTAAGAGCCCGTCCTAAAACCGCGTGTTTCCCTGGGGAACCCCATGCCCGCAACTATCGGGCCAAAGCGTACCCAGGGTCCGGACCGGTGTCCTTCCAGTA
>JAKEFM010000349.1 GCA_022616055.1 Planctomycetota bacterium
CACGCGCCCCTCGCCGAGGAGGCGCGCTCGGCGGTCGCCCGGTTCGCCGAGCTCGAGCGCAGCCCCGAGCACTTCCACACCTACCGGATCACCCCCCTCTCCCTCTGGAACGCGGCTGCATCCGGCCTCGACGCGGCCTCGATCGTCTCCGCCCTCGAGCGCTTCTCCCGCTATCCCGTCCCGGAGAACGTCCTCGCCGACGTCCGCGACCTCCTCGGCCGGTACGGGCGGCTTCGGATCGTCGCCGGGGAGGGCGGCGCGCTCGCCCTCGAGTCGGAGGAGCCGGCCCTCCTCGCGGAGATCTCCCGGCGCGCCGAGGTGCGCGATCTCCTCGGCGAGCGGCTCTCCCCGCGCGCCTTCCGCGTCCCCCTCCGCCACCGCGGGACGCTCAAGCAGGCCCTCCTCGCGGCGGGGTGGCCCGCCGAGGACCTCGCGGGCTACGTCGAGGGGACCCCCTTCCGCGTGGCGCTCCGGGGGGACCGCTTCGAGGTCCGGGCCTACCAGCGGGAGGCGGCCGAGGCGTTCTTCGCGGGAGGAGGGGAGCGGGGCGGGTCGGGCGTCGTCGTCCTCCCCTGCGGGGCGGGGAAGACGATCGTCGGGCTCCTCGCGATGTCCCTCGTCAACCAGACGACCCTCGTCCTGACGACCGGCGGGACGGCCGTCGCCCAGTGGCGCCGCGAGATCCTGGAGAAGACCCAGGTCCGCCCGGACGAGATCGCGGAGTACACGGGCCAGAGGAAGGACGTCGGCCCCGTGACCCTGACGACCTACCAGATGCTCACGCACCGCGCGAGCCGCTCGGAGGACTTCCCGCACCTGCGCCTCTTCCAGGAGAGGGAGTGGGGGCTCATCGTCTACGACGAGGTCCACCTCCTCCCCGCCCCGGTCTTCCGGGCGACCGCCGAGGTCCAGGCGCGCCGGCGCCTCGGGCTCACCGCGACCCTCGTGCGCGAGGACGGGCTCGAGGGGGACGTCTTCACGCTGATCGGCCCGAGGAAGTACGACGCCCCCTGGCGCGACCTCGAGGCGCAGGGGTGGATCGCGGAGGCGACCTGCACGGAGGTGCGCTGCTCCTTCCCCCCCGACCGGCGGATGGACTACGCGCTCGCCCCGGATCGCGGGAAGTTCCGGATCGCCGCGGAGAACCCCGCGAAGCTCCCCGCCCTGCGCGAGATCCTCGCCGGGCACCCCGGCGCGCGCACCCTCGTGATCGGGCAGTTCCTCGAGCAGCTCCGGGGGACCGCGGAGGCGCTCGGCGCCCCGCTGGTCACCGGCGCCACCGCCGGGCGCGAGCGGGAGCGCCTCTACGGCGAGTTCCGGGAGGGGAGGGTCCCGCTCCTCGTTCTCTCGAAGGTCGGGAACTTCGCCCTCGACCTGCCCGACGCCGACCTCCTCGTCCAGGTCTCGGGGACCTACGGCTCGAGGCAGGAGGAGGCCCAGCGCCTCGGCCGGATCCTCCGGCCGAAGGCGGACGGCCGCGGGGCCCACTTCTATACCCTCGTCACCCGCGACACGCGGGAGCAGGACTTCGCCCTGCACCGCCAGCTCTTCCTGACGGAGCAGGGGTACACGTACCGGATCCGGGAGCCCGAGGCGGCCGGGAGCCCGGCGTGAGCCGACCCTCCCCGTCCTCCCCCGGGAACGCGCCCCCGGCCCTCGTCCTCCACGAGAACCTCCTCCTCGTCGAGACGGGCGATCCCGCCCTCCTCGCCGAGCTGCGGGCCGACCGGAGGATCGGTCCTCTCCTGCCGGCGCAGGTCTGCGAGACCGTGGCGGCGGCGGGC
>JAKEFM010000350.1 GCA_022616055.1 Planctomycetota bacterium
GCTTCGAGTTCTCGTTCGACCACTTCGCGACGAGGCCGTCCGGGGAGGCCCCGCTGCCGGGCGGCCGCTACCTCGTGGGCGTCCGGCGCGCCGACAGCCGGCGGTTCGTCGCGACCCGGGTCGTCGAGGTCGGGGACGGGCGCGTTCCCGTGAGCCTCTCGCTGCCCCCGACCGAGGCCGCGGACGCGATCGTCCTCTCCGTGCTCGACCCTGCGTCGCGGCCGGTCGACGACGTCGAGGAGATCGTCGCGCGCCAGGAGGACGGGCGCGGGTTCGCGACCCTGGACTCGAGCCGCGGCTCGAGCTCCGAGGACCCGGCCATCGGCGCGGCCCTCCTCGCCTTCCGCAAGGCCGACGGGACGCACTGGATCCCGCACGACCAGAAGGCGCTCCGCCGCTGGATCGGCGGGCCGGATCCGCGGCCGCGGCTGACGCTGACCGTCCGCTCCGCCCGGTACGGACCCCGGGAGGTCCTCGTCCCGCGCGAGCGCCGCGGCCCGCTCACCGTGCAGTACGCGGACGGGGCCACGCTCGAGGTCGCGGTCGCGGGGTACGAGGGGAGCGGTCTCGAGGAGCGCCTCTGGATCGCGCTGACGCCCCTCGGGAATCCCGGACACAAGCTCCCGAGGACCCTCGACTTCGCCGGGAAGGTGGGGCCCGTCGCGAGGGGCGGACGGATGGGCTTCGGCCCCGTCCCGCCCGGAGACCACGAGCTGACGCTCCTGGCCGAGACGGGCGACTCCTTCCGCGGGAGCGGGACCTTCGCGCTCGTCCGGAAGCCCTTGCGGCTCGAGCCCGGGGCGAACGAGGCGACCGTCGAGCTCCCGCCGCTCCACGTCCTCGAGGTCGAGGTCGGGGAGGCCGGCTCCGTCGAGATCACCCGCGTCGGTGAGCGCGGCGGCTCCCAGATGTACCGGGAGCGGGACGAGACCTCGGTCCGCTTCGAGCGCTTGCCGGCCGGGACGTACGCCGTCAGCGCCGGCACGGGCCGGGCGACGATCGTGCGCGTCCCGGAGGTCGACCGGTTCCGGTACGACGAGGGAGCGAGGCCGGACGCGATCCTCGTCATCGAGGCGACGGATCCGCTCGCCGGCACCGGGTTCCTCGTCGGCGACATCGTGATCGCCGCGGACGGGGCCCGGATCGCCTGGCCCGCTCCGTCCGGTCTGCTGGCGAGGGAGACGGTCCGCTTCACGGTCCTGCGAGGAGGGGGCGAGGTCGCCATCGACGCGCCGCCGGGCCTCGTCCTCGCCGGGCGGGGGGTCGGCGATGGCCTCGTCCCGGTCGTGTCGGCTCCCGGACGTTAGAGGCCACGAGAGCGAGAGGGTAGCCATGCGTAGCTTCAGACTGTTCCTTCTCGGGGCGGTGGCGGCGATCGTCGTCGGCGGCGTGACGGCCGCGGGCATCGCCCGGGCGGACGACGAGACCGGGAAGGCGCCGGAGAAGCTTCCCGCCCGCGTCCGCGCGAGCGGGACGAAGGGCGTCTACCTCTACGATCTCGCCCCGGGCACGACGCTCGAGCTCGTGTACGTGCCGCCCGGCGACTTCACGATGGGCTCGGATGACGGGGCCGACACCCGCCCGCGCCAC
>JAKEFM010000056.1 GCA_022616055.1 Planctomycetota bacterium
GGGTCGAAGGCGATCTTTCCCGCCGGCCGGACCATGGGGTCTTCCGGAAGGAAAGACGCGGGTGGTTACACCGACAGGCCTGATCGGGGAAGTTTCCGCAGGGGAGGGGGGACCCGATCAACACGGGTCCGGGGCAGTTTCCTACCGGAACGGGAGGACGGCGAGGAGGAGGAGGTCGACGAGGAAGAGGAGGACGATGACGACCTCGAGGGCGAGGAGCTTGCGGTTCGTCGCCTCTCCCGCGGCGAGGTTGTAGAGCTCGTCGAGGATGCGCAGCTTCTCCTCGACGGTGGCCTTCCACTCCGGGAGGTGGAAGCGCTCCGCGCACCCCATGTACAGGCGCGCGAGGTGCCAGTCGCCGATGAACTTCGTCGCGTTCGAGACCTCCTCGGCGACCTCGGAGAGGCTGACGCGGAGCTCCCGCAGCTCGCCGAGCCGCTCCCCGAGCCCGAGGAAGGCGAGCCCCCGCTTCCGGAAACGCTCGAGGTCGTCGTAGGCGCCCTCGACGACGCGGTCGAGGACGGCGTCGTAGTGGCGGTACTCGACGAGCTGGAGGTTGGCGAGCTCGATCGTCCGCAGCACGTCGGCCGCGCTCTCCCTCTCGACCAGGAGGGCCGCATCCCAGTCGACGACGAGGAGGTCGTCCCGGTAGTAGGAGAAGCGGTGCTTGAGGGTCTCGGCCACCTCGGCCTCGGAGAGCCGTCCCCCCTCCCCCTCCCCGGTGAGGAGCCCGGCCACCTCCCGGCGGCGTTCCTCGAGCCACGCCTCGGCGTCGGCGAGGCCGAGCTCCTCGGGGGTGAAGCGGAAGACGGTGTAGGCCTCGGGCACCTCGGGGGAGAGGCTCCCGCGCTCGACGTGCGCCGCGATGCGCACGAGGACGCGGTCGAGCCCCTCCCGCGCGAGGGAATCGAGCGTGCGGCCGCCGGCGAGAGGGGGCTCGTGCCAGCGGACGAAGTCGGCGAGGCCCGGCCCCTGCGTCTCGAGGCGCAGCGTGAGGGCGACGACGCCGAAGGGGTAGAGGTCGGCCGAGGCCTCGAGGGAGACCTCCCCCGCCCGGATGGGCGCGAGCGGCATCCGGAGGCAGCGCTCGACGCGGACCTCGCGCGGGGCCGACTTCCCGGGCCGCAGGGCGGGCGCCTCGCCCTTCCCCGACGCGCTCTGGATCCGCTCGAGCGGCAGCTCGTAAGCGACGTCGTAGGCGTAGAGGTAGAGGATCTCTCCCTTCATGGCGCGCGGCCGGGAGGCGGACCGCGATCCTACGTCGGGGGACGGGGAAGCCGGCGCGCGATCCCCCGCGCGGGGTCGTTACGGCAGGACGGTGACCTGGATCCCGTTCGACAGGGCGAGGCACATCCCCCCGCCCGAGACGACCGCGGCCACCGCCTGCGTGCAGAAGGTCATCCCGACGAGGCTCGGATCGTTCGGGATCCCGAGGGACCACTCCGGGAGGAAGCCTCCGGGCCCGAGGACGGGGAAGGGGACGTAGACCTCGATGGAGAGGTCGAGGACGACCGCGCACCCCGGCGCGCCCGGGGAGCAGACGGAGGCGTAGGCGGGGGCCGGGACGGGGGAGGCCGCGCAAAGTCCGACGAACAGCTCGGGGCCGATCGCCCCGGGAGGCATCCCCGAGGCGAAGAGCTCGAAGTCGGTCTCGCCGATCTTGGGGAGGGTCGCCCCGCACGTGAGGAGGAGGGGCGTCCCCCCGGGGAAGGGGCACCCCCCGCCGAGGGGAGTCCGCTGGCCGAGGGCCCGCGAGGCGGCGCCGAGCGAGAGGAGGGCGGGGAGAAGGACGACGAGCGGTCGCCCGGGCCGCGTCAGGAATGCGCTTTTCTTCCCCGGCATGCCGGACTCGCCACGGGAGCATACCCTCGATCGCGCCCCGCCGCCCCCCCCGGGGCGCGCGGCCCGTAGAGGACGTAGGGCGCCCGCTCCTCGCGGAAGCGCCCGGCCTCCGCCTCGAGCCGCGGGAGGATCGCCTCGACCGGCTCCCCCCTTTCGATCGCCTCGCGGAGCCAGCGGGCACCGGAGAGCCGGTCGAACCCGCGCGCCGCGAGAGAGAGCCGGCCGGGATGGAGGTCGCGGACGGCGCAGAGGAGCCGCACCCCGAAGTCGACCGATCGGAACCGGGCCGGATCGGTGACCCGGAGCCGGATCCCCCCGCACTCGAGGTCGCGGTGCTTCGGGTTCGGGGCCCTCCCCGGGATGGCTCGGGGGGTGAAGCGGGACGCTTCCACGCCGACCCCGGGGCTCGCCGCGAGGGCCGCCGCGAGCCGCTCCCCCTCGAGCCACGGAGCCCCGACGAGCCGGAACGGTGCGTCCGTCCCGCGACCCTCGGAGAGGTTCGTCGCCTCGAGGAGGCAGATCCCGGGATAGAGGAGCGCCGACTCCGGGTCGGGGAGATTCGGCGAGGGGGGGACCCAGGGGAGCCCCGTCCCGGGGAAGAGCATCCCGCGCTCCCACCCCTCGCAGGGCAGGACGGCGAGATCGAGGGGCCTCCCCCCCAGGTGACGCGCGGCGATGAGCCGCGCGAGCTCCCCGAGCGTCATCCCGTGGCGCAGCGCGATCGGGCGGATCCCGACGAAGGACTGGAGGTCGGGCTCGAGGAGGGGCCCCTCGACGATCTCCCCGCCGATCGGATCGGGGCGGTCGAGGACGAGGAATCCGATCCCCGCCTCGGCGGCCGCCTCCATCGCGAGGGTCATCGTCGAGAGGTAGGTGTAGAAGCGCGCCCCGACGTCCTGGAGGTCGAAGACGAGGAGGTCGAGGCCCTGGAGCATCTCGGGGCTCGGCTTGCGAACCTCGCCGTAGAGGCTCCAGACGGGGAGCCCGGTCGCCTCGTCGCGCCCGTGCGCGACCTCCCCGGTCTCCCCCCCCCGCAGCCCGTGCTCGGGGGAGAAGATCGCGGCGAGCGTCGCCGCGGGCGCGGCGCGGAGGAGGTCGATCGCGTGGCGTCCCCGCGCGTCGACGGAGGCGGGATGGCAGATCAGGCCGACCCGCTTCCCTCGCAGGTCCTCGAACCCGCGGGCGACGAGGAGGTCGAGGCCGGTCCGGACGCGGGGGGCCCTGCAGGCGGGGAGGAGGGGAAGGGCCCCGAGGAGGAGGAGCGCGGCCGTCCTCAACGGGGTTGGGCTCAACGGACTCGGCCTCATCGGAGCGGGGCCCGGGCCGTGGCGATCCCCCCCTTCTCCGCGTCGTACGTGACGGCGATCTCCCCGGTCCCCCGCACGATCCAGCGGAACCGGCGCCGCTCGTGGGAGCCGAGCCCCTGCTCGAGGACGAGCCGCGCGGGCTCGTCCTCGAGGAGCGACACGCTCTCGGGCCGGAAGCGCTCGGGAAGCGGCCCCCCGCCGACCACCGTCGCGCCGGGGCCCGCGATCGTGAGGAGGTCGGGGCGGCCGAGGCGCTTGCCGGAGGCCCGGCCCGAGCGGGTGGGAATCAGGCCGAGGTTGCGCGCCGTCGCGGTGACGCCGAACGTCCCCTCCCCGAGCGGCTCGACCTCGAGGGGCTCGACCTCGACCTTCGGCATCGCGTCGGCGTGCCGCAGGCAGAAGGCGGCGTTGCGGTGGCTCATCTCCTCGATCATCCAGGGCGGGGGGACCCGCCCCGTCATCTTCTTCATCCCGCCGATCTCGATCGCCCCGTACCGGGGATGGGTCGCCTCGTGCCAGGGGACGAACTCCTCCCCGAGCATCAGGAGGTCGTTCCACTTGAGGCGCGCCTTCGGGTCGAGGTCCCCCTTCCCGCCCGAGTACTGCGGGGAGGCCCACAACTCGTTCGTGAAGGAGAAGATCCCGAGCCCCTCGTAGGTCCAGTTCACGAACCCGCCGTGCACCGTGTAGAGGTCCCGCCAGATGATCATGTAGCGGTAGAAGGGGAGCATGAACTCCCCGTCCGCGCCGATCCGGTCGTAGACGCGCTCGTCCGCGGCGGGGTAGGCCTCCCCGCGCTCCTGCGCCCCCGGCCCGCGGAGGATCATCCCCCCGGCGTTGTGGAAGGACTGCACGGCGGCGACGTTCGGGTGGGCGAGGAGGAAGTCGGCGATCGCCCGGGACTCGGGATGGGAGAGGGGGTACTCCCCCGCCCCGAACTGGACGTAGTCCGGGAGCCAGTCGGAGGGCCAGTTGCGGTTGAGGTCGTACCCTCCCGGGCCGTCCTCGTTGATCCGCCCGTCCCCGTCGTTGTCGATCCCCTCGATCCCGAGGAGGATCCACTCCCCGGTCTTCCCCGGCTCGACGGGGACCATCACGCGGGGATCGTCGGGGTCGAGGCGGTGCGTCCCGTCGGGGACGCGCTTGCGCATCTGGCAGAGGTTCCCGTCCCCGTCGAGGTCGTCGGGGCCGTCCTCGTCGGCCACGCCGTCGCGGTCGTTGTCGAGCGGCCGCTTGCCGCTGCGGGAGGAGTTGGGGTCGTTCGCCGCGGCGAACCAGTGGACCCGCCCGTCGGGGTTCTGGCTCGGCAGGATGTAGAAGACCCGGTCGTCGACGAGCCGCGAGACCGCCTCGAGCCGTCCGTGATTCTCGAGGAGGTACCAGGCCGCGTAGAGCGCGGCCTCCCCCCCCTGGACCTCGTTGCCGTGGACGTTGCCGTCGATCCACATCGCGGCCTTCCGCTCCTCGGGGCCGGTCCCCGAGTTCGCGATCGTGAGGATCCAGAGATCCCGCCCCTCGTGGGACTTCCCGATCGACTCGAGCCTCGTCAGCGCCGGGTAGGCCTCGTGGAGCCGGCGGAAGTGCCCGATCAGCTCCTCGTAGTCGTAGAAGCGGTTGAACGCGATCTCGGCGCGGCGGCGGTTCGCCGCCTGTGCCGCCCCGGCGGGGAGAACGGAACCGGCGAGCGCGCCGATCAGGAGCGGGATCCCGATCATCGCGGCGTCCTCTCCTCGAAGCGGATCTCCCGCGCGTCGCGGCCGCCTCGATCCGTGGAGACCTCGAGGCTCCCCGAGGAGCCCGCGGGCGCCCGCACGATCCAGCGCATCTCCCTGCGCCCGCCCCCTCCCGTCAGGAACGGGACGAGGACCTGCTTCTCCCCGGCGAGGATCGCGGCTCCCTCCGGGATCTCGAGCCGGACGCGCACGGGCCGGACCTTCCCCGTCCGGCGTCCCATCTCCGTCGCCGTCGGGAACCGCCCGGCGTTCTCGACGGCCGCCTCGATCGAGAAGACGTCGCCTCCTCGCGCCTCGACGCGCGCCTCGGAGACCTTCACCCGCGGGAGGAAGCCGGCGAGGGCGGCCAGGAACCGGGCCTCCTTCTCGGCGATCGCCCGGATCTCTGCGGGCGGGGGGTTGCTCAGGACGAACGGCCGCCATCCCCCGACCTCGACGCGGCCGTGCTCCGGGTGCGCGACCTCGTGCCACTCGACGAAGCCCGACCCCCCGAGAACGGCGTCGTTCCAGCGCAGGCGCTTGCGGTCCTCCTCCAGCGCCTCGTCCTTCCCCGAGGGCTCGCTGGCCGGAGCGCTCGCGGGGGCCGTCGCGGGCGCCGAGGCCGGGGCGCTCGCCGGCGGGAGGTTCTCGAGGTCGGGCTTCCATAGCGTGGCGGCGAGGGTGGGGACCCCGAACTGGAAGGCGGCCCAGGCGGCGAAGGCTCCCCCTTCGTCCGCCTTCTCCCCCTTCGCCTTCGAGCCCGTCACCTCGCGGTAGCGCTCCCCGACCTCCTTCAGGATCGGGAGGTCCCCCTTGGGGATCTTCGTCGTGAGGCCGCGGACCTCGCCCGCCTGCGCGTCCGCGTCGCCGGGGGTCTGGACGAGGTTGTCGTGGCGGCCGTAGACGAGGACCGCCGCGACGTTGCGATGCGAGAGGCAGAACTCGAGGAGCGCCCGCGACTCGGGCTCGGAGGCGGCGTGCGCCCCGGCGTCCGACTCGTGCTCGGGGTGCCCCTGCGGGAAGTTGCGGTCCGGGCGCGCGTCTCCGGGAGGGTCCTCGTTCGTCTTCCCGTCGCCGTCCTCGTCGGTCCCCTCGGGCTCGAGTTTCCAGCGACCACGTTCCCCCTTCAGGGGATCCGCCGGCCGGAGGATCCTCGAGTCCGTCTCGTCCGCGACCATCGTCCCTTCCGGGTCCTCGAACCTCATCTTGACGATCGCGCCGTCGCCGTCGAGGTCGTCGGGCCCGTCCTCGTCGGCGCGTCCGTCGCGGTCGTCGTCGACCGGCCGGAGGTTCCCCCGGCGCTCGACGATCGGCTTCGCGAACCGGGCGATCGCCGCGTCGGGGCTCGCCCGAGGGACGAGGTAGAGGACGGTCTCCGCGAGGAGGCGGTCCACGGCGGAGTCCTTCCCCCGCGCGGCGAGGAGCGCTCGCGCCGCCTCCACCTCCACCTCCGTTCCGAGGAGGTGGGTCCCCTCGAGGCCCGCGACGACGAGGATCCCCGGCCGCTCGTCGGGCGGATTCGGCCCCTGCGATGCCAGCCGCAAGAGGTGGATCGGCCGGCCCGCCCGCGAGACTCCGATCGAAGCGAGGGAGGCCGTCCCTCCCGATTCTCCGGCTAGGGACCGGAGCGCCGCCTCGAGGGCGTCCTCGTCCCGGTAGGGGCCGGTGTCGACCCCGCGACCGCCGGGAACCGCGGCGCACGCAATGGGCAGGATCAGGGCGAGGACCGGCAGGAGGTGCGGGATGGACCGGGGCAAGGGGGGGGCTCGGGGGAATGGGGGGGTCGGGGATTATCCCGACGGAACCCGCCGGGCCCCACCGACGTCTCATGCGAGCATCCCCCGTTTTCGCCGGGCGTTGACAACTGCGCCGACCACGGTTAGGTTCGCGCCCGCGAATGCTCTGAAAGGTGAGGAAGCCTAGGCCTTACGGGCATTAGGAGAGAGTTCCATGCGTACCTCAGGGGCATCCATCTTTTTCATGGCGGGCCTGCTCGCAGGCACCGCCGCTGCGACGGTCACCAACGCGACGGTCTCCATCGGCGGTCTGGGCGGATTCACGTCGTGCGGAGCTCAGAATCCCCCCGTCATCTGCGACGGCGTCACCCCCGCGACCGCCGACGTCGAGTTCGAGTACAACGACGGCGTCAGCCCGCCGACGCTCTCTCTGACGGTGGCGAACACCTCGCCGGTCACCGCGGGCGTCGCCAATCCGCTCATCACGAACATCTACTTCAACGTCCCCCTCGGGACCGTCTCGAACCTGACCCTCGTCAGCGGGCCCCCGGGCTGGTCGCTGGTCTACGACGCCGACCTCGCCGTGAACCCCAACCCGAACGGCGCGGACGGGATGGGGGCCTACAACGCCCAGCTGACGACCGGTGGCGGCACCGCCAATGGGATCGGGAACCCCCTCGCCGACACGTACTGCATCCCGGTGGCGAACGTGGTGGTCGGGCCCGTGAAGTTCGACTTCACGGTGACCCTCGCCGCCGGCGGAGCGACGATCAATGCGGGCTCCTTCGCGACGGCCTTCTCCGTCATCCCCCCGGGCCAGAAGAAGGCGAACGTCACGATTCACTTCCAGGCGGGCGGGCCCAACTGCGACAGCGGGTTCATCACGAACGGCCCCGACTGCACTCCGGGCTCGTTCGCGACCGGCACGACGCCCCCCGACGGGGCGGGCCTCGGCGACGTCATCTGCTTCACGATGTCGGGCTCGGAGGGGTGCGAGGGGTGCCTCACCATGTCGCTCACCGGGAACGGCCCGACGGTCTTCCCTCAGCCCCCGTTCCCGGACCTCGTCATCCCCCTCACGCCTCCGGTCGTCGTCATCCTCAGCTGGGCCTACCCGAACAACAACGTCAGCAACTGCATCCAGGTCCCGAACGACCCGAACCTCCTCGGGCTCGTCGCTTACTTCTCAGCGATCCTGGTCGACGAGGGGACCGGTCAGTTCTTCGCCTCGGCCGGGTTCAGCCTGACGGTCGTCCCGTAGGGACGCCCGCTCCCTTTCCCTGCCAACGATCCGGGGGCGCCGCTCGCGCGGCGCCCCCGGTTGATTTGCGGGTCCTAGCGCAGGAGGAGGCGCGCCGTCCCGTTCGGCGCGTTCGCGGAGTAGAGGAGGTCGAGGAGGTTGTCCCCGTCCGCGTCGAACGGGATCGGGTTCCGCGTCCAGGCCGGGGCCGCGACCTGCGCCGCCTGGACCGTGAACAGGCCGGCCCCCCCGTTCAGGAGGAGCCAGTCCGGCCCGGCCGAGAGCCCGGCGGCGACGACGTCGATGTCCCCGTCCCCGTCGAAGTCCCCGAGCCCGACGTCGACGAGGTCCGAGATCGCGGGCATCCCGGTCACGCCGCTCGTCTGGTAGCTGTAGACCCCGGATCCGTTGTTCGAGTAGGCCCGCACGAAGGAGGTCCCGCTCCCCGAGGGGAGGGCGACGCCGACGGCGTCGAGGTCCCCGTCGCCGTTCAGGTCCGCGACCGCGAGGTCGGACAGCCACGTCGAGTTCGAGGAGAGGAAGGCTCCGGAGAGCGCCGTGAACAGCCCCGCGCCGGTGTTCTTGTGCACCCGGGATCCGGAGGTCCCGTAGTTCCCGACGACGAGGTCGGGATCCCCGTCCCGGTCGACATCGGCGAGGATCACCCGGCTCGTCGCGTCCGTGAAGGCGGGGATCCCCGTCCCGGGCCCGTTCGTGCCCTCCGCGAAGCTCCCCGCCCCGTCGTTCAGGAGGAGCCGCTCGGGCGCGCCGGCCCCGTTGCCGTTCCTTCCCATCACGAGGTCGATGTCGCCGTCGCCGTCGACGTCCCCCGCCGCGAGGGAGGAGACGTAGTCGGGCCCGCCCGGGAAGTCCCCTTCGAGGGTGAAGTGGCCCGTCCCGTCGTTCGAGTAGAGGTGGCTCACGGTCGGCATCTGCGCGGCGAAGGAGTCGATCCCGTTCCCCACCGCGAGGTCGAGGTCGAAGTCCCCGTCGAAGTCGGCGAGGACGGCGGAGGCGCTCGACTCGAGGACGGGCGGGAGGTGGGTCGCCGAGGCGTCCGAGAAGTTCCCCGACCCGTCGTTCAGGAGGAGGAGGTTCTGCGAGGCGAAGTTCAGCAGGTTCGCCGACATGGTCGGGAGGTAGGCGTCGAGGTCCCCGTCGCCGTCGACGTCCCCGACGACCGGCTCCATCCCGTTCGCGACCGGGAGGATCGGCATCGCCGCGGGGACCTCCGCGAAGGCGAAGGTGGAGGGGGGGGCGACCTCGACCCTCACCGGGTTCGAGACACCGAACCCCGTCGGGGAGCTCCCGTCGACCGCGGCGGCCTGGTAGACGAATTCCATCCCCATCAGGGACGGCGCGAGCGGCACCGGCTGGACGAAGATCAGGTCCCCGCTCCCCGGCAGCACCCCGTTCGCCATGGTGAAGAAGTACGGGAGGAGGATGTCGACTGGTCCCACGAGGGGGACGTTTCCCCCTCCCGGGAGGCCGATCGAGAACGTGTACATCGCCCCGGGGGGGCCGCTCAGGGCGAGTTTCACGGTCGCCCCCAGGGTCGGATTCCCCGTGGTCGACACGAGGGAGAGGCTTCCGATCCCGTCGGAGGCGAACGCGGCGAGGCCGAGGATCCCCGTGGCCACTGCCGTCCCCGCGGCAAGGCGCAGTTTCATCCAGGCTCCCTTTCCCCAAACGGCCGCGGCGTCCGCGGAACTCCAGACGCTCGCGTCCTGAATTGGGCCCCCTATCGACCGATCGGATCCCGGACTGGACCTCGGCGCCCCTCCTTCCGCGGGGAATCCCCGCCGAAGCCGGCCCGAGCAAAGAAGTTGCTATTGTCTCTCCTCCGGGACGGGGGGCCTCAAGATCCGGGGTCGGGCTCGCTGCGGGCCCGGCGCCCCCCTTCATCGAGCCTCGCGCACCTCGATCCCCGCCTTCTCCAGTCGCTCGAGGACCAGAGTCGAAGGGGCGCCCAGGTCCCGCACCTGGACGGAGTGGCCTTTTCGGACGGCGGCCCGGAGGGCCATCTCCGAGAGCGCCCGCATCTCGACCTCGACGGTGAACCGGTCGGCATTCGCTCCCGGCAGCAGGAGCCGGACGCCGGGGAGCCCGTCGAGCGCCTGCTGGAGCTTGATCCCGCCGACGCCGGGGTCCCCGGAGACGACCTCGAGCGGGATCGGATCCCAGAAGACCTTCCCCCCCGCGCGCGCCGAGAGCGCCAGCAACCTCTCCGGCTTGCACTTCGGAAGATGGGGGACGAGGTACCGACCTTCCTCGGACTCGTTCATGCCCACGAATGCGCCTCCGATCTCGGAGAAGCGGGCATGGAATTCCTTGTCCACGACTTCGATGACGGTGACGTCCAGCCATTCGACGCGGAACCGGACCGCCTTCAGTTTCTTCTCGACCTCCTCCTTCCGCTCGGCTGCGCCGGCGCCGATTCCGACGATCCGGGTCCGCTTCTCGATCGGTTCCGGACCGATCCAGATGCAACCTCCTCCGGAATCCGCCAGGGCCTCGCCGATCTCGGCGGACAGCCTCTCGCTGAATCGGTTGACCCCTTCGCTCGCCACCCCCTTCCGGAGGTCCCAATCGAGGTCCTCCCTCGACAGGCGGGCGAACCACGCGCGCTCGCGAGTCCACCGGGACTCGGTGCCCGACGGAGCCTGCGGAGCCGCGCACAGGGCCGCGGCAGAAGCGAGGCACGCAACGCGCAACATCGGTACTCCCTGCCGTCGCCGGCGAGGAGGGGGCGGCCGGATGCTACATCGGACCCGACGAGCCGGCGATCGCCCCGGGGAGAGGTCGCGCCCCCTCCCGATCCAGGGCGCCTCGTCGTGCTGTAGGAATGGACGAACCCGGCGTGCGACCCACATGGGTCGCGCCTCCCTCCGTCCCATCGCCCCGGGTCGAGGTCGAGTCGCCGTCGCGTAGGATGCGCGCCCCGCCTCCGCCCTGATCGACCCGCTCCGGGCCCGCCTCCATCGCGTCGTCCTCGCCCTCGCCGCCGCCGAGGGGATCGTCCTCGGCGGGTGGCTCCTCCTCCTTCCGGACACGCTCTTCCATCTCTTCGACTCCCGCCCCCCCGACGACGCCGCTGCGCGCGCGGCCGGGGCCGCGATCTTCCTCTACGCCTTCGCGTACGCGCACGCCGCGCGCCGCGTCGATCAGGCGGGACCGTGGGTCGCGATCGGACTTGTTGCGAAGGTCCTCGGAGCCGTCGGCTGGGTCCACGCCGTCCGCTCGGGGCTCTGGCACGTCCGGACGTTTCCGCTGGTCGTCTTCCATTGCGCGGTGTGGTGGCTCCCCTTCGTTCTCCTCCTCCTCGATGGGACGGGGCTCGGGGCCCGGCTCCGCGCGCTCGCGCCGCGCGCCTGCGCCGCGTTCAACGCGGCGGGCGCCCTGACGATGCCCCTCGTCCTGCGCCATGGCCTCGAGTCGACGACGGACCCAGCCGCCCGCGCGGCGTTCGTCGAGGGCCACCTCTTCCTCTGGAGGGCGAGCTGGGCGATCTGGATGGGCGCCGGGCTCACCCTCGTCGCCTTCGTCGCGTGGTGGGGAGCCCGGCTCGGCGATCCGCGGTGGTCGGTGCTCGCGCTCGCGGCGGCCTGCGCGGGCCTCGCCTGCGACCTCGCCGCCGAGTCGCTCTTCATGAGCTGGTTCCCCGGACGGATGGGGAGTCTCGAACGGACGGCGGGCCTCCTCACCGGCGGCGCCGCGAACGGCCTCTACACGATCGCCGGAGTCCTCCTCACCCTGCGCACGAGGACGCTGCGCGGATCGAGCCTCCTCTGGACCTGGGCGGTCTGGATCGCGGGAGGATTCCTCACCGCCTCGACCCTCGCGGGAAGCGTCCCCGCGACGGTGGGCTCGACGGCGGCGTTGATGATGCTCTTCTGCCCCTGGGTCTGGTTCGTCGGGCGGAGGCTCGCGTGAGGCGGATCGTCGTCCTCGGGGGCCTCGGCTTCTTCGGCGGGGCGGCGGCCGACCTGCTCCGGTCAAAGGGGGCGAGGCCGCTCCTCGCCTCCCGGCGCCCGGGAGCGGACCTCCGCGTCGATGCAGAGGACCGGGCCTCGATCCGGGCGGCGCTCCGTCCCGGCGACGTCGTCCTCGACGCGGCGGGGCCCTACCAGCGCCGGACGACGGCGCTCCTCGAGGCGGCGGTGGAGGGGGGCTTCGACGTCGTCGACCTGAACGAGGACCTGGGATACGCCGAGAGGACCCTCGCCCTCCGTCCGAGGATCGAGGCCGCGGGAATCCGGGTGCTCGCCGGCTGCTCGTCGGTCTCCGCGATCAGCGCCGCCGCGGTGCGCCGGAGCGGCATCGCCGCTCCCGTCCGGGTCGACGTCTTCCTCGCGCCTGCCTCCCGGTTCACCGCGCGGCCCTCGACGGGGGCGGCCCTCCTCGCCTCGGTCGGCCGCCCCATCCGCGTGTGGCGGGACGGGCGGCTGTCGAACGCGACGGGGTGGTCGGAATCCCGGGCCTTCGACTTCCCTCCCCCCGTCGGCCGGATGCGGGGCTGGCTGATGGAGAGCGCGGACTCCCTCCACCTCCCCGCCGTCTGGCCCTCGCTCCGCGGGGTGGCGTTCTGGGTCGACACGCACGCGCCGGGAACGAACGCGATGTTCGCGGCGGCGGTCCGCCGTCCGCTCCTGCGCCGGCTCCTCGAGCGCGGCCAGCCCCTCGGGCTCGCCCTCGCGCGCCGTTTCGGCGCGAAGGCTTCGACCCTCGGCTTCGAGGTCGCTCCTCCCGAGGGCCCCCCGGTCCGGATCGCCCTCGCCGCGCGCGAGCGCGGCTACGTCGCCCCCGTCGTCCCGGCCGCCCTCGCCGTGAAGGCGATGGCGGAGGATCGCCTCGAGCCCAGGGGCCTCGTCCGCCTCGATCGCCAGGTCGATCCCGATCTCCTCTTCCGGGAGCTCGCCTCGCTTGGATTGACGCTCGTCGAGGCCCGGCCGTGATCCCGCGCGCTTTCGCGAGGCGAGCGCTCCACCTCCTGATGCCCGTCGTCGCCCTCCCTCCCGCCTGCCGATCGGCCGCCGAGGAGCACGGAGCCTTCGAGCCGCGCATGGGCGCCTGGCGCGCCCTCTTCGGCGAGGAGGCGATCGCGCTCGAGGCGGACCGCGTGACCTGGTTCCGCGAGGGAGAACTGCTCTTCTACCGGGCCCGACACGACCGGCTCGGGCTCTTCCTCGAGCGCTGGGGAAGGAAGGAGAGGATCGGCCTCGCGCTCAACGGGTCGGCCCTCTCGGTGCGCACCGCGAAGGGAGACCGGGCGTTCACCCGCGCGGCGAGCGTTCCCGAGTGCCTCCTCCTCCCCCGGTTCGACCTCGGCCCGGCCACTCCGCCCCCGGAGGCGACCGTCCGGGCGATCCGCGAGGAGCTCGCGCGCCGGAGGGAGGAGGACCAGGCGGTCCGGAAAGACCCCAATCGCCTCGAAGAGATGATGGCGGTCGACGAGGCGAACACGGCGTTCCTGAAGGAGACGGTCCGGCGCGTCGGCTGGATCGACGCGACCCGCTTCGGCCGGGAGGCGGCCGGCGCGGCGTTCCTCATCGTCCAGCACAGCGGGGACCTGCCGTTGATGGCGGCGGCGCTGCCCGCGATCGAGGAGGACGCGCGGGCGGGCCGCGTCGATCCGCAGGACTACGCCCTCCTGTTCGACCGCCTCCAGATCTCGATGGGTCGCCGCCAGCGATTCGGCAGCCAGATCGGGGAGGACGACCAGGGCCGGCCCGTGGTCCTCCCCCTGGAGGATCGCTCCAGGGTCGAGGCGCTGCGGGAGGGGCTCGGGCTGATCCCCCTCCGGACCCACCTGGACCTCATCCGGGACCTTTCGGGCGGGGAGGAGGTCCGGTTCCTCGAGGACACGTGACGAGGGCGCCCCCCGCCTCGACCCCCGGCGGGTCGGACTCGGGGGGGACGCGCGGGTAGGATCCGGCCCCGTCCACCCCCCCGCGCGTCGCCGAAGCCCCGCCCGTGGCCACGGAGAATCGCTCATGAAGACGACCTCGCTCGCCGCGTTCCTCCTCCTTCCCCTCCCGGCGGCGCCGTCCGCGCAGGCGCCGGGACAGGCCGGCGGCGGCGAGCCGGTCTCGCTCCGGCTGAACGTGCGCAAGGGGGAACGGTTCGCGTACCGGTTCACCACGGACACGGACCAGTCCATGAAGATGGGCGGGAGGGACATGGGCTCGAAGGTCCGGGTCGAGAAGGAGTTCGCCTACACGGTGGAGGAGGTCGCCGAGGACGGCTCCGCCTGGATCGAGGTGAAGGAAGGGGCGATCCGCGGGAAGATGACCATGGCGATGATGGGGGAGATCGAGTTCGACTCCTCGAAACCGGAGGAGGACGGCGGCCCGATGACGAAGCCGCTGACCGCCCTCGCCGGGAAGTCGTACCGCATGAAGGTCACGGCGAACGGCCGCGTCGCCGAGGTCCGCGGCGTGGACGAGGCGATGAAGGGCGTCTTCGACGAGGAGGGAGGGGGCGGCGGGATGGTCGGGAAGATGATGAAGGACATGTACTCCGACGAGGGGGTGAGGAAGGCCTGCGAGGGGTACTTCGCGAGGGTCCCCGAGGCCCCGGTCGCCCCCGGCTCCGCCTGGGACGCCGAGTTCGAGATGCCGCGCAGCGGCCCCGGCCTCGACGTCGTGTTCCGGGGGAAGTCGACGCTCGAGAAGGTCGACGGGACGGAGGCCTCCATCGCGACGGAGGGGACCCTCTCGACCCGAGAGAGCCCGCCCCCCGCCAAGGAGGAGTCCGCGGATCCGATGGAGGCGCAGGCGGCGGCGATGATGCGCGAAATGAAGATCGAGAAGGGGACGCTCCGGTCGGCGATGCGCGTGTCGAGGAAGGACGGTCTCCCCCTCGGATCGACGACGGAGTCTCGGATGGAGATGTCGATGCCGAACCCGATGGGAGGCGATGGGACGAGGCTCCGGACGATCACGACGACGAAGCTGGCGATGGAGAGGATTCCCCTGCCGGCGGAGCCGGCCGCCAGCCGTCCGGCCAAGCAGGACTGACCCCGGCCGCGAGCCCGTTTCCTCAGCCGGTCCCGGAGGATCGCGCGAGGAGGATCCAGGCCGCGAGCGCGGCGGCCTTCTCGAGCGCCCTCCACGGAGGCCCCGCCTCCCGGCCCATCTCCGCAAGGATCCGCTTCAGCCGCGCGGCCGGAATCCGGAGGGCCTTCGTCGCGGCCTCTTCGATCTCCCGCTCGAAGAACATGCGGGAGTCGATTCCGCAGGCCCGCACCCCCTCCGCGACGAGGTCGGGGAAGAGGCGCCCCTCCAAGGCGTGGGCGCGCATGTGCGCGTTGGCGATCTTCGCCGGATCCGTTGCGCTCCCGCCGACGATCCCTGCGCCACGGAGCCGGCTCGAGCGCGCGCGCCCCGATTCGACGAACTCGCGGACGGCCGGGAGGGCGACATGGCGGGCCGCGTCCGTTGCGCGCCGGATGATCGCCTCCGCCTCTCCCGGCGGCGCCTCGAGTCCCGCGTGGAAGGGCTGGCCGGATCCCGGAACCCGCGGGTCGTGGAGGGTCAGCTCGCGGCGCGCGAGGAGCAGGGGGGACGAGGCCTCGCCGCCGAGGACGACCGCCGTGGCCCGCCCGGTCCGGACGCGGAATCCGAGCGCGACGGGTCCTCGGGCGGGCTCCCCCTCCACGGGGCGCGCCCGCCTCACCCGATCGTCACGGAGACCGCGTTCGTGAGCGTCGGCGGCGGGGCGCCGCCTGCGAGGACCGCCTGGAACCCGACGGTCCCGCCGAGGAGCGAGGGGTCGTTCGGGACGCCGAGGACGACGCTCGCGAAGGATCCCGCCGGGAGCGCCGCGGAGGAGACGAGGATCAGGGGCGCCGGGAGGAGGCCGGCGTTCCCGACGACGCCGGGGATCGCGAACGGCGGCCCGGGGAGCCCGAAGAAGAGGGCGTAGGCCTGCCCGGGCGAGCCGCCGATCCCGAGGGAGACCGCCTTGCCGGGCGAGGGGGTCCCGAACTTCGAGAGCGTCGGCCCCGGGTTGAACGCCTCGACCCGCAGGTCGTCGATCGCGGCCTCGTAGAGAGAGTTGTTCGGGCTGTCGGAGGCGACGAAGCGCAGGCGCATCTGGCTCGTCGGCGCGACGAAGTCGGCAACGCGGAAGGAGACCTCGTTCCACGCGTTGAGGCCGCTCCCCGAGACGGTCTCGAGGGTCGTCCAGGAGCCGCCGCCGTCGCCCGAGATCGAGACGACGAAGGAGTCGTCGACGGTTGTCGCGTCGGTGAACCAGCGGGCGTACGCGATCCGCGGCTCGAGCGCGCCGGAAAGGTCGAAGACGGGGGTGAGGAGGGTCGTCGGGCCCCCGTCGACGTCGTTCGTGCCGGCGTTGGCGCCCGGGGAGGCGTTGCCCGTGACGAAGCACAGGACGCCCGGGGCGGGGGTGTGGTCGTCCTCGGGCTGGAAGGGCTGCCCCCCGCCGCCGGCCGCGCTCGACGTGCCGTTCGGATCGACCCGGATCCACACGCCCGTCTGAGCGTTGTCGCCCGGCGCCCCGATGGTCCAGCCGAGGTCGGCCTCGAGCGGATCGCGCGCGTAGCCCCTCAGCGCCCCGACGGGGACGGAGACCGGGGTCGGATCCGAGAGCCCCTCGTAGGTCAGGGTCAGCGTGAAGGGGAGGCTCGCCCCGAGCCCGGCGGAGGGGGAGACCGAGAAGGTGAGAGGATCGGTCGCGTTCGACCCGGTCCCGAGGGAGGCGAGCGGGCCGAGGGAGGCCGCCCCATCGAGGACAGTCGCGTCCGCGCTCCCCGCGGCGAGCGAGAGGGCGACCGGCGTCGCCGTCGTCGCGAAACCGATGTTCTGGACGGTGACGACGATCCCTCCCGTCTCCCCCGGCTCGATCGCGCCGTCGGCGTCGCCCGAGACCTCCGTGACCTGCGTCTGGACGGGCTTCGCGCAGCCGGCAGCGACCCAGGCGTTGAGGGCGAAGGCGAGCCGGTTCTCCTCGGCGAGGGGGACGATGAGGTTCGAGGAGGGCCAGAACCCGCCCTCGGCGGCCGAGCCGATCTCGACGGAGTAGCAGACCGCGCCCCGCGCGCCGTAGTGCCAGTCGAGCGCGCTCCCGTTCGCGAGATAGAGGAGGGCGGGGACCGTGCCGAACTCGTACCCGTTCACGGCCGTCATGAAGAGGCTCTGGGTCTCGTAGAGCGCGAGGTCGGGAGGAGGCGAGGCCGTGTAGCCCCAGGGGTGGAGCCAGAGGTCGGAGTAGGTGTGGACGCTCTGGGCGCTGACGATCGGGCGGGAGGCGACGAAGGCGGAGAGGGCCGCGGTCTCCGGCTCGGAGAAGGGGGCCGTCCCGCGGTAGGTCTCCGCGTTCGTGTTCGGCGAGGAGCCGGTGTTGTCGATCCCCCACTGGAAGTCGTAGTTGCGGTTGAGGTCGACGCCGAAGGTGCCGTCCCCGTTCGGCCGCCGGTTCTTCCGCCACATGCCTCCGCCGGCCGGATCGGTCGTCTCGTTCCAGACGTAGCCGTCGGGGTTGACGACCGGGAGGAAGTAGATCTCCCGCTCGTCCACGAGGTGCGTGGCGAGGGGATCGACGCCGTGGTTCTGGAGGAGCCACGCGAGGAAGTGGAAGAGGGCCATCATCCCCTCGGGCTCGCGGGCGTGGTGGAGGGAGTCGAACCAGACCTCGGGCTCGGCCTCGTCGACGTTCGGGTTGTCGGAGACCTTGATCACCCAGAGGGGGCGCCCCTCGAGGGAGGAGCCGATCGAGACCTTGGGCGTGACGAGGTTCGGCCACTGGGTCGCGAGGAGGTCGAGCTTGGCCTCGACCTCGGCGAAGGTGTAGTAGCCCCCCATGCTCCCGAACCCGAAGGGGGGGGTCGCGCCGATGCCGAGGGTCGAAGCGAGCCGTTCGCGGTACCTCTTCTTCAGGTCCGGGACGACCACCTCGTAGGAGACCCCGAAAGCGTCGAGGCGCGCGAGGTCGTCGTCCACCGCGACGGCCACGAGGAGGCCGTCGGCGCTCCGAGAGACGTGGTCGAAGGGGGCAAGGACCTCCGGGGGGACGCCCGCGCCGGAGAAACGGATCTCCCGGTAGACGGGCTCCTGCGCGGGGGAGGAGGAGACGAGAAGGAGGGCGACGGCGGACCATTTCATCCGGGGATCCTCGGCTCTCGGCCTGCCCGGGAAGCGTAGCCCCGGAACCCCGGAAGGTCAGCGGGGACCCTACGAACGGACGAGGCGGCGGAGCGCCGCCTCGGCCTGCTCGACCTCTCCCCGTCCGAGCGCCTTGCCCCGCTTCACGACGACCGTCTTCTCGTCCTCCCAGAGACGCTGGAAGCACTCCGCGAAGGAGTCGGCCGCCTTCGGGTCCCGCATCCGGATGGCCCAGCTGAGGGAGTCGCGCCCCTCGCCGCCGAAAGCGAGGAGGACGTTCTCGTCGGAGACGATGAGCTCGATCGCGACCGGGGAGACCCCCCCCGACCAGACCCGGAACTCGAAGTGGGCGGCCCCGCCGAGCGCCTTCAGGAGCGCGACGCATTCCTCGAGGTGGGATTCCGTGGGGATCGAGACGAGCCGGCGGACGTCCTCGATCTCGCCGGCCTTCGCCCGCTTGAGATAGGGCGCGGAAGTCTCCGCCCACATCGCGGGGGGCGTCCCCGGGCCGGCCAGGCTCGCGACGAGCCAGCGCCGCTGGGCGTTCTGGGCCTCCCCCGTGACCGCCGCGCGGAACTCCTCGGCGTCCTGGAGGACCTCCGCCGCGACGACGTCCTTCCTGGAGATCCTCGCGAGGATATTGAGGAGAGCGGGGGAGGGCTCCCGGCGCAGGCGGTTGAGGAGCTCGGAGAGGTCGTTGCGGAGCGGGACGAGTTCCGCCCGGACGTTCGTCATCACCTGGTCCTGTCGCAGCCACACGGAGGCGACGAGCCCGCTCCATCCGAGGAGCATCGAGAAGTTCTGGAGCGGCCGCCGCCGCTGGGCCGAGGCGAGGGTGAGCCCGGCGACGCCGAGGAGGAAGCAGATGAGCTCGAGCGAAAGACTCACGGGGCGGACTCCCGGCCGTCCTTTTCGGCCGGAAGGGGCGGGCAGCGGGAGGGGGAGACCGGAGCCGCGGCGTCAGGGGGAGCGCCACTCGAAGGCGCCGAACGAGGCGTGCCGCCCCTGGTAGGCCCAGGACTTCCCCAGGACCGGGTCGTTCAGGCGGTTCGCGATCGAGCGCGCGAGGTTCACGCGCGGGGAGAGGGCCCCCGGCGCGTTCTCGACCGTCACGGGCCGCCCCCCCTCGCCCGGGACGGAGTCGATCTCGAGGCTTCCGATCGCGGCCCCGGGGCCGATCCGCAGGAGGTGGCGGCTCCCCTCCGTCCTCCACTCCATCGGGACGGCGCGGGGGGGGAGGAGGCGCTCGAAGCGGGATCCGAACCTCGCCGCGACCAGCTGCGCCGAGGCGTCGCGGGCGGGACCGTCCGCGGCCCCGTCGACGAAGATCGCTCCGGTCCATCGACCGTCGCGATCCGAGGACGCCGCGACCGCGAGCGTCCGCCCGGAGAGGTCCGCGCCGTCCACGCGACCCGAGGTGAACCGGAACGCGACAAGGGCGTCGATCGGCTCCTTCGGCGGACCGACCCCGAACATGTCGGGGCAGCCGACCGGGCAGCTCGTCGCCTCCACGTACTCCCCGGCGACGGAGTAGGCGGACGCGGGCGCGAGGGGCGCCTGCGGGGATCGGGGAGCGCCCGCGCAGGAGGCGAGGATCGGGAGGAGGAAGAGGGAGGCGCGCACGGAGAGGTGATCGCGCCGGCACGATAGCGCGGGGCGCGCCAGGGTCGTCGGCCTGGGCTAGGGATCGGCGGCGCTCGCCGGGAGGGCGGCAGCCCCGGACGGGTTCCGCAGGGCGGAAGCGACCTCCTCCGGCCGGAGGAAGAGGTAGTGGAGCCGGCCCTCCGCGTGGGTGTGTCCCGCCTCCCGCTCGGCGGTGTCCCCCGTCCCGAGGAAGAGGTCCGCGCGGCCCGCCGAGCGGATCGCTCCCCCGGTGTCCTGGTCGAGGACGAACCCGCTCCAGGGCTCCGAGCGGATCCGGCCGCCGCTCGCCGGGCGGGGGAGGAGGGTCTGCGCGAAGGCGACCGCGCCCCGCGGGTAGACGACCTTGTCCGTCGCGAGAGTCCGCATGGCGGTCACGGGAACGCCGATCGAGCCGTACGGGCCCCCGTCCCGCTCCGCGAAGAAGACGTAGGAGGCGTTGAGGGGGAGGTAGCGCTCGAGGTCCCCGGGGTTCTTGCGGAAGTAGGCGCGGACGGCCGTGAGGGAGAGGTCGCTGCGCGAGACCTTCCCGTCTCGGATCAGCGCTTCCGCGACCGAGGCGTAGGGGCGGTCGGTCTTGCCGGCGTACCCGACCTTCACCTCGCCCCCCTCGGGGAGCCGGATCCTCGCGGAGCCCTGGACGTGGGCGACGTAGGCGTCGAAGGGATCCTCGAGCCACACCAGCTCGAGCCCCTTCCCCGCGAGCCTCCCCTCTCCGTCGATCTCCCCCCGCGTGAAGTAGGGGACGAGGGCCCCGCTCTCCGTGCGCCTCCCGAGCGGGACGCCGTCCTCGGTGCGGGCGAGGTCGGTGGGGCTCTTGTAGAGGGGATGGCGGTACCGCTCGGTCCGGCGGCGGCTCCCGTTCAGGATCGGCTCGCAGTACCCGGTGAAGAAGACCGTCCCCGAGCCGTCCCACCCCAGGGATCGGTAGACCTCGAAGCGGGCGCGCAGGCGCCGGTCGAGCGCGGCCGAGGAGTTCGCCGCGCTCAGCTCCTCGCGGAAGGCGAGGAGGCTCGCGACCGCGCGGTCGTGGGAGATGTCGAGGTAGGGGAAGAACCTCCTCGAGGAAGGCTTCGCGTAGTAGCCGAGGCTGCGCTCGATCGCGGCGAGGAGCGACTCCTTCCCGCCGAACCCGGGCGAGAAGTCGGGGATCTGCGCGGGATCGGTGACCTTCTCGAGGGCGACCATCCCGGGCGGGAGCGGCCGGGCGTAGTCCTTGGGCGGCTCGACCCTCGCCGCGCGGCATCCGAGGGCCGCGAGGAGGGCGAGCGGGAGCGGGGGGCGGTTCCGCATGGGAGGCCTTCGCCGGGGCGCCGGAGGGGGGCGGGAAGGTAGCGCCGCCTTCCCCTCCTGTCCACGCGACCGGCGGGGATAGACTGCGCGCCGTCGCGATGCTCCGGGTCCTCCTCCCCTTCTTCCTCCTCCTCCCCCTCCTCCTCCTTGCCTCCTGCACGGAGACGCGGGAGAACGCTCCGGCCCCGCCCGGCCCGGTCGAGGGGAAGGTCCTCGCCCGCTACCGGGCGGAGTCGGGGGGCCGGACGCTCGGCTTCGTGGTCGAGCTGGCGTTCCCCGCCCCCGGGATCTCCCGCTACTTCCGGATCGAGGACGGGCGCTCCCAGGACATCGGCTTCGTCACGGAGACCGGCGTCGCCTACCGCTTCGAGCCGCACCAGAGCGAGCCGGTCCACGTCGCCACCGACACGATGGAGCGGAACCTCCGGGCGCTCTTCGGGGTGGACGGCCCCGTCACCCTCGTGCAGCTCGAGCCCGCCTCCCGCCCCGCCCCTTAGCAATCCGGCGGGTCGACGCTAGCATTCCCTCCTGTCGGACCGGCCCGTGCGGGTCGGACCGCGGAGGTGACCGATGGGAGCTCGGAAGGCTCGCGTGGTCCTCGGTGTCGGGACCCTTTTCCTCCTCGCCGCCTCGGCGCGGGCGCAGAACTTCAGCGTCCTCTTCTCGGAGAACTTCGAGGCGCCCCCCGGCCCGGCGGGGACCGTTGGGTCCTACACCGAGACCGACGCCTTCGGCTCGCCGGGGGCGACGCTCTGGCACCTCGAGGGATTGTGCGACTCGGTCCCGATCGGCGGCTACGGAGCCACCCCGTCGGCCGTCCCCTTCTCGAGCATCGCGGGCCTCCCCGGCACGGTGCAGGTCTGGGGGGCCGGCGTGAACGACTTCACGAGCAGCACGACTCCCCTCCCCGCCCCCTTCTCCTTCTTCTCCGCGCCGAAGACGACCTACCGCCTCAACAACAACGGCTGGTTGACCTTCGCCGTGCCCGGATCCGGATTCGGGAACAACTCGCCGATCCCCACGACCGGGGCGCCCGACGACGCGATCTTCGCCTGGTGGGACGACCTCTTCACGCGGCCGGGGGGGTCCCTCCGGTCCCTCGCCGTCCCCGGCGGGGACCTGATCGCCGAGTGGAACTCCGAGGAGAAGTTCCCGGGGGGCGTCGGGAACGAGAGCGCGACCTTCCAGATCGTCCTCCACCCCGCCCCCGCGAACACGATCGAGATCCGCTACGACTACGCGAGCTTCCTCTCCTCCGCGGCGAACCCCTGGGACGCGACCGTCGGCGTCGAGAACGCGGCGGGGACGGGCGGGAACGATCTCACCGGTCTCGGCACCGCCAACTCGGTCTTCCCGGCCCAGAACCTCCTCCTCACGCCGCTCCCTCCGGCCGTCCCGACGATCCCCGCCTCCATGGGGACGGGCGCGGCCGCCTACAACCGGGGGGACCTCGGCGTCTACGACTACAACACGGCCCCCTTCGCGAACGCCGGGGCGATCGAGAGCCCGGCCGTCGCCTCGACGGCGGCGAACACCGCCCTCTACCTCCTCTTCGACACGACCCGGCAGGTCGATCCGGGCGCGGGGACGAACTTCGACCAGTCCTTCGTCGAGGTCGCACCGGCCGGGACCGGGGCCTGGACGACGGTGGCGCAGCTGACGGCGAGCCCGACCTGCACGGGGCCCGCGCAGCGCAACGTCCTCCTCCTCCCCTTCTCCCTCGCGGGGACCTCCTTCCAGCACCGGTTCCGGTTCGACTCGGTGAACGACTCCCTGAACGGGTTCCGCGGGTGGTACGTCGACAACATCCGGATCGACCAGCTCCTCGCCGTGACGAGCCCCGTCTTCTCCGAGAACTTCGACACCGGCTCGGTCCCCGGCTCCACGGTCGGGACGATGACGGAGGAGGATCTGGCGGGATTCCCGGCGCCGACCCTCTGGCACGACGAGCCCAACTGCGACCTCTTGACGCCGCTCCCCGCTCCTCTCACGGGCCTCGCCGCCGCCTACCACCAGGGAGACCTCGGCAACTACACCTTCAACACCGGCTTCGCCAACGAGGGGGCGATCACCTCCGCCGTCGTTCCCGTGCCGGGGGGCTCGTCGATCTTCGACCTGGCCTTCGACTACCTGAAGGAGGGAGAGGGGGGAGGCACCGGCACCTTCGACCAGTGCTTCGTCGACATGCGGGAGGGGGCCGCGGGGACCTGGTCGACGGCCCTGCAGCTCACCGGGAACCAGCCCTGCGGGACGGGACCGGGCTCCGTCCTCTTCTCGGCCTCCGGCGGGCCCTTCCAGCCCCTCGTCTCCGCGGGGACGGGGCAGTTCCGGCTGCGCTTCGACACGGTCGACAGCATCGGGAACTCCTTCCTCGGATGGGTCGTCGACAACTTCGCGGTCAACGGCCGCGCAACGGCGGCGGCCCTCCCGATCGGCGTGCCCTGCCCCGGCTCGGGGGGCTGCTCCCCGCAGATCGCGGGGGTCGGCCTCCCCTACCCCGGGAACCCCGCCTTCGAGCTCCGGCTGAACGGGGGCCTTCCCGGCGCTTCGGCGATCCTCGTCCTCGGACTCTCCACTACGGGCCCTCCCTGCTTCCTCTCCCTCCCCTTCCCGATCGGAGTCTTCCTGCCGGGGAACGCCTGCTCGCTCTCGGTGTGCCCGGACTCGATCCTCCCGGGATTCGCCGTCTCGGGAACCGCGCCCTGCGAGGGGAGCGCCTCCCTCTCCGTCGCGATCCCGCCCACCGCTCCGCCCGGAGCGACCGTCTTCGCACAGTGGTTCGTGATCGACGTGACGGTCTTCCCGTCCCCCGCCACGCTCGCCGCCACTCCGAGCCTCCTCGTCACCCTCCTCTAGCGCCGCGCCGCCCTCTCCTCCCGCCGCGCGATCCGCCCCGCGAGGGCCGGTCACCAGTCAAGCGCACGGCCGGCGCTCGCCGAAAAGCGGCGCATGCTTCGGATCGGCGTCGGCGAGGCGATCGGGAGGTACCGGGTGGCGGGCTTCCTCGGTCGCGGAGGATTCGCCCTCGTCTACCTCGGGGAGGACCGCGACTCGGGGGAGCGCGTCGCCCTCAAGATGGGGAACGTCGGCGGCGGAGGCCGCTACGTCACGCGCTTCCTCGAGGTGACCTCGAAGAAGAACCCCGAGGGGATCTCGCCGGACGAGGCGCCCGCGGAGGCGTGCTTCCTCGGCTCGGGCGCGCCGCGGGTCGACCTCCTCGACGCGCGCGAGATCGACGAGCTCCTCGTCGACGAGGCGGACCGGCTCCGCCGCATCCGCTGCCCCAACCTCGTGGCGGTCCACGACACCTTCCTCCACGAGGGGCGCCCCGTCCTCGTCCTCGAGCACGTGCGCGGCAAGACGCTCCGCGAGAAGATCCGGGCCCTCGAGGGGATCCGGGTCAACTGGTTCCTCACGATCGTCCGCGTCCTCGCCCGGCTCGCCGCGAAGGGGGACCTCCCGTTCCACGGGGATCTGAAGCCGGAGAACCTCGTCGTCACGCCGACGGGGAAGGTGGTCCTCCTCGATCCCGCCTTCCGCAACGAGAGGCGCGGCCTCCTCACGACGACCCCCGCCTACAACCCGATGCTGCTGCGCTCGCCGAAGGCGGACGTGATGGCGGTCGGCGTGATGCTCTACGAGATCCTGACGGGCGCGCTCCCCTTCGACGAGGCGCCCTGGGGAGGCGCGGGGCGGGAGCCCTCCGGGGAGGTCGAGCGCCTCTCCCTCTCCTACTTCCTCTCCTATCCCCCTCCCCACGAGGTCAACTCGAACGTCCCCGCCCCCCTCGAGCGGATCATCTACCGCTGCCTCGTCGAGGAAGGGTACGGCCTCGCCGAGCTCGAGGCCGACCTCGTCGCGTTCCTCAAGAACGCGGCCTGACGGCTACGGCTGGAACGTGATCGCGAGGCCGTCCGAGAGGACGAGCGGAAGCGCCGTCAGCGGCGAGCCCGGGTCCGGGAAGACGAACGCCTGCAGGTAGAGCGTCCCCCCTGGCAGCGCCCCCGCCAGCGAGGGGAGCGCGAGCGTGCGCTGGCCGTTGCACGGGCCCGGTCCCGCCGCGGCCCCCCCGTTCGTGATGCCGATGTCGTTCAGCGACCAGCAGGGACCCCCGCCCAGGATCGTCCCCGCGTCGATCGGCCACGGCGGTCCCGACGTCGCCCCGATCGCGACCATCACGAACGCCCCGCCGAGGACCCGGTCGATCGTGACCGCGAAGGGGCCCGCCCCCGTCACGCTCGCCGTCCCTCCGTTCCACCCCATCCGCGGCGCACATCCCCCGCTCCCCACGCACGGCGCCGGCGGGTCGATCGGGTCGAGCCCCACGCTGTGCCGGCGCACCGCCAGGGCGTCGATCGTCAGCGGCCGGACCGAGGCGTTGTCCACCACGAACTCCCGCGTCTGGAAGTAGACCGTCCCGATCCCCGGCTGCGAGAGCGTCCCCGCGAACGACGTCCCGTCGTTCGCCCCGAGCGTCCCTCCGAACCACCCCTCCACCCGGTTCCCGTTCACCCGCAGCCGCAGCCTCTGCCAGCCGTCGTTCACCCCGGCGGCGATCGCCACCGACCCGAGCACGATGTTGTCCGTTCCGCCGTCGTTCTCGTCGACGAGGTACAGGGCCGCGCTCGTCACCCCGATCGGGTTCGTGTAGTGCACGAACGTCCACGCCACGCCCGTGTTCGGGTCCACGAGCCCCGCCACCCCCGAGCCCGCGAGGAGGCCTCCCGGGTCGGGATGGTTCCCGAAGGAGTCCGAGGTCCCCTGGAGTCCGAGGCTCCAGGTCTCGACCTGCGCGAGGAGGGAGGGGGGATGGGGGTCGGCGTCGAGGTAGACGTAGGCCTCGACCTCGACCTGGTCGGTCGGCGACTGGAGGAGGATCCCCGCGTTCCCGCCGCCGCCCGGATCCCCGAAGACGAGGGCGTTTCCCCCCTGCGGCGAGGCGGGGATGACGTTCGGATTCGACGGCCCCCCGAAAGGGGGGACCACGGGGCCGACCGCCGCCGGGTCGACGACGATCGGATCCACGAACGATCCGCGCCAGAGCGGCGAGGGGGTCCCCGGAGAGGAGGCGTCGAAGTCCTCCGAGATCGGGAGAGCCGAGGGAAGGGAGTCGTTCGAGGCGCCCGGCGTCCACGGGAGGAGGGCGAAGTCGCGCCCGTTGTTCCCGGTGTCGCGGCCGTTGCGCACCCGCGAGAGGCTCAGGAGCTGGGCCCCGTAGGGCGGAACGAGGCCGTCGACGAGGAGATGGTTCCCGTGGATCCCCGGCCCCTCGGCCACGATCGAGAGGGGGAAGCAGGCGTTCTCCTTGTTCGTCTCGTACGCCACGGCGTCGACGACGTTCCCGAGCGCGTCCCGCAGGCGGATCCACTCCTCGTCGTTCTCGAAGGCCCCCGCGAGGAGGGGCTGCGGGATGATCTGATTCACGCCCGGGATGGTGGCTCCCACCCCGAGCACCCAGGTCCCGCCCGGCGCGAGGACCGTCCCGGCCGGGATCGTGAAGTCCGGGTTGGTGTTCGTCGCCACCGCGCACCCGGGCGTGCAGGACACCTGGCAGGCGGTCGGGGAGTCCCCGCACTCGACGCTCCAGCCGGAGATGTCGACGGGAGAGGTGCCGGCATTGAGGAGCTCGACGAACTCGTGGGTGTCGGCGTCGTGGTCGTCGTAGACGATCTCGTTGAGGACGACCTGGCCGGCGGCCGGGGCCGGGGCGAGGAGGAGGAACGGCAGGACAACGAGTCGGCGGCTGGACATCGGCGACTCCTTGCGCGCGGGGCGCGAATCCCTGGGATCGCGGGGAGGTTAGGGGGTCCCCTCCGCGAGGTCAACCGCGGCGGGACGCGCGAGGCGGCGCGGAAGATCCACCTCCTCGTCACGTCGCCTTCGCGCGCGAGGGGGAGCCGCCCCGGATCGGGGACCCGGGCCGGGCGCCGAGGGGCCATCTCGACGAGATCTCAACGCGCTCCACGGCGGGTCTTTACAAGGCCTGGGTAGGATCTCCCTTCGGAGAGGCCGGGCGCGAACGTGGGGCATCGTGACGGGGTCGACGTGGAGATCTTCTCGGGCAAGTCGATGGCGGTCGATCGGAGCGCCGAGGCCCTCGCGCGAGGGGCCTTCGGGGAGGCCGCGCCCCGGACGGCGGAAGACCCCCTCGCCTGGCCCGATCCGAGGGCGGTCCGCGGGAAGCTGATCGCGGTCGAGGGGATCGACGGCTCGGGCAAGTCGACCCAGGTCTACCTCCTCAAGCGCTGGCTCGAGTCGACGGGCCACCGGGTCTTCTTCACGGAGTGGAACTCCTCCGACCTCGTGCGGGAGGCGACGCGGCGCGGGAAGAGGGAGAACCTCCTCACCGCGACGACCTTCTGCCTCATCCACGCGACGGACTTCGCCGACCGCTACGAGCGACAGATCCTGCCCCTCCTCCGCGCGGGCTACGTCGTGCTCTGCGACCGCTACTCCTACACCGCCTTCGCCCGCGACGTCGTGCGCGGCGTGGACCCGGCGTGGGTGCGGAGCCTCTACTCGTTCGCCATCCGCCCGGACGTCACCTTCTACTTCCAGGTCCCGGTCGACCTCGCCCTCCTCCGGATCCTCGCCCGAGGGGAGAGGCTGAAGTACCACGAGGCCGGGATGGACCTCGGGCTCTCGACCGACGTCCGGGAGTCGTTCCGGATCTTCCAGTCCCGGATCGACGCGGAGTACCGCAAGATGGCGGAGGAGTTCGGCTTCCTCGTCGTCGAGGCGACGCGATCCGCCCACGCGCAGCAGGCGGAGGTCCGGGCCGCCATCCAGAAGCGTCTCGACCTCCCCTCCTTCCGCTGGAATTCCCCGGAATGAGGGCGCTGCGCTTCGACGGCCGCCCCGTCGCCGGGAACGGCCCGGCGGAGATCCTCCCGGGCCGGCTGGTCGTCGTCGAGGGGGCCGACGGGTCGGGCCGATCGACGCAGATCAGCCTCCTCAAGCAGCGGCTCGAGGCCGGGGGATGGCCCGTCGTCGACGTCGGGCTGCGCCGTTCCGGCCTCGTCGGCCCGGAGATCGAGCGGGCGAAGAAGGGGAACGTCCTCGGCCCGACGACCCGCAGCCTCTACTACGCCACCGACTTCGCCGACCAGCTCGAGAACCGCGTCCTCCCCGCCCTGCGGGCCGGGTTCGTCGTCCTCGCCGACCGGTACGTCTACACCCTCATGGCCCGGGACGTCGTCCGCGGAGCGAGCCCCGAGTGGCTGGAGTCCCTCTACGGGATCGCGCTCGTCCCCTCCGCGGTCTTCTATCTCCAGGTCTCCCCCCAGGCGCTCGTCGAGCGCAACTTCCACCGCAGCCCCACCCTCGACTACTGGGAATCGGGGATGGACCTCGGGCTCTCCCGGGACTGGTTCGGGTCCTTCGTCCGCTATCAGCAGCGGATCGAGGCCGAGTTCCTCCGGATGCGGGAGCGCTACGAGTTCGCCGTGATCGACGGGAATCGCCCGGTCCGCGAGATCGCCCAGGATCTCGCCGCCCGAACCCTGGCGGTCCTCGGGGAATGAACCGCGGCGGCCCCCGGGCCCTCGCGCCCGCGGTAGGCTCTCGCCACCATGAGAAGGCCCCTCCCCCTCCGCCTCGCGCGCCGGTTCGCCGGGAGCGCGGACCCGACGCGGCCGGGAGGGTCCCCGTGAAGCCCCTCCGCCTCGCCGTCATCGACCTCGGGTCGAACTCCGTCCGCCTCCTCGTCGCCCAGGGGGAGGGGGGCGACCGGTTCCAGATCCTCGACGACGAGAAGGTGACGACGCGCCTCGCCCGGGGCCTCGTCCGGCGGGACCGGCTCGAGCCCGAGGCGATGGAGGAGACCCTCCGCGCGGTGCGCGACATGCGCGAGATCGCCCGCGGGTACGACGTGCGGCGGATCGCCGGCGTCGCGACGAGCGCCGTCCGCCGGGCGAAGAACGGCCCGGCGTTCCTCCGTCGGATCCGGGAGGAGACGGGGATCCCGTTCCGCGCGATCCCGGGGGAGGAGGAGGCGCGCCTCGCCTTTCGCAGCGCCCTCTCCCACTTCCCCTTCGAGGGACGGAGGGTGGCCGTCGCCGACATGGGGGGGGGGAGCCTCGAGGTTGTCCTCGCCCAGGGCGACCGCATCGAGCGGACGCTCTCCCTCGACCTCGGCGCGGTCCTCCTGACCGAGCGGTTCCTCGGGTCGAAGCGGATCGGCGGGCGAGCCCTGCGCCGGCTCGAGCGGCACGTCCGCCGGACCCTCTCGGACGCGCTCGGCCGGAACGGACGGCGCGGGCTGAGGCCGCCCGACCTCTTCGTCGCCTCCGGGGGAACGCTCACCTCGATGGCCCGGATGCTCGTCGCGATGCGGCAGGGTGCCCAGGCCGACCGCCGGATCCACGGGATGGTGCTGCGGCGGGCGGCGGTGCGGCAGCTCCTCGAGTTCCTCGCCTCCTGCGACGCCGAGGCGCGCCGTCACGTCCCGGGCCTCTCTCCCGACCGCGCCGACATCATCGTCGCGGGCGTCTGCGTCGTCGCGGAGATCCTGCGCGCGCTGCGGGTGGAGGAGGTCCTCGTGAACGGGAACGGCGTCCGCGAGGGGCTGATGGTCGAGATGCTCGATCGGCTGGGCCGGGGGCGGCCCGCCTCGGCGAGCGGACCCCGCAGCCGAAGCGAGCTGCGCGAGGAGAGCGCGCGCGCCCTCGCCGTCGCCTGCCGACGAGACCCGGCCCACCTCGAGCAGGTCCGCCGGCTCGCCCTCCAGCTCTTCGACGCCCTGCGCCCGCTCCACGACCTCGGGGAGGCCGACCGCGAGATCCTCGGGGCGGCGGCCCTCCTCCACGACGTCGGCTACGTCGTCGGCCACGAGGACCACCACAAGCACGCCTACCACCTGATCCGGCACGCCGACCTGCGCGGGTTCTCCGACCGGGAGATCGAGATCCTGGCGAACGTCGCGCGCTACTACCGGGGACGCCCGCCGCGGGCGCGGCACCGCAACTTCGCCCTGCTCCGGAAGCCCGATCGCGCCGTCGTGCGGCGGCTGGCGGCGCTCCTGCGCCTGGCCGACGGCCTCGACCGGGCGCGCCGGGGCGTCGTCCGGGGGGTCGCCGCGGACCTGCGCGACTCCCAGGTCACCCTCCGCGTCCGCTCCCCGGTCGCGCCCGCCGTCGAGCTGACCGAGGCGCGCCGCCGCGCGGACCTTTTCGAGGACGAGTTCGACGTCGCCCTCCGGATCGTCCGGTCGGGTGCGCCCCGGAGGTCCCGGTGAAGGAGACCCGGCGGCTCTGGCTCGTCCGCCACGCGATCGCGGCAGACCGCGCGGATCCGGCAGAGGACGACGCGCAGCGGGCGCTCACGCCCGGGGGTCGCAAGAGATTCGCGCGCGCGGCCCGGGGACTGCGGATCGCCGGCCTCGCTCCGGACCTGCTCGTCTCGAGCCCGCTCGTCCGCGCCGTCCAGACGGCCAAGATCCTCGCCTCCGCGTACCCCGACCTGCCTCCCGTCCTCCTCTGCGACGCCCTCGCTCCCGGGGGGTCGACGGAGGGGGTCCTCGACTTCCTCAAGAAGGCGGCCCGCTGGAGCGAGGCGGTCCTCGTCGGGCACATGCCCGATCTCGGCAGGCTCCTCGCGGACCTCGCCGGGTCCCCGGGGGGACTCCAGGTCGACTTCCGGAAGGGGGGCGCCGCCCTCGTCGAGCTTCCGGCCTCCGCCCGCAAGGGGACGCTGCGCCTCCTCCTCTCGCCGCGGATCCTCCGCCGCCTCCGGCCGCCGAAGGCTCGCTGAAGCCTTCGCGCAACCTTCAACCTCCCTGCACGCGCGCGGAGATCGTGCCGCGCCATGCCTCCCCTCCTCCCCGACGTGATCGGGTCCCTGCCCTTTGCGCTCGCCTCGGCCTTCCCCGGCGACCGCCTGCCGCGGCCGGGGCGGATCCTCCTCGCCGGGCTCGCGATCCTCTTCTTCGCGCGCGTCCTGCGGCGCGCGCTCCGGCGCCGCCTCGCCGTCCGCCCCTGACGGACTAGCCGGCCGGGGCCGCCGCGCGCATCTTCTTGGCGGCGGCGACGAGGTTCGCGAGGGCGGGCTTCACCTCCTCCCAGGTCCTCGTCTTCAGTCCGCAGTCGGGGTTGACCCAGATCTGGCGGGGGTCGAGGACCTTCGCCGCGCTCTCGAGGAGGGAGACGATCTCCTCCGTCGCCGGCACCCGCGGGGAGTGGATGTCGTACACGCCGGGGCCGATCTCGTTCGGATAGCGGAAGCGCTCGAACCCCTGGAGGAGCTCCATCCTCGAGCGGGAGGCCTCGACGGAGATCACGTCGGCGTCCATGGCCGCGATCGCCTCGAGGATCTCGTTGAACTCCGAGTAGCACATGTGGGTGTGGATCTGCGTCGCGTCGGCGACCCCGCTCGTCGCGAGGCGGAAGGCGCGCACGGCCCACTCGAGGTAGGCGGGCCGGTCGGCCCGGCGCAGCGGGAGCCCCTCCCGGATCGCGGGCTCGTCGACCTGGATCGCGGGGATGCCGGCCCGCTCGAGGTCGGCGACCTCGTCCCGGAGCGCGAGGGCGAGCTGGAAGGCGCTCCGGCTTCGCGGCTGGTCGTCCCGCACGAAGGACCACTGGAGGATCGTGACGGGGCCCGTCAGCATCCCCTTCACGGGGCGCTTCGCCGCCGACTGCGCGAAGCGCGACCAGCGCACGGTCATCGGGGCCGGCCGGGCGACGTCGCCGTAGAGGATCGGCGGCTTCACGCAGCGGGAGCCGTAGGACTGCACCCAGCCGTTCTGCGTGAAGGCGAAGCCGGCGAGCTGCTCGCCGAAGTACTCGACCATGTCGTTGCGCTCGAACTCCCCGTGGACGAGGAGGTCGAGGCCCGCCTGCTCCTGCCACTCGATCGTGCGGCGGATCTCCCCCTCGATCAGCCCCTCGTACTGCGTCGTCGTGAGCTCCCCTTTCTTCCAGCGCGCCCGCCACGAGCGGACCTCCGGCGTCTGCGGGAAGGAGCCGATCGTCGTCGTCGGGAAGGTGGGGAGGCCCAGGCGCTGCGCCTGCGCCTTGGTCCGTTCCGCGAACGGGTGGCGGCGGCGCGCGTCGGCGTCGCCCACCTTCGCGAGGCGGTCGGCGACCGCTAGATTGTGGATCCGGGGGGACTTCCCCCGACTCTCCCGGGCCCGCGCGCTCGCCTCGAACGCGTCGGCGGCCGCGGCGCGCCCCTCCGCGAGGGCCCGTCGCAGCGCCGCGACCTCAGCGAGCTTCTGCTTCGCGAAGGCGAGCCAGGAGCGCAGCTCCCCGTCGAGCCCGATCTCGTCGTCGAGGTCGACGGGGACGTGCAGGAGCGAGCAGGAGGGGGCGACCCAGACCCGGTCGGCCCCGACCTCTCCCCGGGCCTCCTCGAGGAGCGCGAGCGCCTTCTCGAGGTCGGCGCGCCAGACGTTGCGCCCGTCGATGACGCCGAGGGAGAGGATCGTCCCCGGGGAGAGATGGGGGAGAACCTCCCCGAGCTGGCCCGGCGCGCGGCAGAGGTCGAGGTGAAGGGCGGCGACGGGAAGGGAGGCGACCGCCCCCGCGTTGTCGCGCAGCCCCTCGAAGTAGGTGGCGAGGAGGAGGCGGGGCGCCTTCCTCGCCCCCGCGAGCCCGGCGTAGGCCGCGGCGAAGAGCGCCCGGTCCTCGTCCGGGAGGTCGAGCACCGCGCACGGCTCGTCGAGCTGCGCCCACTCGGCCCCGGCGCTGCCGAGGCGGGTGAGGACGTCGGCGTAGCAGGGGAGGAGCCGCTCGAGGGCGGCGCGCCGCTCGACGCCGGGGGAGAGCCCCTTGCCGAGGAGGAGGAAGGAGACGGGGCCGAGGAGGACCGGCTTCGTCGCGATCCCGAGCGCCTTCGCCTCCTCGAACTCGTCGAAGGGCTTCGTCGAGGAGATCCGGAACTCCTGCCGGGAGGAGAACTCCGGGACGATGTAGTGGTAGTTCGTGTCGAACCACTTCGTCATCTCCATGGCGGCGATGCCGTCCCCGGGGGTGCCGCGCGCCATGGCGAAGTAGGTGGCGAGGTCGACCCTCCCGCCGCGCGAGCCGTAGCGCGCCGGCACCGCCCCGAAGAGGGCGCAGGCGTCGAGCACGTGGTCGTAGAGGGAGAAGTCGTTCGAGGGGACGAGGTCGATCCCCGCCTCCCGCTGGAGCTTCCAGTGCCGCCGGCGCAGGTCCGCCGCCGTGGCGTGGAGGGAGGCGCCGTCGCTGCGGCCGGCCCAGAACGACTCGAGCGCCTTCTTCAGTTCGCGATTCTTCCCCACGCGGGGGAAGCCGAGGGTGTGGCTGACGACCAAGCGGGGCTCCAGGGGGAGCCGAGAAGTCTATCGCCTCCCTCGCGTCCGCGCGAAACGCGGCCGGCCCGCGGCTACCTCACGAAGGCGACGCCGACCGAGGAGAGGCGGGGCACCCCCCCCGAGAGGACGTTGTTGAAGAAGCTGAAGCGCATCTGGAGGAAACGCCTTCCGTTCAGAGCGGCGAGGTCCGGCGTCCACTCGGCGAGCGCGGGGTTCCCGGGGTTGAAGGGGGGGACGACGCCCGTGACCTGCGTCGTCGGCGCTTGATTCGGAAAGCCGGAAGGCGCGCCTCCCACGATGTAGACGCCGTAGACGTTCGCTTTCGAGGCGTCGGTCAGCGGATCGCAGGTGAAGGGGATCGTCGCGCAGGCCCCGGCGATGCCAGAGGCACCCCGGAACTCGACCAGGACGGACGCGCCGGCGGGCAGCCCGGAGACGTCCGGCTCCACGACGGGCGCGGCGTAGAGCGGAGACCCGAGGGCGACCGGCACTCCCGTGTCGAACCAGTGCGTGAACGCCCGGGTCACCCGGACGACGAAGTCCGCCTGCCCCCAGTAGAGCTCCGGTCCGGCCCCGGCCGGGAAGTTCCCCACGTCGGGATTGGTCGGAGCGGCGGGGGTCCCCGTCTTGAAGACACGGAAGTTCGGCTGGGCCGAAGTGTTCACCATCAACGCGACCTGGAGCCCGTTCACCTTGAGGGAGGTGTCGGGGCCGAGCGGCGGATAGGACCGGTACTCGACGAGGAGGGGGAGAGCGACGGAGGGAATCTGCCCCGACGGGTAGAGGAGCGGTGGGAGAGTGCCTAGCACTTGAAGCCACCTGGCGGGTTCTACCCCGGACCCGGCCGGGCCCCCCTTGTGCGCGAAGGGAAAGCCCGTGTCCCGCCACGTGTAGGTGGCGAGGAAGGGAGCCAAGGGCATCATCGCCGTGCCCGTTCCGGGGACGAGGAAGAGGTCGAGCGGGTTGATGGTGTACGGAAAGACGTCGAACACCGTGGTCGGAGGATTGCCCACGGCGCCGCCGGTCCCGCCGTTCAGGGCGGGGTCCCAATGCCAGAAGGCGAAGGGATTGCCGATCTCCCCGAGCGGGCTCGCCGCGCCGGGGAGAACGCTCGGGTAGAACTTGACGGCGGAGAGCCCAGACAAAGGGAACGCAGGGAGGAGGGAGGCAACATCGATCGTCTCATCCGGGAAGAAGTGGGAATGGGCAAGGAGGACCCGGAGGCGGGGAAGCTCGTCCGCGGCGACGGTCCCTCCGAACGGAGACCCGTGGAGCCCCTCGACGTCGAGGTTCATCTCGCCTGGATCGCTCCCGGAGAGCCCGAGGTCGACGTGCCTCAGGACCGACTGCAGGCGACTCCCTCCGGAGGTGAGGGGCGTCTGGACGGGGGAGGGGAACTGGATCGGCGCGCCGCCGACGAAGGGGTTCCCTATGTCCGCGACCTTCGAAAACCGGACGACGGGCCGCCCCCTCAACTCGCCGGGCTGGAAGACGACCTGGCCCCCGACGTCGGGCTTGCCGCCCGGGTCGGGAGGACCGAGGACCGCGTCCGTCTCGTTGATCGCGTTGAACCGCAGGGCGAATCCCGCCGTGGTCGTCGTGGCGGCGTCGGGACGGAGCGTGAAGGGGACCGCGAAGCCGGGGACCGCGAGGCCGACCCCGGCGAGGCTCTGCACCCCGCCGAGCCCCGTCTCGATCCGGAAATGCCGGGTCTCGGAGGCGCCGTTCACGTGAGGTATGGGGAGGGAGGGGACGAACGTGAACTCTCGCAGGTCGGCCGATGGGACGACCCCCCCGACGACGAAGGCGGAGGGGGGGAGGGAGGCTGGCCCGCCCGGGTCGGGATCGGAGAGAGTCAACGTGAAGGTGTCGAACGGGAGGACCGAGTCGAGATCCATCGCCTCGCTGAAGCGCACCTTCGCGACCGAGCCGGGATCGACTCCGCCGGCGGGGGGGCTGGACGGGGGCGGGACGAACGACAGGAAGCACCCCTCGCTCCCGGCGTCCTCCGGTTCGAACGGCAGCCGGTACTCGGCGAGCCCCGAGGCGATCGGGATCGGATTCCCCCCCGGATCGTCCGCGAGCAGCTCCACCCTCACGCGCGGCGCCGAGACTCCCGGCCCGGGGCAGTTGGACGGCGTGGGGAAGACGTGGACGACGAGGCCGACGGCGCTCCCCTGGACGATCATGTCGCCGAGCTCCGGGCCGAAGGAGCACCCCGGGAGCGAGAACGAGAGAGAGATCCTCTGGAACCGGGAGTTCGCGTTGGGAGAGGGAGGCACGACCGAACAGACGCTCGCCGGAACCGCCCCGACGATCGACGGTGGGCCGAGGGAAGGGAGGAAGCCGTTGTTCAGGTCCCCCGTGACCGCGGACGGGCCTCCCGAACGGAACGCGAGCACGAGGTCGGCGCCCTCCGATCCATCCTCCGCGGCCACACTCGCGCCGGAACGACCACGCAGGAGCTTCCTCCTTCCCCTCCCCGCGTCGGCCGCGGTCGGGATGCGGATCTCGAGATTCGCGGAGAGCGTCGTCTCCGCGGCGGGGAGCACGCCGTCCTCTCCCGAGGCTCCGGGCGCCGGGACGACGATGACGACGCGCGCGTCGAGCGGATCGAGGGTCGGCTCGACGTCGAGGCGCCCCGGATCGAGCCCCGCGGAACGCACCTCGATCGTCTGCGCGGACACCGAGGCCGGATCGAGAGGCTCGTCGAACCGCAGGAGGAGCGCCGCGTCCCGGGGCACGACCGGGAAGGGCGGGGGAGAATCCGGCCCGCAAGGAGCGAGGAGCGTCGGGGACTCGTCGAGGGCTCGCACCGCAGCCTCGAACGCCTCCGTCCCCCGGACCGCAGGGAGGTGCGCGGTCGCGACCCCCGTGAGGGGATTCGTCGTGACGTCCGGGGCCCGCGGCCCCACAACCTTCCTCGCGGCGACGAGCCGTCCTTCCGAGTCCCGCACCTCGACGAGGCGACCCCATCTCGCCTCGAGGAGCCGCAGGCGCCCCCTCGTCTCGGTCCGACCCCGCGGGGCGAGGGACGGCAGGAGGAAGGCGAGGAGGGCGGCGAGGACGGCGATCGAAGGGAAGCGGCGGACCCGCCGAGACAGGAGGACTGGGCTCACGAACCTCCCGGGAGGGGGGAAACGTCGGCCGAGGGCTCGGAGGCAGTCCTAGGGTAGTCCGGAACTCCGAGTCGGTCACATTCCCGGGGACGACCTCCCGGTTTTCATCGGCTGACCGCGATCACCTCGAGCACGCCCGGCGTCACCATGAGGCAGTCGGGGGCGGCCTCGGCGGCCGCGAACGCCCGCGCGATCGCCTCGGACCGGGCCGGCGTCAGGCGCCCCAGCTCGACCAGCCGCCGCAGGCCCGAGCCGACGAAGCTCCTCGGCCACTGCCACAGGGGGTCGCGGGGCGTCACGACCTCGAGGATCGGGCGGACCTCCTTCGTCGCGAACCCGAGCTCCCCGAGCCAGCGCGGGAGGTCGAGCCCGACGTCCGGCTCGCCGCCGCTCGCGCGCCAGGTCTCCATCACGATCCGCACGAACTCCTGGTGCTCCGGGGAACTCGGCGCGAGCTGCCAGGTCGCGTAGTGGAAGTACTCGTGCAGGACGATCGCGCCCCCCGGCTTGAGGGCGCCCGCGACCCTCGCGAGGAGGTCGCGCGGGCGCCTCATGAACGCGAGGACCCAGCGCGCCCAGGCGCCGTCGGCCTGGAGGGGAGGGAAGTTCCCCTCCTCCAGGTCGAGCTCGACCGTCCGGACGTTCTCGAGCCCCCTCCGGCGGCTCGCGGCCTCGAGCGCGTCGAGGAAGCGCCGGGAGCGGTCGAGCGCGATCACCGCTCCCGAGGGCCCCACGACCTCGGCGAGGTCGAGGGAGGCGTACCCGGGGCCGCACCCGACGTCGAGGATGGTGCGGCCGGCCGCGAAGCCGGCGCGCCGCCACGCGTCGAGGGCGCGCGATCGCCACGCGCGGTGCTGCAGGGCGAGGCGCGAGATCTCCTCGTCGTGGGTTCCGAGGACGTAGTCCTTCTCGTGGGTCATCGACGCGATCCTCCGGCGGCGTCCGCCGCCGACGCCCCGGCGAGGGCGCCGGTCGCGAAGGCGGCGGTGAAGTTGTAGCCTCCGATCGGCCCGTCGAGATCGAGGATCTCCCCGGCGAGGTGGAGGCCCGGGACGATCCTCGACTCGAGCGTGCGCGGGTCGACCTCGTCGAGCACGATCCCCCCGCGCGTCACCTCCGCCCGGTCGAACCCGAGAGTCCCCGCGACCGGAAGCCGTGTCTCGAGGACGCTGCCGAGGAGCCGCACGCGCTCCTCGCGGGCGAGGCGCGCGACCTGCCGGTCGTCCGGGACCGAAGCCTCCGCCAGGAGCGCGTCGACGAGCCGCTCCGGAAGGAGGGTCGAGAGGATCCGCCTCACCGTGCGGGACCCCCCGGAGGCCGCCTCCGCCCGCAGCCGGGCCTCCATCTCGGGAAGCGAGGACTCGGGGAGGAAGTCGAGGAGGACCTCCGCACGGTCGGAGGGACGCAGGGCCGCGACCGCGCCCCCGAGGTTCATCGGGGCGGGCCCGGAGAGTCCGAAGTGGGTGAAGAGGAATCCGCCCCGGCGCGACTCGACGAGGCGCCCCCCCGCGTGGAGGGACACCTGGACGTCGGGAAGCGTCAGCCCGGTCAGGGCGTTCGCCCAGGGGACGGGAACGGCGAGGGGGGTCAGGGCCGGCGTCGGGGGGACGAGCCGGTGCCCGAGCGACTCGGCGATCGGATACCCGTCCCCCGTGGTCCCGGTCTTCGGGTAGGACCTGCCCCCCGTCGCGAGGACGACGCGCGCGGCCTCGATCGCTCCGCGCGCCGTCACGATCCGGAAGCCCTCCGCGCTCCTCTCGATCCCCCTCAACGGCTCCCTCCCGCGGAAGAGGACCCCGGCACGGACCATCTCCCTCTCGATCGCGTCGCGGACGTCGACCGCGCGGTTCGAGACGGGGAAGACCTTCCCGCCCGGCTCGACCTTCGTCGGGACCCCGAGCGACTCGATCGCCTCGCGCAGCTCCCTCGGGCCGAGGTGCCGGAGGGCCGGACGGAGGAACCGCCCGTTAGGTCCGAACGCCTCGACGATCTCCTCCTCGTCGCAGTCGTGGGTCAGGTTGCAGCGATTTCCCCCCGAGACGAGGACCTTCACGCCCGGCCGCGCCGCCTTCTCGAGGAGGAGGACCCGACGGCCGGCGCGGGCGGCGGCGATCGCCGCGAAGAGCCCGGCGGGGCCTCCGCCGGCGACGAGGACCTCGAAGGATGCGCCGTTCAAACCCACCGCGTCGGCCCCATCATGCCGGCCCCGTGAAGCTCAAGCACCGGCCGGAGGACTTCCTCGTCGAGGAGCGGCTGCGGCCCGGCCGAATCGCCGAAGCGGGACCGCACGCCGTCTACCGGATCCGGAAGTCGGGCCTCTCGACCCTCGAGGTCTCGATGCGCCTCGCGAAGGAGGCGGGCGTCGACCTCGGCCGCGTCCGCGTCTGCGGGTGGAAGGACCGCCGAGCCGTGGCGGTCCAGCACGCTTCCGTGGAGGGGGGCCCGTCGATCTCGATCGAGGAGCCCGGGCTCTCGGTGGAGACGATCGGGCGCGCCGCCGCTCCGGCCCGTTCGGACTGGATCGAGGCGAACGCGTTCTCGATCCTCGTCCGCGACCTCGGCCCGGAGGACCTCGCCGCCCTCGACCGCAGCCTCCCGGACGTCCGCGCGGAGGGCCTCCCGAACCACTTCGACGACCAGCGATTCGGGGCGGCCCGGGCGGGGAAGGGGTGGCCGATGGCGGAGTTGCTCCGGGGCGACGAGGAGAAGGCCCTCCTCCTCCTCGCGGCGACGCCGGGGACGAACGACCCTCCCGAGGTCGCCGCCCGCAAGGGGCACTTCCGATCGGCCTGGGGGCGATTCGACCGCTGCGCGGAGCGCGCCGCCGGGTGGCACGAGCGATCGCTCTTCGAGCATCTCCTGCGCCGGCCGCGCGACTTCCGGGGAGCTCTGCGCTTCGTCCCGCGCCCCGAGCGCCTGATCCAGGCGCTCGCCTTCCAGTCCTGGATCTGGAACCGCTGCGCGGACCGCCTCCTCGGCGCGATCGTCGCGCCGGGACGCCTCGGATCGATGCCCGCCGACCTCGGCCCCCTGCGCTTCTGGCGATCCCCGACGGGTGAAGAACGCCGTCGCCTCGACGCGGTGGACCTTCCGCTCGTCGGACGCGGGCCGAGGCACGGCAACTGCGACCGCGAGATCTCCGAGGTCCTGCGCGAGGAGGGACTCTCCGTCGAACGACTGCGATCGCGGGGTGTCCGCGGGTTCGAGCTGAAGGTCGCGCGGCGCTCCTTCGTCCTGCGCCCCGACCGGCTCGAGGCCGGAGCCCCGGAGCCCGACGGAGAGCATCCGGGTCGCAGCGCCGTCCGCCTGGCCCTGTCGCTCCCTCGCGGGGCCTACGCGACCCTCGTCGCGAAGCGCCTCCTCGCGGGATGATCCGGAGGCCCCCTCCCGCCGCGCGCCGGCTAGCGAGGGACCTCCACCGCGCGTTCCGTCCCCTCGACGACCCGGTACGTGTTGTTTCGCTGGAGGGGGCCGAGGGCGTCGACGCATCCGGAAGGCCATCGCACCAGGATCGAATCGACCCGAGGGGCGCCGCCGAGCCCGAAGAGCGGTCGCGGATCGCTCGAGGAGAGGAAGCTCCCCGACGCCCGCGCCTCGGCGACCTGTGGGCGACCGCCCGCGCGGAGCTCGATGCGCGCGCAGGTTCCCTCGCGGTTCGACCGCCGGCCCCGCAGGAGGAGCCGGATCCAGCCGGGCGCATCCCCGCCGTCGTTGCGCAGCACCGAGGGGACTCCGTCCATCACCGTGACGACGAGATCGGCATCCCCGTCCTCGTCGAGGTCCCCGATCCCCGTTCCGCGCGCCACGCGCGCGCGGCCGAGGTCGGCCCCGAAGGACGCGGCGGACTCGACGAACCGCCTCCCCTCGTTGCGGTAGAGGTGGAGCGGCTGCGCGTAGGAGCGCCCGACCACTCCGTCGGCCTGCGGGTAGATGTGGCCGTTCGCGCTGAGGAGGTCGAGGTCCCCGTCGCCGTCCGGATCGAAGAACCGCGTCCCCCAGCCCACGATCGGGAAGCTCGGCCCCTCGAGGCCGAGAGTCACGCTCGCCTCGTCGAACTCGGCCACGCCGAGGTTTCGGAAGAGGGAGCTCGACTCCTGGTCGAGGTTCGTCACGAAGAGGTCGAGATCCCCGTCGCCGTCGAAGTCGCCCGCGTCCACCCCCATCCCCGCCCTCGCGTTCCCTTCCGCGTCGTAGCCCGCGCCGCGGACGACCCCATCCTCCTCGAAGACCCCGTCCCCGCGGTTGAGGAAGAGGAAGTTCCGGGCGGTGTCGTTGGCGACGTAGAGGTCGGGATCCTCGTCCGAATCGAGGTCGCAGGGGACGACGCCGAGCGACTTCGAGTCGGCCCCCTGGTGGAGGCCGCGCGCCTCTCCGACCTCCCTGAAGGTTCCGTCCCCCTCGTTGCGGTAGAGGAGGTCCTCCTCCCCCGGGAAGTTCTGCGGTCCGCAGTAGGCCTTGACCCCCTGGAAGTCGCACCAGTCCGCCCCGTCCGGGTCGAGGAGGGAAGCCGGGCGGTAGCGGACGTAGGTCGCCACGTAGAGGTCGAGGTCCCCGTCGCGGTCGACGTCGGCAAACGCCGCGGAGGAACCCCAGCGCGGGTCCCCGAGGCCGGCGGCGGCGGTCCGATCCGCGAAGCGGCCGTCCCCGTCGCCCCGGAAGAAGGCGTGGGGCCCGAAGGCCGTCACGAAGAGATCCGGCCGGCCGTCCCCGTCGGCGTCGCCGACCGCGCACCCCTGCCACCAGCCCGGTCGCGCGAGCCCCGCCTCGCGCGTCCGCTCCGTGAATCGGAGGGCTCCCTCGTTCCGGTAGAAGGCGGGGAGGGGTTCGCGCCCCGCGGGGTACCCGCCGGCGCGCCAGCCGTTCGGGAAGAAGAGGTCGAGGTCGCCGTCGGCGTCGGCGTCGAGCAGGGCGACCCCCGTTCCGATCGAGTCGACGATGTAGGGCTTCTCCGGGCGGCCGCAGGTCAGGACGACGCTCACCCCCGCCTCCGCCGTGACCTCGACGAACCGAGGGGTCGGCGCGGCTCCCCCCTGCGAGGCGAGGAGGAGGGCCGAGATCAACGGATCCCCTCGCCGAGGAGGCGGCGATACTCCGAGCGCTGGCGCCGCGCCTCCTCCGGGCGTCCCCCGCGCTCGAGCGCCCAGGCGAGCCCGGCGCGCAGGAAGGGGTGGCCCGGCTCGGAAGCGACGAGACGCTCGAAGGCCGGGACGGCTTGAGCCCAGCGGCCTTCGACCGCCGCCCGGACCGCCTCGAGGATCTGTGCCGGAGCGGGCCGCTGGGCGGAGGCGGCGGCGTCGGATTCCTCCCGCGCCTTCCCCCCGGCGTCGAGGCAGAGATAGAGGAGGGCGAGGAACGCCCGGCGCTCCCCGTCGGCGGCCTCGCGCGCCGTGCGAGGCGAGGTCCTCCGGATCTCGTCGAGGATCGGCTTCTCGTCGCGGAACCGCGCGAGTCCCTCGCGCCCTTCCTCGCTTCCCGAACGCGCGAGCGCCCGGGCCAGCGCGAACCGGGCTCCGCCGTGGGCGGGGTCGCGTTCGAGCGCGAGGCGCAGCCGCGCGACGGCCGTGGGGAGCGCGCCGTTCCGCAGGGCCGCCGCGCCGGCCTCGAAGTGCACCTCCGCGTCTTCGACGCCCGCCTCGAGGGCCGCGCGGTAGGACTGCTCGGCCGCCTCGCCTCCGTCGAGGCGGCAGAGCACCCGGCTGCGGCAGGCGAGGAGCCCCCGGTCGAGGGGGGCGACCTCGAGGCCCCGCTCGCTCGCCGCGCGGGCGCCCTCGAGGTCGCGGGTGAGGAAGAGCGCCTCCGCAAGGCCGCGGAGTGCGTCGGGGTCCGCCGGCTGCGCCTCGACCGCCCTCGCGAACTCTCGCACCGCCTCGCCGAGCTGGTCGCGGGCGAGGGCGAGGCGCCCCTTCTCCACGAGCGGGCGCGCGCGCCCCGGATCGAGCCGGACGGCCCGGTCGAGGGCGGCCCCGGCGCGGTCGAACTCGCCGAGGGCGCCCGCCGCCTGCCCGAGCGAGAGCGGCGCCGCGGCGTTGTCGGGCTCGAGCGCCCCCGAGGGCTCGAGCGCGGCGAGGGCCCGCTCGGCATCCCCCGCGCGGAGCCGGGCGTTGCCGAGGTAGTAGTGGACAGCCGGGTCGGACGGCCTCGACGCGGCCACGGACTCGAGCGCCTCGGCGGCTTCGAGGGCCCGACCCGCCTTGAGGAGGGCGAGCCCGGTCTCGAGCGACGCGTCCGACTGCGCGAGGGGCGCCGAGGCGAGCAGCGCCCGCGCGAGGAACCGCAGGGCTCCCATCCCCGCTAGGCCCGGGACCCGCCCCCCGGCGTCGCGCCCCTCCCATCCGCCAGGGCGCGGCTGGCGGGAGGGTGGACGAGGACGTCGCCGGTGGAGTGCTCGATCCAGCCGTGGAGCGAAGGCCACGACTCGGCGTCCGTGACGAGGTCGTGGAGCATGGCGAGCTGTTCTCGATCTCCCGCTCGAGCCTCCTCGGCGTCGGCTCTCTCGCGTCCCCCGCGGAGTGCGCGGGGAAGGACGATACCCCCCTCCCACGGAGCGGGGTAGCGAACGGCTCCTGTCCGCTCGTTCGGGGACGGGCGCGTGGCCGGTAGCATCTCCCGCGCTCCGACAGGTTCCCTTCCCCGAGAGGTCCCATGCCGAAGAAGAAGGCGGCGAGGAAGCCTCGCAAGCCCCGGGGCGCGGCGCGCCCCGCCCGAGGCCGGTCCGGCCCGGGCGTCCTGCTCCTCGTCGGGACGAGGAAGGGGGCCTTTCTCCTCCGGAGCGATGCCTCCCGAGCCCGCTGGAAGGTCGACGGACCCCAGTTCCTCGGCCAGACCGTGAACCACCTCGTCCTCGACCCACGGGACGGCCGGACGATGCTCATGGCCGCGAAGACCGGCCACCTCGGGCCGACGGTCTTCCGCTCCACGGACGGCGGGAAGGAGTGGAAGGAGGCGTCGAAGCCCCCGGCCTTCCGCAAGTCCCCGGAGACGCTGGACGGCCGGTCCGTCGGATTCACCTTCGCGCTCGCCCCCGCGCACGCGACCGAGCCCGGCTCCTGGTACGCCGGAACCTCGCCCGTCGGGCTCTTCCGGTCCCCCGACGGAGGCGACTCGTGGGAGGAGATCGCGGGCTTCAACGACGGGCTCTTCCCCCGCATCGAGGAGAAGGTGGGGGAGGTCCCCGGCGGCTCGCTCGCCCACTCGATCCTCGTCGACCCGCGAAACCGCGCCCACCTCTACCTCGGCCTCTCGACGGGCGGTTTCTTCGAGAGCGTCGACAAGGGGGCGAACTGGCGCCCCCTCAACAAGGGGGTGGCGGCCACGTTCCTCCCCGAGCCGGACCCCGAGTACGGCCACGACCCTCACACCGTCGTCCTCCACCCGATGAAGCCCGACCGCCTCTACCAGCAGAACCACTGCGGGCTCTACCGGCTCGACCGGCCGGGCGACCGGTGGGTGCGGATCGGGGACAACATGCCGAAGGAGGTCGGCGACATCGGCTTCCCGATCGTCGTCCACCCGCGGGACCCCGACACGGCCTGGGTCTTCCCGATGGACGGGACGACCGTCTGGCCGCGGACCAGCCCCGGGGGGAAGCCGGCCGTCTATCGGACCCGGGACGCGGGGGCGAGTTGGCAGCGCCAGGATCGCGGCTTCCCGCGGGAGCAGGCGTGGTTCACCGTGAAGCGCCAGGCGATGTCGGCCGACGCCTGCGACCCCGTCGGCCTCTACCTCGGGACGACGGGCGGCGAGCTCTGGTCGAGCCCCGACGAGGGGAGGACCTGGCGCCCGATCGCGTCCCACCTTCCCGAGATCCTCTGCGTCGTCGCGGCGACGACGTGACCGCCGTCCTCGTCCCTCCCCCGCTCCACTCCTACACCGCGAACGTCGGCCGGGTCGAGGTCCCGGGCGCGACGCTCGGCGAGGTCCTCTCCGCCCTCGACGCGCGCTTCCCCGGCATCCGGTTCCGGATGATCGACGAGCAGGACCGCGTCCGCCCCCACATCCGCTTCTTCGTCGACGGGGCCGCCGCGACCCACCTCGCTCACCCGGTCGGCCCCGCGCGCGAGGTGATGATCGTCTGCGCGTTGAGCGGGGGGTGAGTCAACGCCTCGGCTCCTCGAGGAGGTGGTAGAGGAGGTTGTCCGTGAAGGCGGGGTCGTGGGTGAGGCCGAGGTGGTCCGTGAAGAGGAAGGTCGTGCGGGACCACCGGATCGGCGAGTCGAGCCGCGGCGTCCACTCCCTCCCGACGCGCTCGTCGAGGAGGGCGCTCGTGCGGAGCACGGTCCCGTCGCCCGGGCCCTCCTCGACGATCGAGACGCGGCCGTCCCGGGAATCCGCGGCCGCGACGGCGGGCGTGGCGATCGCGTCCCCCGCGAAGAGGCTGAGCGTCAGGCCCGGGGGCGGATCGGCCGGGACGTCGAGAGCGGCCTGGAACCGCCTCGCGCGCTCGAGGCATTTCCGCTGATGGTCGAGGGCGATTCGCCGGCGGGCCGCGGGGTCGGGCACGTCCGGGAGGAGGGCCCGGAGGACCCCGTCCTCCGCCGGTGACGCGAGGCCCCACCCCATCCTCTCCCACAATTCCGGATCGAAGAGGTCGCCGACCGGTCTCACGCCGTCCACGGCGTCGACGAGCGGCCGGTGCCGGGAGCGCGGCAGCAGCTGGTAGACCGAAGGGAAGTTCCCGACGACCGCGGGCTCGTACGTGGGGAGGAAGGGCCCGAAGGAGACGCCATGCACGAGGTCGGCGAGCGCCCGGACCGACCCCGCGTTCGGCGTTCCGACGAGGACGACCCGGTCGACGTGGCGCGCGCCGGCCCAGGTGAGGGGAGGGAGCGATCCGTCCGCGGGGAGATCCGCGTCCCCGTACTGGAGGAAGTAGCGCGTGAGGAGCCCGCCCATCGAGTGGGCGACGATGTCGAACCGGACCTCGGGGACCTTCGCGCCGTAGCGGCGCTCGAGCTCCCGGCGGACGTAGGCGCGCCTCTCCTCGAGGAAGGCGTGGAGACTCCGGGCGTTCTCGACGTTGTCGCGCCGCCAGTCGTAGGGGAACTGGAAGCAGGTGAAGTGGTCCTGGCCGTAGTCGACCGCGCCCCCCCGGGCGAGCCCCTCGTCGCGGTAGCCCCCGACCCCGAGCGAGGCGAGGATCCTCACGTAGGCGCGCAGCGTGAGGGGGAGGCCGAGCCAGTTCACCTTGAGCCGGTCGAGGACTCCGTCGGGCCGGACTCCGTCCCGCAGCTCCGCCAGGGACGCCCCCTCCCGCATCGGGAGCGCGATCGAGCGCGCGCCCTCCGGAGTCCGGGGATCGGCGTAGTCGCCGGCGAAGGCCCCCCACGCGAGGCGCCCCGACTCCTCGTCGAGGAGGCGGGAGCCGAGGATGCCCGGGATCACGACGACCGGGTTGCGATGGAGGTCGTCGACGAGGGCCGCTCGCTTGTAGAGGTCGCCGAGGTCGGGGGGCGAGATGGTCGAGAGACAGCCCCCGAGCGCGAGGAAGAGGGCGACGGGGACCGACTTTCGATGGAGAGTCAAGGGCGCCTCCGAGGGGAGGGGCCGCCGGAGGTCTCCGGCGCCCGCAAGTCCGGGGCCGCGATGCTACAGGCTCGGCGATCGCCACCGGACGAGGGCGTTGACGGCCCCGGGCCCGAGTCGTTTCAATCCCGGCGCGGGGGCCGTTGCGCCTGAGCCGTGCGGTCCCCCTCGTCGGTCCCATCCAATCGGAGGAAGGGAAGACCATGCGGGAATTCACGCGCGTTTCGTTCGCCGGGATCGTCTTCGGATTCGTCGGGGGAATCTCGGCCGCCCAGGTCGATCCGGCCGCCGCTCCGGCGGCGGAACTCCCCTCGAGAGCGATCCCCGAGAACTACGTCACCGCCGGGCCGCTCCACCGCGTCGTCGCCAAGCCGGGCGACGCCCTGATCGCGGCGTTGCGCGCCGCGTCAGCCGTGGCGCAGGAGATCGACTACGGCTCCTTCGCCCTCCTCCTCGTCGACGCCGCCCCCCTCGGCGGCATCGGCGGGCTGCAGGCGGCGGGAGCGGAGATCCGGGACGAGTGGGCCCTGATCGAACTCAACGGCTTCCTCCTCGACACGGCCGACGCCGCCGCCCTCGCCGCGACCCTCGCGACGGTCCCGCCCGGCTTGACCCAGCCCGAGGAGGTGGCGGGGGTGCTGCCGAGCCTGCGGATCGTCCAGTTCGTCGGGCCGATCCGCGACGAGTGGCTCGACGCGCTCCGCGGGACGGGCGCGCGCCCGGTGATCTACGTTCCGAACAACGCCTACGTGGTCTCCGTCGAGCCGGGCTCCCTCTCCCGGCTCGCCGCGTTCGCGACGGAGCGTTTCGTCCAGTGGACCGGGCCCTACCACCCCGCTTTCCGCATCCGGCCCGACCTCCGGCCGGCGGCGCTCGAGCCGGTCTCCTTCTCGAACGTCGTGATCCAGGTGGTCGAGGACCGGCTCGCGGTCCCGTTCCTCGAGCTCCTCGCCACGCAGTCGGTCGAGCCGATCGGACCCGTCGATTCTGCGGCGGGCTTCCTGAACCTCCCCGCCTCGATCCCGGACTGGATGATCTCGCTGCTGGCGGGCCACCCCTCCGTCTTCGCGATCGAGCCGAAGGACTTCCCGGAGAGGTTCGACGAGCGCCAGGGGGTGATCTCGGCCGGGCAGCTCAACGCCGGCGGGACGGGCCCCGCCTCGCCGAGCTACTTCACCTGGCTCGCCTCGAAGGGGTTCCAGCAGGCGGGACAGTTCGCCTTCGTCGTCGACGTCCACGACGACGGCGTCGACCGCGGCTCGACGAGCGACGTGAACGTCGAGTTCCGGGTCGGAGGGACCGCCGGCGGGGCGAGCCGCCTCACCTACAACTTCAACTACACCTCCGACGCCGCGGCCGACAGCGGCGCCGGGCACGGCAACATCAACGCCTCGATCGTCGGGGGGCACAACGCCTCGACCGGGACCGCCGTCGAGGACGCCGGGGGCTACAACTACGGCCTCGGCCTCGCCCCGTTCGTCAACCTCGGGAACTCGAAGGTCTTCGCCAACAGCGGGGCCGGGCAGTTCAACCAGTCGACGAGCGCCCGCATGGCGAACGCCTACAACGCGGGAGCTCGGGTCTCGAGCAACTCCTGGGGCTACACGACGGGGAACAACTACAACTCCGACACCCAGGTCCACGACGCGCGGGTGCGGGACGCGGTGACCGGGACGGCGGGGAACCAGGAGCTCACGATCGTCTTCGCGAACGGGAACTCCGGGCCGACCGCCGGCTCCGTCCACCCGCCGGGCACGGGGAAGAACGTCCTCTCCGTCGGCGCCTCGGAGAACGACCGCCAGACGGGGACGGACGGATGCGGGGTCTCGAACACGGGGGCGAACGACGCGCGGGACATCATCTCCTTCTCCTCGCGCGGGCCCTGCTCCGACGGCCGCAAGAAGCCCGAGATCGTGGCGCCCGGAACCCACATCCAGGGTGCGGCCTCCCGCTCCCTCGCCTACGACGGCTCGGGCGTTTGCAACGCCTTCTGGCCCGCGGGCCAGACCCTCTACTGCTGGTCCTCGGGGACGAGCCACTCGACGCCGGGGGTCTCCGGCGGCGCCGCGCTCGTGCGGCAGTACTTCCTCAACCAGGGGTGGGGGACCCCCAGCCCGGCGATGGTGAAGGCCTTCCTCGCGAACTCCGCGTTCCGCCTCACCGGAGTCGGGGCGAACGACACGCTCCCGTCGAACAGCCAGGGGATGGGACGGATGGATCTCGGGCGGGCCTTCGACGGGGTCGCCCGGATCCGCGTCGACCAGGGGCAGGTCCTCGGCGCCTCGGGCGCGACCTACACGACGAGCGGCTCGATCGCCACGAGCGCCCAGCCCTTCCGGGTCTCGCTCGCCTGGACGGACGCTCCCGGCCCGACGACCGGCAACGCTTGGGTGAACAACCTCGATCTCGAGGTCACCGTCAACGGCACCCTCTATCGCGGCAACGTCTTCTCGGGCGGCAACTCGATCGCGGGCGGGACCGCCGACGGGGCGAACAACCTCGAGTCGGTCTTCCTCCCCGCGGGGACGACCGGCTCCTTCTCGGTCACCGTCAAGGCGACGAACGTCGCGGGCGACGGCGTCCCCGGCAACGGCGACGGGACGGACCAGGACTTCGCCCTCCTCGTCTACAACGGCTCGACCGCCGCCCCGACGCCCGACTTCTCCCTCTCGGCGAGCCCGACCTCCCGGACGATCACGGCGGGTACGTCGACGACGTACGCCATCACCTCGACCCCGACCGGCGGGTTCGCCTCGAACGTCTCTCTGTCGGCCTCGCCGGCGATCTCGGGCGTCTCCTTCTCGTTCTCTCCCAACCCGGTCGCCGCGAGCGGCACCTCGACCCTCTCGGTGACGACGACGAGCGCGGCGACGA
>JAKEFM010000351.1 GCA_022616055.1 Planctomycetota bacterium
ACTACGAGGCATTGCGCCGCAGCTCGGAGGGATGGCACGAGGGGAAGCACGATCTCTTCCCCTGGCTCGACTAGTTCCTCTCGGTCCTCCGGCGCGCCTATCGCGAGTTCGAGGAGCGGGCGGGGAAGGTGAAGAGCCCCCGCGGGGCCAAGCGGGCTCTTGTCGTGGCGGCGGTCGAGGCCTTCCCGGGGACGTTTCGCCTCGCGGACGTGGAGCATGCCTGCCCGGGAGTCAGCCGAGACATGGTGAGGCGGGTCCTCGGGGAGTTGCGCAACGCCAGGAAGATCGCGTGCGTGGGAAGGGGCCCTGCCGCAACCTGGCGGAAGGAGAAAGGGTAATACCCCGAAGAGAGGGCAAGAGTAGGCGTAATGAGGCCGGTACTCTCCGTAAACCATTCGAGGGCAAACACTTGATCGCGGAGGGGGAGGGCCCGATCCTCGCAACCTAGCCACAACGCTGAAGGGTTCCTCGATCGAGGAGGGGCCTCCCTCCTCCCTGCACGGGAGGGAATGAGGGGCCGTCAGGACGAGGCCGCATGGCTCCCGGCCCGTCGTTCGCAGCGCGTCGGGCCCCCGAGGCGGGGGCGGGATCATTGACGTCTCGCCGTCATTCCTCGGCGTGAAAGGACGACGAGATGGCAACGAGCTACCCGCGGATCCTGCGACTCCCTGCTCGTTCGTTCTTCCACCTCGGCCCCGCGGTACGGGGAAGAGCACTTGGGTCCGGAACGTCTTGCCGGGCGCTCGACGCCTCGACCTGCTCGACGAGGACGCCTACCACCCCTTCCTCGCGGATCCAGCGCTCCTCGCCGAGGAACTCCGCACGATCCCCGAGGGAGGTTGGGTCGTCCTCGACGAGGTGCAGCGGCTACCGGCCCTCCTCAACACCGTCCACCGTTTCATCGAGGAGCGGCAGGCCCGCTTCGCGCTCTGCGGGTCGAGCGCGCGCAAGCTGAAGCGCGAAGGGACGAACCTCCTCGCTGGCCGCGCGCTCCGTCTCGAGATGCTCCAGTTCCTCCCCGAGGAGCTCGGCCCGGACTTCTCCCTTGAGGCGGCGCTCGCCCACGGCTCGCTCCCCGTCATCTGGACCTCCCCGTCGCGCAGGGAGGCGCTGGCGGCCTACGCCCGCATGTACCTCCGCGAGGAGATCCAGGCGGAGGCGGCCGTGCGGAGCCTCCCCGGCTTCGCCCGCTTCCTCCCGATCGCGGCCCTCTTCCACGCCCAGGTCTTGAACGCCTCGAGTCTCGCCCGGGACGCGGGCGTCTCGCGGACGACGCTCCTCGGGTACCTCGAGGTCCTCGAGGACACGCTCGTCGCGTTCCGTCTTCCCGCGTTCGAGGCGCGGCTGCGGGTCTGCGAGCGCAAGCACCCGAAGCTCTACCTTTTCGACGTGGGGGTCGTCCGGGCGCTCAAGGGACACCTCTCCGATCGGCCGGCTCCCAAGGAGAAGGGGGCGCTGTTCGAAGGGTGGGTCGCCTCCCTCCTCCGGGCCTACGGACACCATCGCGGTCTCTTCGAGGACTGGGCCTACTGGGCACCGGCGGAATCCCGGACCACCGAGGTCGATTCCCTCCTCCGTCGCGGGCGAGAGTTCCTCGCCGTCGAGGCGAAGGTCGGCCGCGCGCCGACGGGGGACGACCTCGCCGGGCTCCGCGCGATCCGCGATCTCAAGGGGCTCGTCCGGCGCGTGCTCGTCTGCACCGCCGAGCGGGCGAGGAAGACCGAGGACGGGATCGACGTCCTCCCGGCTGCTCGGTTCGCCGAACTCCTGCGTGCGGGCCGGCTCTGGCCCTGATCGGGCGGGGAACTCGACCGGCATGGAGCCGCCTCGACAGGCAC
>JAKEFM010000057.1 GCA_022616055.1 Planctomycetota bacterium
CACTCGATGCTCGTCGAGACGACCGGGCTCGTCCGGGAGCGGATCGCGGCGGGGAAGACCCTCGATCAGGCGAAGGCGGAGGGGCTCCCCGAGAAGTGGGCATCGTGGGGGTGGAACTTCATCTCGGCCGATCGCTGGATCGAGATCGTCTACCGCAGTCTTTCCAAGGCGAGTCCCGGCGCCCGGTAGGCCGGCCCGAGGCTCATCGGCGGGAGATCTCCACAACCTCCTCCCGGGCGCGCAAGGTCTACCCCTGCGCGATCTCGAACACCTCCTCACGAGCGCGGACGCAGAACTCGTCGACCCGGTCCAGGAATCCACGCGAGCCGAGGAGCGCCAGGTCTAGGAAGAGCGGGGAGTCGACGAGGAGCGGTCGCGAACGGATCTCGAGCACCCTCTCCTCCCCGATTCCCGTTCTCTCCCGTCCCTCGATCCGGAGGAGCACCTCGCCCGCCTCTCGAGCCTGAACCGTGCTCCCGCCGATCGCGATCGAGAAGGGCGAGCCGGCCTGCGGACGGATGCCCACGTCCTCGGCCGTGCCCCGGGGGAGGATCGTCGAGAACGAGCCGGTGTCGAGGAGGCCCGGGATCGGCAGGGATAGGTCTCCCCGGGGACCCACCAGCCGAAGCCAGATCGCCGGTCTCGGGATCGGAGGAATCCGCCCGGGGAGAGGGAGAAACGGAAAGACGAGCCTCGGCACCTACAGGACGACCCGGCTGTAGTCGACGGCCATGAGGATCGGGACGTCCGGAAAGCCGGCCGCGATCGCCTTCTTCCGGGCCTCCCTCCAGGTCCTCCCCACGGCCACCACCTTCAGGCGGTCGTAGTCGATGGCGACGTGCTTGCCGAGGTAGGGTCGGACCTCCCTCCAGAGAACCCCGCACTGCTCTTTCAGCGTCAGCTTTCGCTTCCTCGTCACCTTCATCGGTTCTGCTCCCCGGTCGCGGGTCGGATCCCTTCCCTCCGGGAAAGGAGGTCCGGAAGGAAGGCATTCGAACGCCCCCAATAATGACGCGGCAGGTCGAAAAGGTTACATCTGCCGCCGCTCGCACCCCATCCCGCGACGCCCGCCCCCGGCGCCGGACGTGACCTCCCGCACGGGCGCCTGGCCGAGGAAGTTCCGGAGGAGGAGGGGCCCGAGCGGAGTGAGGATCGACTCGGGGTGGAACTGCACCCCCTCGACCGGGTGCTCTCGGTGGCGGAGACCCATCACGATCCCGTCGGGGGTCCGGGCGGTGACGAGGAGGTCGGCGGGGAGTCCCTCCTCGAAGACGACGAGGGAGTGGTATCGGCCGGCGGGAAAGGGGTTCGGCAGCCCCCGCAGGACGCCGCGGCCGTCGTGCTCGACCGGGGAGGCCTTCCCGTGGTAGGGGCGGGGGCCGCGGCCGACGGTCGCGCCGAAGGCCCGGCCGATCGCCTGGTGGCCGAGGCAGATGCCGAGGATCGGGACCTCGCCGGCGAAGGCCCGGACGAACTCGATCGACCGCCCCGCCTCGTCGGGCGTGCCGGGCCCCGGGGAGACGACGAGGTGGGTGAGTCCGAGCCGGCGGGCGCGGGAGACCGGGATCGCGTCGCTGCGCTCCACCCGGACCTCGGCGCCGAGGGACTCGAGGGCGTGGGCGGCGTTGAAGACGAAGGAGTCGTAGTTGTCGAGGAGGAGGACGCGCGGGCGGGTCACGGCCGGCCCCCACGGATACCACGGGAGGCTCGGCGATCCCATTCGCGCCCGGCCGGGCGCCGCTATCCTGTCGCCCCGCCGTGACCGCCTCCCCCCTCGTCCGGGACCTCCTGAGGATGCTCGAGCCCGACGGCGTCCTCTGCGAGCCGGAGGACCTCCTCGTCTACGAGTGCGACGGGCTCGCCCTCTTCCGCGCGACGCCGGAGGCGGTCGTCCTCCCCCGCTCGACGGAGCAGGTCGCGGGGGTCGTCCGGTTCTGCGCCGCGCGCGGGGTCCCGATCGTGGCGCGGGGAGCGGGGACGGGCCTCTCGGGCGGCGCGACGCCGGCGCCCGGGGGAATCGTCCTCGAGCTGGCGCGGATGAACCGGATCCTCGACGTGGACGCCGAGGATCGCACCGCCCACGTCGAGACGGGCCTCGTCAACGCCGACCTCTCGGCGGCGGTCCGGTCCAAGGGACTCTTCTACGCGCCCGATCCCTCGAGCCAGTTCGCGAGCACGATCGGGGGGAACGTCGCCGAGAACTCGGGCGGGCCGCACGGCTTCAAGTACGGCCAGACGGTCCGCCACGTCCTCGGGCTCACGGTCGTCCTCAACGACGGCTCGGTCGCGCGGATCGGCGGCCCGAACGCGGAGAACCCGGGCTACGACCTCGTCGGGGTCTTCGTCGGCTCGGAGGGGACCTTCGGGATCGCGACGGAGGCCTGGCTGCGGCTCACGCCGATCCCCCCCTTCGTCGAGACCCTCCTCTTCTCGTTCCGCTCCCTCCTCGACGGGTGCCGCGCCGTCTCCGAGATGGTCGCCGCCGGCGTCGAGGCGGCCGCCCTCGAGATGCTCGACGACCGGACGATCGCGGCGATCGAGGCCTCCGTCTACGCCGCGGGGTACCCGAAGGAGGTCGGCGCCGTCCTCCTCGTCGAGCTCGACGGGACGCGCGAGGAGGTCGAGGCGCAGGCGCGGGAGGCGCGCTCGATCGCGAAGCGCTGCGGCGCCCTGGCGACGAGCGAGGCGGTCGAGGAGGCGGAGCGCGCGCGCCTGTGGAAGGGGCGCAAGAGCGCCTTCGGCGCGATGGGCCGGATCGCCCCCGACCTCTACGTCCAGGACGCCGTCGTCCCCCGCTCGAGGATCGCCGAGGTCCTCGCGAAGATCGGCGCGATCGCCGACCGCCACCGGCTGCGCCTCGCGAACGTCTTCCACGCCGGCGACGGCAACCTCCACCCCAACCTCTCCTACGACGCCCGCGACGCCGACGAGGTGCGCCGGGTCCTCCAGGCCGGAGAGGAGATGCTGCGGGCGTGCGTGGAGGCGGGAGGGAGCCTCTCGGGGGAGCACGGGATCGGGCTCGAGAAGCGGGACTTCATGGGCCTCCTCTTCACGGAGGCCGACCTCGAGGCGATGGGAAGGGTCCGGCGCGCCTTCGACCCGCAGGGGGTCTTCAACCCGGGGAAGGTCCTCCCCCTCCGCGCCTGTCGCGAGCGCGTCCCCGCTCCCGCCGAGGAGCCGGTCGCGCCGTGATCGCGACGGGGAAGGCCGGCGAGGCGCTCGATCGGGCGGGGCTCGGCCCGGTCCGCGAGGCGGACGCGCGCCGCTGCTCCGCGCTCGGGGCGGAGGCGCTGCCGGAGGTCGCCCCCCGCGAGCCCGGCCAGGTCGCCGAGGTCCTGCGCTTCTGCGCGAAGGAGAGGCTCGCGTGCGTCCCGGTCGGGGGCGGGACCGAGCTCTCCTTCGGCGGGGTCCCGCGCCGCGTCGACCTCCTCGTCTCCACCTCGAACCTCACGGGCGTCGTCGAGTACGCCCCCGCCGACCTCACCGCGACCGTCCGGGCGGGGACGACGCTCGGCGTCCTGCGGGAGACGGTCTCCCGGAACCGCCACGAGGTTCCGCTCGAGGCGAGCGGCGGGGACTGGGCGACCCTCGGCGGAGTGCTCGCCGCCGCGTCCGACGGGCCCCGGCGGCTCCTCTGGGGAAGCCCGCGGGAACAGGTCCTCGGGATCGCGGTCGCGCATCCCGACGGCACGATCGCGAAGGCCGGGGGGCGCGTCGTGAAGAACGTGACGGGCTACGACCTCCCCCGTCTCCACGCGGGAGCCCTGGGGACCCTCGGCGTCATCGTCGAGGCGACGATCCGCCTGAGGCCGAAGCCCCGGGCGGCCCGCGCCGCGGGGGTCGCGTTCCACGAGCTCGACGCGGCGGCGGGATTCCTGCGCGCGGTCCGCGCCTCGCCGCTGCGCCCTTCCACCCTCGACCTCCTCGACCCGGAGGGGGCCCAGACCGCGTTCGGCGCCGAGTTCGCCGCGGGGTGGCTCTTCCTCGTCCGCTTCGACGGGGAGGAGGCGGCCCTCGAGGCGGAGGGGGGAAGGCTGCGGGCGCTCGCGGCCGAGCGGGGGGGACGCTTCCTCCCCTTCGCGAACCCCGAGCGCGTCCTCCTCGAGGATCCGCGCCGGATCGCGTGGGGGGGAGCCCTCCTTTGGCTCCGCGCCTCGACCGTCCCGTCGATGGTCCCGACCTTCCTCGAGCGGATCCGCCGGGAGGCGGGGGGGAGGCCCGTCTCCGCGCTCGCCCGCGCCGGCATCGGGACGATCCACATCCTCGCCGGGGGCGAGTTCCCCCTCTCCGAGGTCCCGACCTTCGTCGGCGCCGCGCGCGAGACGGCGCGCGGCCTCGGGGCGAGCCTCCTCGTCGTCGACGCGCCCCCCGCGGCGCGCCGCGACCTCCCCGTCTGGGGCGAGGCGCCCGGCGGGATCGCCGTCATGCGGCGCCTGAAGCAGGCCTTCGATCCGGAGGGGGTCCTCTCCCCCGGCCGGTTCGTCGAGGGGCTCTGATGGCCGAGATCGCCGCGCTCCCCCGCCCCGGGCCGGCCGGCCCGATCGACTCGCCCGACGCGCTCCTCGCCTACGAGCGCTCCCTCGACTGCGTCCACTGCGGCCTCTGCCTCCCGAAGTGCCCGACCTATCTCCTCACCGGGCGCGAGCCCTCCTCTCCGCGCGGGCGGATCTACCTGATGCGGTCCTGGGCGGAGGGGCGGATCGCCGCGAGCGAGCGCCTCTCGGCGGAGCTCGACTTCTGCCTCGTCTGCCGCGCGTGCGAGACCGTCTGCCCGGCCGGAGTCCGGTTCGGCGAGATGATGGAGCACGCGCGCGACGAGATCGGGCGCGCGCGACCCGACCGCGCCGCGGGCGGCTTCCCGCGCCGGTTCCTCCTCCACTTCCTCCTCCCGAGCCGCTCCCGGATGCGGCGGGCCCTCGCCCTCCTGCGCCTCTACTCCTTCCCTCCCCTCCGCGCGCTCCTGCGGCCTCTCCTCCCGAAGGAGCTCCGGCGCCGGGAAGCCCTCCTCCCCCGCGTCCCGGCCCGCCTCGCTCGCCTCCCCGAGCTCACGCCGGCCCAGGTCGGCCGGCGCGGCCGGGTGGCGATCCTGCGCGGCTGCGTGACGGAGTCCCTCCTCCCGGAGACGACGCGGGCGACCGCCGCCGTCCTCGCCCGGAACGGCTGGGAGGTGGTCGCGCCGGAGGAGCCCCCCTGCTGCGGGGCGCTCCACGCCCACTTCGGGGAGATCGAGCGCGCGCAGGCCCTCGCGAAGGCGACGATCGCCGCCTACGAGGCGAGCGGCGCGGAGACGATGGTCGTCGACTCGGCCGGCTGCGGGTCGGTGATGAAGGAGTACGGCGCCCTCCTCGCGCGGGACCCCGCGTGGAAGGGGCGCGCCGTGTACTTCGCCTCCCGGGTCCGGGACGTCTGCGAGTTCCTCGTCGAGCGGGGCTTCGAGCCGCCCGCCCGGGAGCTGCGGGCGCGCGTCGCCTATGCCGACGCCTGCCACCTCCTCCACGCCCAGAGGGTCTCCTCCCCTCCCCGCGAGGTCCTGCGCTCGATCCCGGGGCTCACCCTCGTCCCGCTCCCCGAGACCGAGCTCTGCTGCGGGGCGGCCGGGATCTACACGATCACGAATCCGGAGACCTCGAGGGCCCTCCTCGACCGCAAGGTCGAGATCCTCAGGAAGGTCCGCCCCGATTACCTGGCGAACGGCAACCCGGGCTGTCTCCTCCACTACGCCGCCGGCCTGCGGGGCGAGGGCCTGCCGACGAACGCCGTCCACCCCGTCGAGCTCCTCGCGAAGGCCTACGAAGCGCCGGGGCGGTGAGCCCGCTCCGCGCCCTCCTCCTCGCCCTCGGGGCCCTCGCCTGCTCGACGCGGAGACCGCCTCGCGCAGCGGACCTCCTCCTCGAGAACGGGAGGGTCCACACCCTCGATCCGGGACGCCCCCGGGCGGAGGCGATCGCGATCGCCGGGGGGAGGATCGTCTTCGTCGGCCCGACCGAGTCCGCCCGCGGCTGGAAGGGACCCGCGACGCGCGCGATCGACCTGCGCGGGGCGACCGTCCTGCCGGGCTTCCACGATGCCCACGTCCATCCGGCGGGAGGAGGCCTCCGGCTGGGCCGGTGCGACCTCACCGACCTTGCGACCGCCGAGCGCGTCCTCGAGACCGTGCGCGCCTACGCGGCCGCGCATCCCGATCTCCCCTGGATCCGAGGCGGCGGCTGGGATCTCCCCCTCTTTCCCGGTGCGAACCCCCACCGCTCCCTCCTCGACTCGATCGTCCCGGACCGCCCCGTCTACCTCTCCGCGGCGGACGGCCACTCCGCGTGGGTGAACACCCGGGCCCTCGCCCTGGCCGGGATCACGCGCGAGACGCCCGACCCGCCGACCGGGCGGATCGAGCGCGATCCGGCGACGGGGGAACCGACGGGCACCCTGCGCGAGGACGCCGCGGACCTCGTCGCGAAGCTCCTCCCGCCCTCTTCCAGGGAGGAACGGATCGAGGGCCTGCGCCGCGGACTCGCGTTCGCGGCGAGGAACGGCATCACCTCCATCCTCGACGCCTCGGCCGACGAGGAGGTCCTCGAGTCCTACCGGGCGCTCGAGGGCGAGGGTCCCCTCCCCGTCCGCGTCCTCGCGGCGATCCCGGTCGACGCGGCGCGCGGAGTCGCGGACGTCCCGCGGCTCGTCGATCTCCGCCGGAGGTTCGGGAGCCGCGCCGTCCGCCCGATCGCCGCGAAGGTCTTCGTCGACGGCGTGATCGAGTCGGGGACGGCGGCGCTCCTCGAGCCCTACCTCGACCGGCCCGGCGAGCGCGGAATCGCGAACCTCGAGCCCGCCCCCCTCGACGCCCTCGTCGAGGCCCTCGACCGCGAGGGCTTCCAGCTCCACTTCCACGCGATCGGCGACCGCGGCGTCCGGATGGCGCTCGACTCGCTCGAGCGCGCCCGCGCCCGCAACGGCCCGCGCGACGCCCGGCCCCACCTCGCGCACGTCGAGATGATCGACCCCGCCGACGTCGCACGATTCCGCCGCCTCGGCGCCGTCCCGAACTTCCAGCCCCTCTGGGCCTGCGCGGATCCCTACATCACCGACCTCACGATCCCCGTCCTCGGTCCCGAGCGCTCGTCGCGGCTCTACCCGATCGGCTCGCTCACCCGCGCGGGGGCGCCCCTCGCCTTCGGCAGCGACTGGCCGGTCACCTCGATCGCCCCCCTCGAGGGGATCCAGGTCGCCGTCACTCGCCGCGGTCCGACCGCGGGCCCCGGCCCGGCCTGGCTCCCGGACGAGGCCGTCGATCTCCCGACCGCGCTCGCCGGCTACACGTCGGGCGCCGCCTTCGCCCTCTTCCAGGAAGAGGAGACGGGAACGATCGAGCCGGGAAAGTCCGCCGACCTGGTCGTCCTCGACCGGGATCCCTTCGACGTACCTCCGGAGAAGCTGCACGAGGCACGCGTGCTCCTCACGATCCGCGAGGGGCGCGAGACCCACCGCGGTTCGGGATACGTCGCGGGACAGGCACCGCGATGAGCGCGGCGCCGATCGGTCTTCCTTCGGAACGGTTTCGACCCGTCCTCACCGGGTCTTCCCCGACCCCCCTCGCTCCCCGTCCCTGGTCCGCGGTCCGCCCGCCTCAATCGGAGGCGGAGGAACGACGCCCGCCAGAGCGGCTTTCCGAGTCGACCCTTCTCGCGCGCCGCATCGTCTGCGGAGGCCCCCTCCTCGCCGAGATGGGCGCCAGGCGCTCCGCCGCCGCATCGAGCGGCACCACCTCGACGCGCTCGTGGACCCGGTAGACCCTGCTCCCCGGATACACGATCCAGGCGCGGTCGAGCTTGAGGTCGGACAGCGCGACGTGCAGCGACCTAGTCATCGTCGGGGCGTCGCTCCTCTTGAACTCCACTCCGTAGCGCTTTCCCCGGCGAAGGAGCAGGAGATCGAGCTCGGCTCCGGCGTGTGTGCCCCAGAAGAAGCAATCCCGCGCCCCGGCGGCTCGCAGCACCTGCTCCATCGCGAACCCCTCCCAGGAGGCCCCGCACTTCGGGTGTCCGTCGAGCTCCGGCCCGGAGGCGACCGACAGCAGCGCGTGCAGGAGCCCGCTGTCGCGGACGTAGACCTTCGGAGACTTGAACTGGCGTTTCGCGAGGTTCTCGTGCCAGGGCTGGAGCCGGCGGACCAGGTAGAGCCCGACGAGCACGTCGAGGTAGCGTCGCACGGAGTGCTCCGTCACGCCGAGCGACCCCGCCAGCTCCGCGCCGTTCCAGATCTGCGCGTGGTAGTGCGCCAGCATGGTCCAGAACCGGTGGAGCGTCTCCGCGGGGACCCGGATCCCGAGCTGCGGGACGTCGCGCTCGAGGATCGTGCGGATCAGGTCGTCACGCCACGCCAGGCTCCGGGGGTCGTCGCGGGCAAGGAAGGAGCGCGGATAACCCCCCCGCAGCCACAACCGGCGCCCCTCCTCCGGCCCGACCTCGTGGAGGTCGAAGCCCGAGAGGTCGACGAAGCCGACCCGGCCCGCGAGAGACTCCGCCACGCCTCGGACCAGCTCGGGCGAGGCGCTCCCGAGCAGCAGGAACCGCGACCGCGCGCGCGGGCGATCCACGAGGGGGCGGAGCGTGGTGAAGAGATCGGGCCGACGCTGGATCTCGTCGATCACCACGAGGCCCTCGAGGGGCCCGAGTGCCAGCTCCGGCTCCGCGAGCCTCGCGCGATCGGCCGCGACCTCGAGGTCGAAGACGTGCGTCCGGCGGCCGTGACGGGAGGCGACTTCTCGGGCCAGCGTGGTCTTCCCGCACTGCCGCGGCCCGAGCAGCGCGCACACGGGGTTCGCGGCGAGCGCCGCCGCGACCTCGGCCAGGTAGGCGGGACGGGGAATCACCGGGTGGATCCTCGCAAAACTGACTGAAGACTACAGAAATGCGAGGATTGGGGCAAGCCTCTCGGGGGCGCCCCTTCTCGGTGGAGGTCCTCGTTCGGCGTCGAACGCCATCGGCGGCGCTTCGGGTAGCGAAGCTCGCCGTGCGGGGCACGAAGGCGATGCGCGGGGGGAGCGGGGTTGGACGGGTCGACTCGAGGCCCGCCGGAGTCGAGTCGGGCCATCCCCTCCGCCGGGCGCGGTTGTCCCCATGGGGTTGTCAGGGGACGCCCGTGGGCCGGCCGTCAGCGACCCGCCGTCGGGGGACGTGAATCGACGGATCGCGTCGCCGGTGTGTCGGCAAGGAGGGCCGACACGAAGCGGGCCGCCGCCTCCAGGTCGATCGGGGTGCCGGGCGCCCCGCTCACCTGGATGTCGACGGGGTGTGGAAGCGGCGAGCCGCGCAGGTCGTAGAGCGCCCTGCGCTGGATCCCCTGGCGATCCTCCCCCTCGATCAGGGCGAAGGGGATCTCTCCCCCCGGCGTCGGGACCGTCGCGCGCGAGAGGCGCCGGACGTTCCGCAGGTCGAAGACGGCGGCCGGGGCGGGAGCCGTCTCGGACCGGATCCACGCCTGCGCCGCCTCCTTCCCGGCGTCCGCGCCGACGTAGGCGGTGACGTTCACGGGGGGATTCCCTCCCAGTCCCACGAAGAGGAGGACGCGTCTCGGCGGGAGGTCGAAGGCGCGGCCGATGCGCCATCCCTCCGGGGGCTGGTCGCGGCCGAGGACCTCGAGGAGGAGCGCGCGCTGCCGGCCCGGGTCGGCGGAGTCGAGGAGCATGCGGCGGTGGAGCCGAGCCCCGAAGTAGGCGAGCCCTCCGAGGACCACGAGGACGGCGCCGAGGCCGAGGAGCGTCGCGCCGATCCGCGGTCCCGCCGGTCCCGGCTCGGTCACCGGGGCGGACTCCGCCCGCTCACGCGACCTTCCCCGCGAGGCGGGGGAAGAGCCGGAGCGCGTTCTCGCGGACGATCTTCCGCTTCGTCGGCTCGGGGAGGGGGAGGGAGAGGAACGCCCGCAGGTTCTCCCCGATGCCCGGGACCCCCGGGCTCGGCCAGTCGGTCCCGAAGAGGACCCGGTCCTCGACCTCCGCGAGGCGCGGGAAGTAGTCGGGGATCCGCTTCGGCGGGACGCCCGAGAGGTCGAGCCAGCAGTTGCGGTGGCGCCGCATCAGGAAGAAGGCCGCCTCGGACCAGAGGGGCCGCCCCCCGTGCGCGAGGAGGATCTTGAGGCCGGGGAAGTCGACGGCGACGTCGTCGACCGCCATCGGCTCGCCGAGCCGCGAGCGCGCTCCGGGGAAGATCGAGGTCCCCGTGTGGATCATCACGGGGACCCCCGCCGCCTCGCACCGCGCGTAGACGGTCCGCAGGTCGGGGAGGGAATCGAGGTAGGCGTTCGCGGCGAACCCCTGGTGCGGGGGATGGATCTTCACCCCGTCGAGCCGGAGCCGATCGAGCAGGCGATCCATCTCGGCGTCGAGGCGCGCCGTCGAGGGAGGATGGACCCCGCCGAACGCGAGGAAGCGCTCGGGCCGGCGGTCGCGGTAGCCCGCGACGAAGTCGTTCACGGAGGCGTCGAACCCCATCACGGGGGAGGGGTAGTTGATCAGGGCGGCGGCGGCGATCCCCTCCCCGTCGAGGTAGGCGGCGAAGGAGGCGGGGTCGGAGACGAGCCGCTCCAGCTCGGCGAACCCCGCGCGCCCCTTCTCGAAGGCGGCCCGCGCCCCGGGCCTGAGCTGCGTCCACGGCTGGACGTGGACGTGGCAGTCGATCGCCCCGGTCACCAGATCCCGGGGAGCACGCGCTTCGTCCGGGAGGCGTAGGTCCGGTACTCGTCCCCGAAGACCTCGAAGAGGACCGTCTCCTCGACCCGCAGGCGCACGAGGGAGGCGACCCAGAGCGGGAGCGTGAAGGCGAGGACCCCGACGACGCTCCCCGCGATCATCGGGACGCCCGCGCCGGAGAGGAGGAAGCCCGCGTACCGCGGATGGCGGACGACGGCGAAGATGCCGTCCGTCACGAGGCGGTGGCCCTCTCGGATGTTGACCCGCACCGTGTAGAGGCGGCCGAGCTTGTAGCGGGCCGCGTGGAGGAGGCCGACGCCGATGACGGTGAGCACCCCGCCCGCGGCGGCGAGGGCGGGATGAGGGCGGCCCCCGAGGAGGTAGGGGCGCAGGACGAGGAGCGCCAGCCCGAAGAAGGGGAGCCAGAAGAGGTAGGTCGTCCCCCTGTCGCGCGAGTCGGGCTCCCCCTGCGGGAGGGGCTTCGGGATGAACTGGGAGGTCAGGAAGAGGATCGCCGCGAAGTAGAGCCCGATCGCGTAGGGGCCGGTCTCGACCTCGAAGGGGATGGGCATCGCGCGTTCACTCCTTGGACGGGGAGGGGGATTCGTGGAAGCCGCGCCCGCTCTTGCGGCCGAGCCTCCCCTCCCGGACGAGCCGGCGGAGGATCTCGGGCGGACGGAACGCGGGGCCGAGCTCGCGCTCGAGGTGCTCGGCGATCGCGAGGCGGACGTCGAGGCCGACGAGATCCGTCAGCTCGAGCGGCCCCATCGGGTGGCCGTAGCCGAGCTTCATCGCCGTGTCGATGTCCTTCGCGGAGGCGACCCCCTGTTCGAGCATCCGCATCGCCTCGAGGCCGAGCGCGAGCCCGAGCCTCGAGGTGGCGAAGCCCGGGGCGTCGCGCACGACGATCGCCGTCTTCCCGAGCCGGCCGGCGAAGGCGAGCGCTCGGGCGAGGGTCTCCTCGCTCGTCGTCTCCGCGCGGACGACCTCGAGGAGCTTCATGACGGCCGGGGGATTGAAGAAGTGGAGGCCGAGCACCCGCGCGGGATCTGCGCAGGCCGCCGCGATCTCCGAGACCGGGAGCGAGGAGGTGTTCGTCGCGAGGAGCGCCGTCGGGGGAGCGGCCTTCGAGACGCGCTCGAAGGTCCGCCGCTTCAGCTCGAGGTCCTCCGGGATCGCCTCGATCACGACGTCGGCGTTCCGGACCGCCTCCTCGAGGTCGGTCGATCCCCGGATCCGGCCGGCGATCCTCGCCGGGTCCTCCGGGGAGAGCTTCCCCTTCTCGGCCGCCTTCGCGAGGTTCTCCCGGATGCGCGCGAGGCCCCGCTCGACGAGGTCGAGCGAGACGTCGTGGACGACGGTGTCGCACCCCGCCTGCGCGCAGACCTGGGCGATGCCGTGGCCCATGGTCCCCGCGCCGAGGACCGTCGCGCGTCGGATGGCCGGGTCGCTCAAGGGGGTGGGCCGGGGATCCGGCGAGGCCGGAGGCGCGCCCTTCTAGCCGAGCCGGCGGACGCTGGAAAGGGGGCGCCGGGCCCGGCATCGGTCCGTGAACTCGCCCTTAGAGGTTCGAGAGGGTCGTCACCTCGAGACCCGTCAGCGCAACCGGCAGCGCGACGATCGCCTGCCAGTAGATCGAGGTCCCCAGGAGGCCCGGGTCGGGCGGAACCGCGAAGGTGACGGCGCCCCGACCCAGCGCGTCGAGGGCGCCGGCTCCGACGACCGAGAGCGTGAGAGGATCGAGCCGAAGCACCCCGATCGGGGGAACGGGGAGGCTGCCGGTGCCGAGGGAGAAGGCGAGGATCCAGGCGCCCGACGGGGCCCCGTAGACGTCGATCGCGAGGGGCTTGCCGAGCCGGGGGATCCCGCGCCAAGCGAGGTGGCGCGTCAGGTTCGAGAGGGGGACGCGGCCCGGGTTGTAGTGGTTCCCGACCAGGGCGTCGAGGTCCCCGTCCCCGTCGAGGTCTCCCAGAGCGAGGGCGGTCGTGTAGTCGGTCATCGTCGGGAGCTGCGAGGTGGCGTCGGAGAAGTCCCCCGAGCCGCCGTTGAGGAGGAGGCGGCTCTGTTCCCCGTAGTTCCCGACCAGGGCGTCGAGGTCCCCGTCCCCGTCGACGTCCCCGAGCGAGACGGCATAGGTGTCGTCGACGATCGGCGGCAGTTGCGACGTGGCGTCCGTGAACAGGCCCGCGCCTCCGTTCACGTAGAGGCGGCTCAGCTGCTCGTCGTTCCCGACGAAGGCGTCGAGGTCCCCGTCTCCATCGACGTCGGCGAGGGCGAGGGAGGTGGTGGCGTCCGCGACGGCCGGGAATTGAGAGGGCGCGTGGGTGAAGACCCCCGAGCCGTCGTTCAGGTAGAGACGCTCCGCCGACGGGTTGGTTCCGAACAGGGCGTCGAGGTCTCCGTCGCCGTCGACGTCCCCGAGGGCGAGGGCCGCCGTGTTGGCGGCGAACGCCGGAACCTGCGAGGCCGAGACGGTGAACACTCCCGCGCCGTCGTTGAGCAGGAGGGGGCTGAGCTGGCCGAGGTTGCCGACGATGACGTCGAGGTCCCCGTCTCCGTCCACGTCCGCGCAAGCGAGCGCCCGCGTATTGTCGATGGCCGTCGGGAGCTGCGCGGTGGCGTCGGTGAAGGTCCCCGAGCCATCGTTGAGGTAGAGGCGGTTCTGCGCGCCTCCGAGGAAGCCCGGGGGATCCCCGTTCCCGATCAGCGCGTCGAGATCCCCGTCGCCGTCGACGTCCCCGAGGGCGAGCGCCATCGAGGGGTTGGCGATCGCCGGGAGCTGGCCGGTCGCGTCGGTGAAGTCGCCCCCTCCGTCGTTGAGGAGCAGACGGGTCTCGTACCCCCACCGCGCCACCAAGGCGTCGGGATCCCCGTCCCCGTCTACGTCTCCGAGCGCGATCGCCCGCGTGTAGACGACGTTCGCCGGCGCCGGCGAGGTCGCGTCGGTCAAGACCCCCGAGCCGTCGTTCAAGAGGAGACGATCCTCCCCCGACAACCCGCTCCCCATCAACACGTCCGCGTCGGCGTCGGCGTCGACGTCCCCGAGGGCGAAGGCGTAGGCGTCGTCGAGGGTCGCCGGCAACTGCGCGCTCGCGTCGCCGAAGACTCCCGCTCCGTTGTTCGTGTAGAGCCGGCTCGGCTGGGAGTAGTTCCCGATCAGCGCGTCGAGGTCCCCGTCCCCGTCGAGGTCGGAGAGGGCCACCGCCAACGTGAGGTCGATGGACGCCGGGAACTGCGCTTGGGCGTTCGCGAAGAACCCCGAGCCGTTGTTGAGGTAGAGATGGTCCAGGTACCAGGGGTTCCCGATCAGGGCATCGAGGTCCCCGTCCCCGTCGACGTCCCCGAGCGCGAGGGCATGGGTTTCGTCGAGGACGAAGGGGAGCCGGTAGGCCGCGTCGGTGAAGACCCCTGAGCCGTCGTTGAGGAGGAGCCGGTCCTGGCCCAGGTTGGAGTTCCCGATCAAGGCGTCGAGGTCCCCGTCCCCGTCCAGGTCTCCGAGGACGCAACCCCCCGCCGCGAAGGGGATCGACGGGATCTGCCCGCTCGCGTCGGCGAACACGCCGGCTCCGTCGTTGAGGTAGAGGCGGGTCGGTAGCGCGTTGAACGCGACCAGCGCATCGAGGTCCCCGTCGCCCTCCACGTCTCCGAGGGCGAGCGCGGTGGTGTAGTCGACGATCGCGGGGAGCTGGGAGGTGGCGTCGGTGAAGACCGCCGACCCGTCGTTGAGGTAGAGGCGGTCCTGGCCGTACCTCCCGATCAACGCGTCGAGGTCCCCGTCCCCGTCGACGTCTCCGAGGGCGAGAGCCGTGCTTATGCCGGGGATCGCCGGGATCTGCGAGGTCGCGTCGGCGAAGATCCCCGAGCCGTCGTTCAGGTAGAGCCGGTCGCGACCGTAGTACCCCCCTCCAAAGAGGGCGTCGAGGTCCCCGTCTCCGTCGAGGTCCCCGAGAGCCAGACTCCTGGTGTCGCCCGGATCCGGGGGGAGCATCCGGTGCAGGTCGGCGAACCGCTGGGCTTGCGCCTGGAGCGGGGAGGAGAACAGCGCGGACAGGGCGAAGAGGGAAAGAGCCGTGGACTCACGCATGGCCGAACCTCCTTCTCGAGGCGCCCTGATTCGCAGGATTGGGATTCGGCGAAAGTCAGGGCACCGTCGAACAACGTTCCGGCGTACGGACGGTGCGTTCCTGGCTGAACTGTAGCCGTTCGGACAGTGGAGGTTACCGGGGAGCACCCAGGGTCCCTACCTGGGTCGCCGTCCGAGGGCTCCCCGACCGCCGCTCGCCCTTGCGGTTCCTCGCGCAGAGACGAGGTGGACCGCCGACCGTCGCGGGAGGTTGGTCCGGAAGTCGGCCGACGCCGGTGGAGCAGGGTCGAGCCCCGTGGTGCGGGTTCGCTCACGCGCCGAGGTCGTCGGCGAGCGCGAGGAGATCGGGAACGGCGAACCGGGGGTCGACCCGGGAGGGGAGCGCGACGCCGTAGCGTCTCACCCAGGCCGTCGGGATGCCCAGGGACTGGGCGGGCACGAGGTCGTGGTCCGCGGTGTAGGAGACGTGGAGGACCTGATCGGCCCGGAGGCGGAGCTCCGAGAGCGCCCGGTCGAAGTGCGCGCGCGCGGGCTTGTAGGAACGGACGTCCTCCGCCGCGACGAGAAGGTCGAACTCGACGCCGAGGAGCCGGACGCTCTCGAGGAGGGTCGCGCGGTCGACGTTCGAGAGGATCGCGAGGCGGAACTTCTCCCGGAGACGGCCGAGGGCGCGGGGCGAGTCGGCATGCGGCGGCCACGAGCCCATCGACGCGGCGAAGGCCTGCGCCTCTGCGACCGGCACCTCCGTTCCGAGCTCCTTCGCCGCCTCCATCAGGGTCCCGGCGAGGATCTCGCGGTATGGGCGGTAACCCTTGGGCAGGTACCGCTCGAGCTCGATCGCCTCGCGGCGGGCGCGGATCGACCGGCGCTCCGCGTCCGAAAGCCTGCGGAGCGCCGGGACCGCCGCGATCGCCCCCTCGATACCCCGGTTCCAGTCGATGAGCGTCCCGTAGCAGTCGAAGGTGATTACGGCGGGACGCCAGGCGGTCACGGCCGGAGCACGATCTTCCCGAAGAGGCTCCGCTCCCCCATCCGCCGGTGAGCCTCCTTCACCTCGGAGAGGGGCAGCACGCTGTCGACGATCGGCTTGAGCCTCCCCGCGGCGAGGTGGGCGGCGATCTCGTGGAGCTCCGCGAGCGAGCCCATCGTCGAGCCGAGGATCGAGAGGTTCTTGAAGAAGACGAACCGCAGGTCGGTCTTCCCCTCGAACCCGCTCGTCGCCCCGCAGAGGACGAGGCGGCCGCCCGCGGCGAGGGAGCGGACGTTCTTGTCGAAGGTGTCGGTCCCGACGTGGTCGACGATCACGTCGACGCCGCGCTTGCCGGTGAGCCGCCGGACCTCCTCGGCGAAGTCCTTCTCCCGGTAGGGGATCCCGTCGGTCGCCCCCAGCTCGCGCGCCTTGGCGAGTTTCTCCTCCGAGCCGGCCGTCGCCAGGATCCGCCCGGCGCCGAGGAGGCGGCAGATCTGGATCGCCGCGGCGGAGACCCCCGAGCCCGCCGCGTGGACGAGCACGGTCTCCCCGGGCCGGAGCGCCGCCCGCGCGACTACCATGTGCCAGGCGGTGAGGAAGGTGAGGGGGAAGGCGGCCGCGTCCTCGAAGGAGAGCCCCTCCGGGATCGGGATCGCGTTGCGGGCGGGGACGGAGACGAACTCCGCGCAGGTCCCGTCCCGCATCTCCCCGAGCATCCCGTAGCGGCGGCAGAGGTTGTCGCGCCCGCTCGCGCAGGCCGGGCAGACCCCGCAGGCGACCCCCGGCGCGAGGAAGACACGGTCTCCCGGCTTCACGTGGGCGACGAGGGAGCCCGCCTCCCGCACGACGCCTGAGGCGTCGCAGCCCGGCACGATGGGGAGCGGGAACTTGTGACCGGGCACCCCCTGGCGGACCCAGAGATCGAGGTGGTTGAGGCCGATCGCCTTCACTTCGACGAGGACGTCTCCCGGCCCCCGCTCGGGGACGGGGCGCTCCTCGAACCGCAGGACGTCGGGGCCCCCATGCTCGCGGATGACGACCGCCTTCATCGTCCCTTCCAGACGGGCCGGCGCCTGCCGACGAACGCCGCAATCCCCTCGCGGCAGTCCTCCGAGGCGAGGAGGGAGGTCCGGTAGACCTCCTCCGCGCGCGCGAGTCCTTCGGGGAACTCGAGGCGATTGCACTCGCGCAGCGCCCTGAGCGCGAGGCGCAGGACGGCCGGGCTCTTCCCGAGGAGGGACTCCGCGCACTGGCGGACGGAGGCCTCGAGATCCTCGGCCCGGACGACCCGCGTCACGAGCCCGGCGGCCTGGGCCTCCGCCGCCGCGAAGCGCCGGCCGGTCAGCACGAGGTCGGCGGCCCGGGCGAAGCCGATCCGCCGCGGCCAGGAGGCGAGGGCGACGGGCGGGAAGCACCCGACGTCGATCTCGGGGACACCGAACTCGACTCCGGTGGCGGCGAAGACGAAGTCGCACGCGAAGGCGAGCTCGCACCCTCCCCCGAGGGCGGGGGCGTGGACGGAGGCGATCGAGACGCGGTCCCAGGAGGTGAGGAGCCGCATCACGCGGTGGAACGACTCGAGCATCGCGGGGGCGCGCTCCGGGGTGTGGTCGGCGACGTCGACCCCGGCGGAAAAGGCCCGCTCGCCGGCGGCCCGGAGGAGGACGACGAGGACCGAGGGATGGCGCGCGCACTCCCCGAGCGCCTCGTAGAGCCTCTCGATCGTCGCGAGGTCGAGGACGTTGAGCGGGGGACGGTCGAGGGTCACCGTCGCGCGGGCGCCCTCGATCGAGAGGCGGATCGTCCCCGCGGTCACTCCCCCTCCGCGTAGACCTCGAGCTCGTAGCCGTCGGGATCGCGGAAGTAGATCCCGGTCCCGCCGTCCCGCTCCCGGCGCCGGCTCTCGATCTCAATCCCCGCCGAGCGCAGGCGCGTCTCCCACCGCTGGACCTCGCGCGGCGAGGGGAGGCGCCATCCGAAGTGGATCGGCGAGGACCGGCCGTCGGCGCGCGGCGTCTCCGCGAGGGTGAGGTCGAACCCCTTCGCCCAGGGGCCCGCGCGCAGGTCGACCATCCCGGGCTCCCGCCAGGCGACGATCATGCCGAGGGTGCCGCGGTAGAAGCGGACCGAGCGGCCGACGTCGCGGACGGGGATCGCGAGGTGGGTCAGGGCGGGCGCCCGAAGGCGGCCCCGTCGCACCAGCCTCGCCGCCACCTCCTACTTCCCCTGGAACTTCGGCGTGCGCTTCTGCGTGTAGGCGGTCAGCCCCTCCTTCGCGTCGGCGGAGGAGAAGAGCTTCGCCTGCAGCTCGCGCTCGAGGGCGAGGCCGGACTCGAGGGGGACCTCGAAGCCCGACTGGACGGCCCGCTTGATGTGGCCGACCGCCATCGCGGCCTTCCCCGGGGTCGTGAACTGCTTCGCCCACTCGAGGACCTTCGACTTGAAGGCGTCCGAGGAGGGCGCCTCGAGGACCTGGTTCACGAGGCCGAGGGAGGCGGCCTCCTCGAACTCCATCAGGCGCCCGGTCGCCATCAGCTCGATCGCCCGGGACTTCCCGACGATGCGGGAGAGCCGCTGCGTCCCGCCCGTCCCCGGGAGGACGCCGAGGTTGATCTCGGGGACGCCGATCTTCCCGCCCCCCTTGCGCGCGAGCCGCACGTCGCAGGCCATCGCGATCTCGAGCCCGCCCCCGACCGTGTGGCCGTTCAGCGCCCCGATCACGAGCTTCGGGGTCTGCTCGAGGCGCGAGAGGGTCTCGTTCGCGTGGAGGCAGAAGAAGTACTTAAAGACCGGCGTGACCGAGGCGAGCATCTTGATGTTCGCCCCCGAGGAGAAGAACTTCTCCCCGGCGCCGGTGAGGACGATCACGTTCACCGAGTCGTCGAAGCGCGCCTGGAGGATCCCCTCGTCGAGGTCCCGCATCATCTCGTAGGTGTAGTTGTTCGCGGGGGGATCGTTCATCGTGAGGATCGCGATCCCGTCGCGGACCTCGACGTCGACGAGGCGGGGGCGGGTGGTCGGTTCGGCGGCGGTCGGGGGGTTCATGCTTCGCTCCGGAGATGAGGCAGGCGCGGCGGCGACGCCGCGCCGGGGGACGGACCGGTATCTAGCGCGGCCGCTCCGCGGCCGCAACGAACGGGGCTACCACCCCGCCGGGGAGCCGACCGCCTGCGCGAGGAGCGCCTCGCGGTAGCGGCCGAAGTCCTCCGTGCGGAGGTAGTGCTCGGGGAGGACCCCGGCGAGGTAGCGGAGGTACGCCTCGGGCTGGAGCGGGGAGCCGCTCGCGTCCTTGAGGAGGCTCCCGGCGACGTCGTAGGGCTGGAGCGCCGTCTCCATGAGCCCGCGGCGCCGGAAGAACCTCGGGTCGGGGAGGCGGACGAGCTCCTCGGGGCGGATCCCCTCCTTCGCGTCCCCGGTCGCCTCGATCTCGGAGACGACCGTCTCGGCCGCGCCGCGCTCGAGGCGCGGAACCCGCGACTGGACGAAGGACAGGTTCCACGCCCGGACGATCCCGCGGACCTCGCCGACGTACTCGGCCTGCGCCTCGCCGTTCACCTTGTCCTTGAAGCCGAAGGCGACGTTCGTGGCGCCGGAGTCCTCCCGCCCGAACATCTCCAGGCCGCGCGGGAACCAGCAGTGGAGCGCGCGCTGGACGTCCTCCATCGAGAGGTCCCCCTCCCCGCGGCCCGCCCGCGCGCAGACCTCGGCGACGATCCGGCGCCCCGAGCCCATGTGGAAGCCCTCCTCCGAGAGCATCGGCCCCATCGACCGCGCCATCGGGGCGTAGGCGAAGACCTGCTGCATCTGGAGCTGGTACTTCCCGACGAGGTCGATGACGGAGGCGTAGACGGCGTTGTCGAGGAAGTTGCCGAACCGGATGTTGAAGGCGTCCAGCACGTGGGTCCCCGTCGTCATCGCGAGGAGCTCCTCCATCGTCTCCTCCGCGACGTCCCCCATCCCGACCTTCTTCCAGGTCGGGTCGTGGTCGAGGACCCAGAACATCTGGTAGGCGTGCCGCAGCTCCTCCGCCATGATCCGGAGGACGGCGTACTTCGACTCGTCGGAGATCGCCTGCTCGAGGGTCTCGCGGTGCTGCTGGATCGAGCCCAGCTCCGTCGAGCACTGCGCCCGGACGATGTCGCGCGCAGAGTAGAACATGTTCCCCTGCATGTCCCCGGCCCGCTCGAACTTCGCCGCCCCGCGGAAGCGACCGACCTCGACCTCCCCCGAGCGAAGCGGCCCCACCTTCGCGACGAGGGCGAAGGGGGTCTGCGCCCCGAAGTGCTTCGTCCAGTTCCTCTGGAGCAGGTCGAGCTCGGGGAAGTTCCTCCGCTGCCAGTCCGAGATCGCCTCGTGGTGGCGCGGGGAGATCGTCGTCGTCTCGTAGTTCGGCATCGCGTCCTCGAACCGTTCTTCTTCGAACGGGCGTTCGAAGAATAGGGCGTCCCCCGGGGCCCGTCAAGGCGCCGGCCGGCCCGGGCCCCCCGACCGGGGGGGACCCGCTTGCCGGACCGGGCCTCCCGCGCTAGGAACGTGCCCCGTTGCGCGCCGGATGTCCCGGTCCCCGTCTTAACCGCCCGAGGAGAAACCATGAAGTCCCGACTCCCCTGGATTTCCCTCCCCCTCGTCCTCGCCGCCGCCCTCCTCCCCGCCTGCCAGCAGACGGGGACGGGCCGTTCCGCCCGGGAGGCCTCCGCGCAGGCGGGCCCGGACTTCGAGCTGCAGGGGACCCGGCTGATCGCCTGCTGCTGCGCCTCCCCCTGCCCCTGCCGCCTCAACAAGAAGCCGATGCACAGCCACGGCTGCGACCACACGGACGTCGTCCACGTCGACCGCGGCCACATCGGGCCGACCCGGATGGACGGGGTGACGTGGGTCGTCGCGGCCCGCTCCTTCGCCGAGGACAAGGGGAAGAACTGGGCCTACGTCTACATGAACGAGGGCGCGACCGACGAGCAGCTGAAGGCGCTCGAGGGGTGGTTCGGGGAAGGGGCCAAGGCCCTCGGCGCGAAGGCCCCCTACCTGATCGGCAAGTTCGTCGGGATGCGGAAGGCCCCCGTCCGCTACCAGGTCTCGGCCGACCGGCGGGAGTACACGACGACCATCCCCGGCGTCCTCGACCTGCAGATGAAGGCGATCGTGAACCCGGGTCGCAACGAGCCGGTCGTCAGCGTCGGGGTCATGGACGACTTCGGCGACCGGTTCTGCCACGCCGACGCCCTCGTCCACAAGTACGACGACGCGAAGATCGGCTACTCCTGGGACCTGACGGGCCGGCAGTCCAACTACGCGGACTTCAAGCTCGACTCCCGCAGCGCGGCGCTCGGCGGCCGCTGGGGGTGCTGGACCGCGAACGCGGATCTCGGCGACAAGGGGAAGTACCAGGAGCAGATGATCGAGCACGACGCGAAGAAGTAGCGTCGCGCCCTAGCCCCGTCCGCGAAGTCCGCCGAGGAAGAGGTCGGCGAACGCGCGCGCGAGCGCGCCCGCGTCCCCGTCCCGCTTGGGGTCGTACCAGGTGTGGACCCAGTTCATCATCCCGAAGAGGGCGAGGGCGGCGACGGCGGGGTCGGCCCCCGGGCCCCGCTCCCGGCCCTGGAACTCCCGCACGAGGTCGCGCGCCGTCCGGACGTAGCGGCGCTTCAGCTCGTCGATCGGGGCCCGGCGCGCCCCGCGCAGCGTCTCCGCCTCCCGGGCGAGGACCTTCATCGCCTCCATGTTCGACACGAAGAAGTCGAGGTGGTTCTCGACGAGCGCCCGCAGCTTCGCCTCCGGCCCGTCCGCCCGCGCGAGGCGCTCCTCGAGCCCGCGCAGCACCGCCTCGAAGCAGTCGCGCTGGATCCGCAGGAGGAGGTCCTCCTTCCCCTTGGCGTAGTAGTAGAGGGAGGCGAGGCTCACCCCCGCCTCGCGCGCGACGTCCCGCATCGAGGCGCGGTCGAACCCCTTGCGGCAGAAGACGCGGCAGGCGGAGCGGAGGACCCTCTCCCTCCCCTCCTCGAACCGGCTCGGTCTCCCGCGGCGGGGGGCGCGCGGTCGGGTTCGTTGCACGCGGCTGTCTAGAGGGCCCCTTCGCTCCCTGGGAGGGCCGCCACGGTCGGCCTGGATCCGCACGGTCCGGATTCTCTGGAGGAGCGGCGCGGCATCGTAGCGGTCGCGGAGAAGCCGGACGAGGACGACCAGCTTCCTGTGGGTCGGCCGTCCCTCGGCCGACTCAGCGCGTCAGCCCGATGTAGAAGGGGGCCCAGAGCAAGGGATGCCCCGACTCGAGCAAGTCGCTCCCCGTCAGCCTCATAACTGGGCGCGCCTCCATCCCCCGCCGCACAGCTAGCCCCGTGGCGCGATCGATCGGGCGAGGGCGAGGACGCCGTACGCCGTCCCCCACGGCCGCGAGTAGTCGGACATCCAGTGGTCCCACATCGACCCGTCGGGCTCCTGCGTCTTGAGGATCTCCCGCTGGAGCCTCGACCAGAGGGGATCGCGCTCCTCCGCCGGCAGACGCTCGATCACCCCCGCCGCGTAGAAGTGGCCGAAGAAGTAGAAGTAGCCGGCGTTTCGGTAGTAGGCCTCGTGCGGGATCGGCTTCCGCCGGGCGACGTCGAGGAACCGATGGTGCTCGAAGAAGAGGGAGATCCCCCTCCGGGGCTCCTCGAGAGGAACCTCCTCGCCGCCGGCGAGGAGCGCGAGGTTGCAGACCTGGATGCGGCCGAGGGAGCCCTTCACCTGATCGATCCCTTCGAGGTCTCCCGGATTCGGGATCGCCATCACGGAGTAGGTGTAGGCGCCTGTCGGGAGGCGGCAGCGCTTCACCGCCCGCAGGCCTGCCGCGATCCTCGCCCCGTCCACCGCGAGGCCCGCTTCCCTCGCTTCGAGAATCGCGAGGAGGGCCGCCGCCGTCTGGAACGAGGTCGCCCACTCCGGGCGCCACGCGGATTCCTCGAAGGCGTAGTAGCCCCAGCCGCCGTTCGGGGACTGGTGGCGAAGGAG
>JAKEFM010000352.1 GCA_022616055.1 Planctomycetota bacterium
CCTTCGAGGGGGTGGACACGCGCCTCGAGGGGATGGCGCGCACGCTCGGCATGGGGCCCGCGCGGACCTTCCTCCGCGTGACGCTCCCCCTCGCGGCGCGGGGGCTCGCCGCCTCCGCGGTCCTCGGGTTCAGCCGGGCCCTCGGCGAGTTCGGCGCGACGGTGATCGTGGCGGGGAGCATCCCGGGGAAGACCCGGACGCTCGCCGTCGCGATCTTCAGCGAGATCCAGGGGGGCCGGGCGGATCGGGCGCGCGCCCTGCTGGCCGTCTCGGTGCTCCTCGCCTTCGCCGGCGTCTTCCTCACGGAGGCGCTCCTTCGCCGCGGCGCGCGGGGCGCGGCGGAAGGCGCCCGGCCGTGAGGAACAGCCTCTCCGTGGACGTCACGATCGCGCTGCCGCGCTTCACGCTCCGCGCCGCGTTCCGGACCGAGGCGCCGTGCGCGGGCATCTTCGGGGTGTCCGGGGCCGGCAAGTCGACGCTCCTCGAGGCGCTCGCCGGCCTCCGTGGAGCCGAGGGGAGGATCGAGCACGGCGGCCGCACGTGGCTCGACACGTCCCGCGGCGTGTGCCTGCCTCCCGAGTCGCGCGGGGTCGGCTACGTCCCGCAGGAGGGGCTCCTCTTCCCGCACTGGAGCGTGGAGCGCAACGTCCTCTCCGGAGCGGGACGGCGCTCACCGGCGCGCACGCCCGTTCGCGGCGGATCCACAGCGAGCGAGACACGAGACGGGTCACGGCGGGCCGGAAGCCTGGAAGGCGATCCGAGGCGGGAACGAACCCCAGCGCCGGGGGGATTCCTCTCATCCGCTGCTCAGGGCAGCACCTCTTCAATCGACCCGGAGGAGGTCGTCCGCGTCCTGGATCTGGCGGCGCTCATGGATCGAAACGTCGGCGGGCTGTCGGGGGGCGAGCGCCAGAGGGTCGCCCTCGCGCGCGCACTCTGCTCGGAGCCCTCGCTCCTGCTCCTGGACGAGCCGCTCGGGTCGATCGATCGCTCCCTACGATCGAGGATCCTGCCCTACCTCCTCGCGGTGAAGGAGTCCTTCGCCATCCCGACGGTCTTCGTCTCGCACGACGCCGCCGAGGTGGAGATCCTCTGCGACGAGGTCCTGGTCATGCACGGCGGCCGGATCGTCGCGACGGGCCGCCCGCACGAGATCCTCACCGGGCCGGAGGTCTCCGAGGCGCTCCCGGGTGACGCCTACGAGAACGTCCTCGAAGGGACGGTCGCGCGCCGGGGTCCGGAGACCG
>JAKEFM010000353.1 GCA_022616055.1 Planctomycetota bacterium
CACGGCCTCGGTCCAGGGCGCGGACGTGTTCGCTCCGGGGGGATGCGTCGTTCCGTTCCCGTTCGTCGTCACGCACACGCTCGACGTGACGATCGGGTGACCCTGCGCCGATAGGCGCAGCGCGGGCGGGGGGGATTCCTACAATTCCCCCGTGCCCCGTCTCGCCAAGCGCCGCCGCCTCCGGATGCGGTGCTCCGTCCTTCCTCCGGAGGCGACGCCCCTCGAACTGTTCCGGCGGCTGACCCAGGCCGAGGAGCCCCTCTTCCTCGACAGCGCGGGGGGGCCGGAGGAGATCTCGAGGTCCTCCTTTCTCGCGTGGGGGCCCGCGCCGACGCTAACGTTCCCCGCCGATCCGACGGGCGGGGCCGACCCCTTCGCGGCGTTGGGGCGTGCAGTCGCCCGGCGGCCGCTGCGAGGAGAGGGAGCGTTTCCGCCGATCGTGGCGATCGGCTGGCTCGGCTACGACCTCGGCCGGTGGGTCGAGAGGCTGCCGGCGCCGCCGCCGGAAGAACTCCGGCTTCCGGCGCTCTGGTTCAGGTTCCCCCGCTGGATCGTCGCGCGGGACGAGGGGACGGGGACGAACGCGCTCCTCGCTCCCGCGGGGATCCTTCGCCGGGCGCGCGCGGAAGTGGAGCAGGTGCTGCGGCGGCCGCGGAGGGCAGGGCGGTTCCGACTCCCCGCTCCCCTGCGAAGCGACTTCACGAGGGCCGGCTACGAGGCGATCGTCGAAAGCGCCCGCGAGCTGATCGCGGCGGGGGAACTCTTCCAGGTGAACCTCTCGCAGCGCTTCGCCGGCCGGTTCGAGGGGGACGCGCTCTCGCTCTACGATCACCTGCGCGGCGCGAACGCGAGCCCCTTCGGGGCCTGCTTCGTCGCCGGGGACGCCGCCCTCCTCTCTTCTTCCCCGGAGCGATTCCTGCGCGTGGAGGGTAGAGAGGTCGAGACTCGGCCGATCAAGGGGACCCGGCCGCGGACGGGGGAGCCGACGGCCGACGCGGAGGCCGCGGCCGAGCTGGAGCGGGACGAGAAGGAGCGGGCGGAATTGACGATGATCGTCGACGTCGAGAGGAACGACCTCTCCCGGGTCTGCGAGGCGGGGACCGTCGTCGTGCCGCGCTTGGCCGGGACGGAAGCCTATGCACGA
>JAKEFM010000058.1 GCA_022616055.1 Planctomycetota bacterium
GCCGGGCAGCCTCCCGTCTCGACAGGCACTCCGGGACCGAACCGCCCCAGCACACCCGGACCCGCCACTCCGGGACCGAACACCCCCGGCCCCTCCACGCCCGGCCCCGGCCCCAGCGCCGGTCCTCGCACCGGCGGAGGAGCGGGGGGCGGCCCCCGCACCGGCGGGGTCGATCTCGGCCCCGAGCTCGACTGGCGGGACTGGTGGTGGCTGAACGGGTACGAGTACTTCAAGCCGCAGACCCGGCGCGAGGTGACGACCGGGGACGGCGGAGCCGCCGACGCCTCCGGCGCGCCCGTCGATCGGGAACTCGTCGCGGTGCGCGAGGTCGTCCGCAAGGCCCTCAAGGACCCGGACGATCGGGTCCGCGCCTCGGCGGCCCTCACCGCGGGACGGCTGTACGACGCCTCGCTGCGGGCGCCCCTCCTCGCCCTGCTCGAGGACGGCAATCCCCTCGTTCGCCAGTCCGCGATCGCCGGCCTCGGCCTCGCCGCGACGGAGGAGGACAGCAGCGTCCTCCTGCAGATCGGCACGATCGGGAAGAACGGCACCGCGCGGGCGAACACGGCCGAGGAGCGCGACCTCGCGCTCTTCTCCCTCGGGATCGGCGCCACGCGCGGCTCGACCCTGCAGTTCGCCCCCGCCCTCAAGTCCTTCCTCACGAAGGCGAGCAACAACGATCGCCGCTCGCTCGGGCCCTCGGCCGCGCTGAGCCTCGGCCTCGCGAACGACGACGAGATCCTCCTCCAGGACCTGGTCGCCATCGCGAAGGACGGCAAGGCCCCGCCGGCCGTGCGCGCCCGCGCGCTCTGGGCGTTCCGGAACCGTCCCTCCTGGGCGAAGACGCTTCGCCCGGTCGTCCTGACGTGCCTCAAGGACAAGGACGCCGTGGTCCGCGCCGCGGCCGCCCTCGCCCTCGGCCGCCTCGCGATCGGCGCGAAGGACGAGGTCCTCACGGCGCTGCGCGCCTCCATCGACTCCGAGGGGGACACCGCCGTCCGGGCCTTCTCCCTCCTCGCGATCGGGGAGGTCGGCGGGCCGGAGGCGAAGAAGGAGCTCCTCGAGCGCGTGACCCGGGGCAAGCAGCTGATCCGTCCCTGGGCCGCGATCGGGGCGGGACTCGCCGGGCGCAAGGATCGGGACCCCGAGCTCGGCCGCTCCCTCGCCAAGGCCCTCGCCGAGGAGAAGAACAAGGACACGCGCGCCGCCCTCGTGCTCGGCATCGGCCTCGCGAAGTCCGCCGACGCGCGGGAGATGGTCCGCCACATCGTCGTCAACGGGGAGCACGGCCGCGAGCGCGTCTTCGCCGCGGTCGCGGTCGCCCTCGGCGAGGACGAGGATGGCCGCCCGACGCTCCGCAAGGCGATGAAGGACATCCCGAGCCCCTCCTCGCGCGCGACGATGGCCCTCGCCCTGTCCACCTTCTCGAACGTGGAGGACCTGCCGAGCCTCCTCGAGTCCTTCCAGTCCGCCGACGAGCCCGGCGTGATCGGCACCTCCGCGCTCGCCCTCGCCTGGCACGGCACGCCTCCCGCCCTCGAGACCCTGCGCAGGGACATCGAGACGGCGAAGCAGGCCGAGCGCCGTGCGGTCGCCCTCCTCGCCCTCGGAATCGGCGTCGCGCCCGAGCGCGTCCCGGTCTCGATCACGGCGACCGGCGGGTGGAACTACCTGGCGAGCCTCGAGGCCGCCCACACGGCCGCGCGACTCTGGATGTAGTCGGACCGATTCCTCCAGGAAACCAAGCCGGGGCGGCCGCCGCCCCGGCTTCTTTTTTCGGCCCGCGCTTCGGGGGGAGTGACCGCTGGCCGGAGGGCGGCTATGTAGGGGGCCGAGGCCCCGCCAGCAGGAGGCTCCAGTGAGCGGATCCCTTCTCCTCCTCGCGTTCTTCATGCAGTACAGGGGATGCCCGGCCGGTGGAGGGGGCGGACCCGCCCCTCCCCCGCCCTACACGAGGCCGGCACCTCCCCCTTCCTACTCGGGACCGGGCGACGCCCCTCCTCCCACGACCGGGAGCCCGGATCCGGCAGGCCCCTCGACGCCAGGTCCGGAACGTTCCGGCCCCTCCCGGTCCGGACCGAGCACCCCGGGCCTGCCCGGCAACCCCGTGACGCCGGGAGCGGGCGCGCGCTCCGGCGCGGGCGGCCCGCGCACGGGTGGATCCCTCGACCTCGGGCCCGAGCTCGACTGGAGGGACTGGTGGTGACTGAACGGCTACGACTACTTCCGGCCCGCGCCGAGAAAGGCCCAGGTCACGGGCTCCGGAGACGGCGCGACCGCCCCGGAGGAGTTCGTCGACGCGGAGGTCGAGGCGGCCCGGGAGTCGATCCGGCGGGGCCTCCAGGACGAGGACGACCGCGTCCGCGCCGCCGCGGCGATCAGCGCCGGGCGGGTCTACGAGCCCTCCTTCCGGCCTGCGCTCCTCGGCCTCCTCGAGGACCGCGACCCCCTCGTCCGCCTCTCCGCGATCGCCGGGCTCGGCCTCGCGGGGAGCGGCGATCACGTCGCCGTCCTGATGCGCATCGGCGTCGAGGGCCGAAGCGGCGCTGCGAAGCGCCACTCCCTCGACGAGCGCGACCTCGCCCTCCTCTCCCTCGGCCTCGGCGTGCAGCGCGGGTCGAACCCGCGGTACGCGCCGGCGCTGCGCGCCTTCCTGTCGGGCGCCTCGGCGAACGAGCGGAGGACCCTCGGCCCCTCGACCGCCTCCTCCCTCGGCCTCGCCGGCGACGACGACGCGATCCTCCGGGACCTCGTCGCGGTGGCGAGGGACGACGCGGCCCCGGCGGAACTCCGCGCCCGGGCGCTCTGGTCGATCGGCAACGCCCGGCCCGTCGCCCGGGAACTCCGCCCGACGGTCCTCGAGTGCCTGAAGGTGAAGGAGCCGGACGTCCGGCGCGCCGCCGTCCTCGCGCTCGGGCGCCTCGGCGTCGGAGCGAGGGAGCAGGTCCTCGCCATCCTGCGCTCGGCCGTGGACGCCGAGGGGGACACCGCCGTGCGGGCCTTCGCCCTCCTCGCGACGGGGGAGGTCGGCGGACCCGACGCGAAGAAGGAGCTCCTCGATCGCGTCGCCCGCGGGCGCCACCTCCTCCGCCCCTGGGCGGCGATCGCCCTGGGGATCCTCGGCCGGGCGGCTCCCGACCCCGAGGTCGGACGCGCCCTCGCGCGGGCCTACGCGGAGGAGAAGAGCAAGGACACGCGCGCCGCGATCGCCCTGGCGCTCGGCCTCGCGAAGACGGGCGAGGCGCGCGACCTCCTGCGCAACGCCGTCACGGCGGGCGAGAACGGCCGCGAGCGCCTCTTCGCGGCGATCGCGATCGCCCTCGCCCGGGACGAGGGGGGCCGCGAGGCCCTCCGCCGCGGGCTGCGCGAGATCCCCAACCCGGCGACGCGGGCCGGCATCGGCCTCGCCCTCTCGAGCTTCGGGAACATGGAGGACCTCCCCGCGCTCCAGGAGATGCTCCGGTCGGCCGAAGATCCCGACGCGGTGGGGACCGCCGCCCTCGCCCTCGGGTGGCACGGGTCGGCCCCGGCGCTCGACGCGCTGCGCCGGGAGGCGAGGACCGCGCCGTCGGCGGAGCGCCGGGCCGTCTCCCTCCTCGCGCTCGGGATCGGCGTCGCCCCCGAGCGCGTGCCGGTCTCGGTCGCCGCGACCGGAGGCTGGAACTACCTCGCGAGCCTGGAGGCCGCGCACACCGCCGCGCGGCTGTGGATGTAGCGACCTGTTGGCCGGACGCGGGCGAACCCCACGCCCCGTCCCCGACGTCACACGGACCGAGGTTCCGCTGGACGCCCCCCACCCGAGCACGATGGCCTTCGTGATTCCGGACCCGATCTGAGGACAGAGGGTGGAGCGCTGCCGCCGGCGCGTCCCCTCGCTCGATCCGAGGAGGTTGTTTCGATGAATGCCGTGTTTCCCCTCGTCGCGTGGCTCCTCCAGTGCAACAGCCCCACTCCCCCGATCCCCTACCAGGGACCGCACGACCAGCCGCCCCCGCAGGCGGGCGACCCCGCCGGGCCCGCGGGCCCGCTGACGGCCCCCCCCAGCACCCCCGGTCCGTCGAGGCCCGGGCCGAACACCCCCGGGCCGAACGCTCCCGGCCCCTCGACCCCCGGGCCGGGGCCCACGGCCGGCCCTCTCATCGGTGGCGGGGTGAGCGGCCCCCGCACGGGCGGGCTCGACCTCGGCCCCGAGCTCGACTGGCGGGACTGGTGGTGGCTCAACGGATACGAGTATTTCCGGCCGGGCCCGCGCCGGGACCTCGCCACCGGAGAGGGGAGAGGGGCCGACGCGACTCGGGTGGGCGGCGATCCGCAACAGGCCGCCGCCAGGGATTGCGTGCGCAAGGCCCTCCTCGACCGGGACGACCGCGTCCGCTCGGCGGCGGCTCTCACGGCGGGGAGGCTCTACGACCCCTCCCTGCGACCGGCGCTCCTCGAGCTCCTCGGGGACGGCAATCCCCTCGTCCGGCAGTCCGCCATCGCCGGCCTGGGCCTCGCCGCCAACGAGGAGGGCACGCACCTGCTCCTGCGGATCGGGGTCTCGAACGGCGGGGACTCGGCGCGCCCCCATTCCCTCGAGGACCGCGACCTCGCGCTCCTCTCCCTCGGGATCGGAGCCCATCGGGGCGCCCGGGCGCGCTACGCCCCGATCCTCCGCGCGTTCCTGTCGAACGCCACCCCGAACGAGCGCCGCGCCCTCGGACCCTCCTCGGCCGTGAGTCTCGCCCTGGCGGGCGACGACGCCGCGCTCCTCGAGGATCTCGCCGCGGTCGCGAAGGACCGGCTCGCTCCCCCGCCCCTGCGCGCCCGGGCGCTGTGGGGATTCCGCCGGGGGGGCGCGGCCGCCGGCGTGCTGCGACCGATCGCGCTCGCGTGCCTGCGCCAGGAGCGCGACGCCGACGTCCGGCGTGCCGCGGCGCTCGCCCTCGGTCGTCTGGGGGCAGGTGCGGAAGAGGAGGTCCTCGCCGCGCTGCGCGCCTCGGTCGACTCCGAGGGGGACACCGCCGTGCGGGCCTTCTCCCTCCTCGCCATGGGGGAGGTCGGCGGACCGGCCGCGAAGAAGGAGCTCCTCGAGCGCGTGACCCGTGGCAAGAAGCTGATCCGCCCCTGGGCGGCGATCGGGGCCGGAGTTCTCGGCCGGAGGGACGGGGACGCCGACGTCGGCCGCGCCCTCGCGAGGGCGCTCTCGGAGGAGAAGAACAAGGACACCCGGGCCGCCCTCGTCCTCGCCCTGGGTCTCGCCCGGGCCTCGGACGCCCGCGAGATGATCCGTCACGTCGTCCTCGGCGGGGAGCACGGCCGCGAGCGCGTCTTCGCCGCGGTCGCCGTCGCCCTCGGCGAGGACGAGGAGGGCCGCGCGAGCCTGCGCCGCGCGATGAAGGACATCCCCAGCCCCTCCTCCCGCGCGATGATGGCCCTCGCCCTCTCGACCTTCTCGAACGCGGAGGACCTCCCCAGCCTCCTCGAGGCCTACCGGACGAGCGACGAGCCCGGGGTGCTCGGCACCTCGGCCCTCGCCCTCGCCTGGCACGGGACGCCCCCCGCCCTCGAGACGCTGCGCCGGGACGTCGAGACGGCCAAGCAGGCCGAGCGCCGGGCGGTCGCCCTCCTCACGCTCGGGATCGGGGTCGCGCCCGAGCGCCTGCCGATGGCCGTCTCCGCGACGGGGGGGTGGAACTACCTCGCGAGCCTCGAGGCCGCCCACACGGCGATGCGCCTCTGGATGTAGGCCGGTCCGCGCCGAAGTGCGCCGGGCGCGGCGGCCGGCTCAGGCCGGCTTCGCCGCGACCCGGCGCTTCACGTACTCGATCAGCCCCCCCGCCTCCACGATCTGGCGGACCTCGGGGGGGAGGGGCGCGGCCTGGTACTCCTTCCCCTTCGTGCGGTTGCGGACCTTCCCGGTCTCCACCTCGACCTCGAGCTCGTCCCCGGTCTCCGCTTCGTCGGCGGCGGCCGGGCACTCGAAGATCGGCAGGCCGATGTTGATCGAGTTCCGGAAGAAGATCCGGGCGAAGGACTTCGCGACGACCGCGCAGACGCCGGCCGCCTTGATCGTGATCGGGGCGACCTCCCGGGAGGAGCCGCAGCCGAAGTTTTCCCCGGCGACGAGGAGGTCGCCCGGCTGGACGCGCTTCACGAAGCCGGGGTCGAGGTCCTCGAGGCAGTGGGCGGCGAGGTCCTTCGCCTCCGTCAGGTTGCAGTAGCGGCCCGGGATGATGACGTCGGTGTCGACGTTGTCGCCGTAGCGGTGGACTCTCCCGCGGAGGGTCACGAGCCGAGGTCCTTCTTGTCGGCGCTCGCCCCGTCGACCCGGACCCGCGCGCCCCCCCCCTCCTGGTGCATGGAGACGCCGAGCGACCTCCAGGAGGTCCCGTCGTAGACCCAGACCTCCCCCGTCCGGTTGTGGACGCGGTAGACCTTCCCCTCGCTCGAGAAGACGACGTAGCGGGGGACGTCGGCGTTCCCGATCGTCACGTTGCAGGCGCCGAGGAGCGGGGCGGCGAGGAGGGCGGCGGGGACTCGGCGGGTCATGGGGTTCCTCCGGGGGGGAGCGGGGCGCCAGGGAGAACGACGCCCGGGATCCGCGGGTTCCCTCACGCCGTCGCGAGCGCCGGTGCTACCGGCGGCTGGACGCCCAGCTCGTCGGGACCGCCGATGTACCCGAGGACGGCGGTCGCCGCCGCCACGGCCGGGTTCGCGAGGAAGACCTCGCTCTCCCGGTGGCCCATCCGGCCGACGAAGTTGCGGTTCGTCGTCGAGAGGCAGCGCTCCCCCGCGCCGAGGACCCCCATGTGCCCGCCGAAGCAGGGGCCGCAGGTCGGCGTCGAGAAGACGCACCCCGCCTCGACGAAGACCTCCGCGAGGCCCTCGGAGCAGGCGGCCTTGAAGGAGTCCTGGCTCGCCGGGATCACGATGACGCGCAGGTCGGGGTGGGCCTTTCGCCCGCGGAGCACATGCGCCGCGAGGCGGAGGTCCTCGATCCGGCCGTTCGTGCAGGAGCCGATGAAGACCTGGTCGACCTTGATCCGGCGCTTCGAGGTCTCCGAGAGGGGGTGGCCGTTCGAGGGGAGGTGGGGCCAGGCGACCTGGGGCTCGAGCGCGTCGCAGTCGACGTCGACGACCTCCGAGAAGACGGCGTCGGGGTCGCTGCGGACGACCGTGTAGGGGAGGTTCGTGCGGGCGCGGACCCAGGCCTCCGTCTTCGCGTCGGCCGGGACGACCCCGTTCTTCGCCCCCATCTCGATCGCCATGTTCGTCAGGGTGAGGCGGCCGACGACGTCGAGGGCGTCGATCACGGGGCCCGTGAGCTCGATCGCCTTGTAGCGCGCCCCGTCGACCCCCATCCGGCGGATCGCGTCGAGGATCAGGTCCTTCGCGACGACCCAGGGGCGCAGTCTCGAGCCGCGGAAGCGGAAGAGGATCGTCTCGGGGACCCGCATCCACCACTCCCCGAGGGCGAGCGCCGCGGCGAGGTCGGTCGAGCCGACGCCGGTCGCGAAGCAGCCGAGCCCCCCCATCGTGCAGGTGTGGGAGTCCCCGCCGATCATCAGGATCCCGGGACGGGCGAGCCCCTTGTCCGGGACGATCGTGTGCTCGATCCCGCCGCGGCCGACCTCGAAGTAGTGGGCGATCCCGTGCCTGCGCACGAACTCGCGGACCTTCGTCGCGATCGCGGCGGTGGCGAGGTCCTTGTTGGGGGTGAAGTGGTCCGAGACGATGCAGACGCGCGAGGGGTCGAAGACGCGCGCCCCGGGGATCTGCTCGAAGGCCTTGATCGCCAGCACCGTCGAGAGCTCGTTCCCGAGGACGAAGTCGAGCTTCGCGGTGACGATCTCCCCGGGCGACACCCGCGGGCGGCCCGCGTGGGCGGCGACGATCTTCTCCGTGAGGGTCATGCCCATCGGCGGTGTCTCCGTGGCGTCCGGGGGGGGTGGACTAGGCGGCTCGTTCGATCAGCACAGCGATCCCCTGGCCCCCCCCGATGCACGCGGAGGCGGCGCCGAGGCGGCCGCCGCGACGGCGGAGCTCGAGGGTCAGGGTGAGGAGGAGTCGGGCGCCGGTCGCCCCGAGGGGGTGGCCGAGGGCGATCGCCCCGCCGTTCACGTTCACCTTCGCCCGGTCGAGGCCGAGGTCCTTCTCGACGGCGAGGTACTGGGCGGCGAAGGCCTCGTTGATCTCGAAGAGGTCGATCCCGTCGACCCCGACCCCCGCCTTGCGGGCGGCGTCCCGGATCGCCGGGACGGGGCCGATCCCCATGATGTCGGGGGGGACCCCCGCGACCGCGTGGGCGCGGATCCGGGCGAGGGGGCGCAGGCCCCGCCGGCGGACCCATTCCTCGGAGGCGAGGAGGAGGGCGGCCGCCCCGTCGACGATCCCCGAGGCGTTCCCCGCCGTGACGGTGCCGTCCTTGCCGAACGCCGGCCGGAGCTTCGCCAGCGCCTCGAGGGAGGTCTCGGGCTTCACGTGGTCGTCGCGATCGACGGAGACCTCCTTCCCGCCGGCCTTCACGGTGACGGGCACGATCTCCTCGGCGAAGGTCCCCTCCTTCACCGCCCGGGCCCCGAGAGAGTGGGAGCGGTAGGCGAACTCGTCCTGCGCCTCGCGGGAGATCGAGAACTTCCCGGCCAGGCGCTCGGCGGTCTGCGCCATGAAGAGGCCGCAGAACGGGTCGCGCAGCGCGGCGAAGAGGAGGTCCTCGAGGACGGGGACGGAGCCGAAGCGGACCCCCTCGCGCACCCCGCGCATCACGAAGGGGGCCTGGGAGAGGTTCTCCATCCCCCCCGCCACGGTCACCTCGGCCTCCCCGAGCTGGATCATCCGGGCGCAGGTCGCGGCGGCCTCGAGGCCCGACCCGCACAGGCGGTTGACGGTGAGGGCCGGCACGGGGACGGGGAGGCCCGCCCGCAGCGCGGCGTGGCGCGCCCCGTAGATCGCGTCGGTCGAGGTCTGGAGCGCATTCCCCATCACGACGTGCTCGACCTCCTCGGGGCGCACGCCGGTCTTCGCAAGGGCCCCGCGGATCGCGGCGGCCCCGAGCTCGATGGCGGAGACGTCGCGGAAGAGGCCGAAGCCCGGGGTCCCCGAGTACTCGGCCATGGCGGTCCGGGCCCCGCCGAGGATCAGGACGTCGCGCGACATGGAAGGTGCCCCTCTCGGATTCCGACTCCGACGGTCGTCTCGTGCCGCACCTGCTTAGCCCCTCCGGGCCCGGTTTCCCAGGCCCGGATCCTCCCCCCCTACCGCCCGGCGAACCGGGGCTTCCGCTTCTCGAGGAAGGCGGCCATCCCCTCCTTCATGTCCTGCGTCGTCGTCACGATCGCGAAGAGGTCCGCCTCGATCGCGGTCCCCTCCGCGAGGGGGACGTCGAGCCCGCGCGTGATCGCCTCGAGGGCGCAGCGGACCGCGACCGGGCCGCGCGAGAGGATCGTGCGCAGGAGCTTCTCCGTCTCGGGGAGGAGGGAGGCGGGCTCGTAGACCCGGTTCACGACCCCCACCCGGTGCGCCTCGGCGGCGGGGTAGCCCTCCCCGGTGAGGATCCACTCCCGCGCGACCGCGGGCCCGGCGATCCGGGCGAGGCGCTGCGTCCCGCCGTACCCGGGGAGGATCCCGAGGGTGACCTCCGGGAGGCCGAGCTTCGCCGTGCTCGAGGCCGTGCGGAGCGTGCACGCGAGGGCGAGCTCGAGCCCCCCGCCGAAGCACAGGCCGTTCACCGCGGCGATCGAGGGCTTCCCGCAGGTCTCGATGAAGGAGAACGCCTCCTGGCCGGAGAGGCTCTTGCGCCGGCCGTCGAGCGGGCCCATCCGGGATAGCTCCCCGATGTCCGCCCCGGCGGAGAAGGCCTTCTCCCCCGCCCCGGTCACGATCGCCCCGCCGATCGAGTCCTCGTCCGCCACCTTCTCGAAGGCGCCCCGCAGCTCGCGGACGGTGGCGTCGTCGAGGACGTTCAGCTTCGCCGGGCGGTTCACGACGACCCGCGCCAGCCCCTCGGAGACCTCGAAGAGGAGGTTCTCGAATCCCATGTCGGCCTTCCTCCCTAGGGGCGGCCCTTGGCGGGGCGCGTGGCGGCGGGCTGCGGCCTCCCCACGCCCGGCGCGACGGGGGGCTTCGCCCCCTGCCCCGGGGCCGGGACGGCGAACTTCTCGGCGAGCGCGATCCGCTGGATCACGGGGGCCTTCTCCGGCACGGACATCTCCTCGCTCCCCTCCTTCGCCTTCACGGGGACCGACGCGATCCGCTCGAGGGCCTCGAATCCGTCGACGAGGCGCGCGAACGCCGTCGTCGGGAAGGCGCGCTCCCCCGTGTAGCCCTTGTCGAGGTGGAAGGCGTGGTCGCGGTGGACGATGAAGAACTGGCACGTCGCGGAGTCGGGGTCGGCGCCCCGCGCCATCGCGAGGACCCCCTTGCGGTGGGGGACGTCGTTGAACTCCGCCGCGACCGGCTCTCCCTTGTAGGCCTTCCCCCCCGTCGCGGGGTCGCCGGCCTGGACCATGAACTGCTTCACGATCCGGTGGAAGGAGAGGCCGTCGTAGAAGCCCTGGGAGACGAGGCCCAGGAAGTGGCGGATCGTGCTCGGCGCCTTGTCGGAGAGGAACTCGGCGACCATCAGGCCGAGGTCGGTCTCGATCACGAGGTAGACCGTCTTCGGGTCGATCTTCACGGGGTCGAAGCCCTTGAGCTGCGTCAGCACCCGGATCCCCGAGGCGTAGGCGGGCTGGCCGCCGGGGGTCTCGTAGCGGATCGAGACCGTCCCGCCGGCGGTACCCTCCAGCGCCTTGCCGATGTCGAAGGTCTTGCGGACCGCGCCCGGCGGGAGGACGCCGGGGGGCTCGACGCCGGGAGGGACCGGGCGCGCCGCGAGGGCGGGCTCGAGCCTCCGCTCCTCCCCGTTCCCCATCTGGAGGACGATGTGCTGCGGGAGGATCGGCTGGCCCGCCGCCGGCGTCGGCGCCCCCGCCTGCGGGGAGGGGTCGAACCGCGTCACGGTGAGGTAGGTCGGGCTCCCCGCGAGGACGAGCCTCGGGGTCACGATCAGGCTCGCCACCGGCGTGAGGCGCGCCGCCTCGGGCGTGATCCCCTTCCTCCGCGCCTCCTCGGCCTCCCGGATCACCGCCTCCTTCCCCATCCGGGCCTTCCGCTGCTCCTCGTCCATCCGCGCCTGTTCCTTCTCCTTCTCCGTCCTCGCGTCCTGGCCGGTCTCCCCCTGCCCCCCCTCGCGGTCGTCCTGGAGGAGGAGGGAGGCCGGAGCGCTCGAGGGGAGGGCGAGCGCGGGAACGGGGAGCGCGGCGAGCAGGAAGGCGGCGAAGTCCATCGGAACCTCCAGGAGGGGGGGAACGCCCTTCGACCCCGGGGTCGGAGGATCTATTTCCTCCGGTCCCCCTCCCACTCGTAGAAGCCGCGGCCGGACTTCCGGCCGGTCTGGCCCCGCTTGACGAGATCGCGCAGGAGGGCGGGGGGCTCGAACAGTTTCTCACCGGGGAAGCGCCGGTGCCACCCCTCGACGATGGCGAGGGTCGTGTCGAGGCCGACGTAGTCGAGGAGCTCGATCGGGCCCATCGGGTAGCCGCAGCCGAGCTTCATCGCGGCGTCGATGTCCTCCCGGCTCGCCTCCCCCCGCTCGACCATCCGGATCGCCTCGACGAGGTAGGGGACGAGGAGGCGGTTGACGATGAACCCGGGAGTGTCCTTCGCGAGGACCGGCGTCTTCCCGATCCCCTCCGCGAAGGAGCGGACCGGGGCGAGCGCCTCCTCCGAGGTCTTCGCCGCGCGCACGACCTCGACGAGCTTCATGAGGGGGACGGGATTGAAGAAGTGGAGCCCGAGGAAGCGGTCGGGGCGGCCGCTCGCCTCGCCGAGCTCCCCGATCGGGAACGAGGAGGTGTTCGAGGCGAAGATCGCCTGCGGCTTGGCCTTCCCCCCGAGCTCGCGGAAGAAGGCCTTCTTCTGGTCGAGGTCCTCGACGATCGCCTCGATCACGAGGTCGCAGCCGGCGAGGTCGGCGATCGAGGTCGTCCCCTTCAGGCGGCCGCGGATCTCCCCCTTCTGCTCCGGGGTGATCTTCCCCTTCTCGGCGAACTTCGCGAGCGAGCCCTCGATCCGGGCGAACCCGCTCTCGAGGAACCTCGCCTCCGGCTCGCGGACGACGACGGGGTGGCCCGCCATCGCCGTCACCTGGGCGATCCCGGAACCCATGAGGCCGCAGCCGGCCACTCCGACAGTCTGGATGCGCATGGTCGAGGTTCCTCGCGCCGTCGGGGAGGCCGCCGGCGCTCGAGCGGCGAGAACCGAGGGGGGGAGGATAGCGGATCCCCCGCCCGCGGTCAGAGCCGCATCTTCGCCTCCTGGAGCGGGGTCCCGGCCGGGGAGCCGGACGCCCCCGGGTTCCCGGAGCCCCTCATCGCTCGAACCGGAAGAAGGAGGCCGCGACCCCCATCCCCCCCGAGACGCAGAGCGTCGCGAGACCCTTCCACGCCTCCCGGCGCCGCATCTCGTGGAGGAGGGTGACGACGATCCGCGCCCCCGAGCAGCCGATCGGGTGGCCGAGCGCGATCGCCCCGCCGTTCACGTTCAGGCGGTCCCGCGGCAGCTCGAGGTCGCGCGCGCAGGCGAGGACCTGCGCGGCGAAGGCCTCGTTCAGCTCGATCAGGTCGAAGGAGTCGGGGAGGACCCCCATCCGGTCGCAGAGGTCGCGGACCGCGGGGACCGGCCCGATCCCCATGATCGAGGGGTCGACCCCCGCCTCGGTGTAGGGGCCGATCCGGGCCAGCGGGGGCAAGCCGAGCCGCTTCGACTCCTCGAGGGACATGACGAGGAGCGCCGCCGCGCCGTCCGTGATGCCGGAGGAGTTCCCGGCCGTCACGGTCCCGGCCTCGGGGTCGAAGACGGGAGGGAGCTTCGCGAGCGCCTCGGCCGTCACGCCGTCGCGCGGGTGCTCGTCCTCGGCGACCGTCCGGGGGCCCCCCTTCTCCGGCACCTCGACGGCGGCGATCTCGGCCGCGAAGAGGCCCCCCTTCCGGGCGCGCTCGCACCGCCCCTGGCTCTCCGCGGCGTAGGCGTCCTGCTCCTCCCGCGGGATCCCCCGCTCGCGCGCGAGCTTCTCCGCCGTCTCCCCCATCAGCATCCCGCAGAGCGGATCGCGGAACCCGTCCTGGTACATGGCGTCCGCGACGGGGCGATCCCCCAGCCGGTAGCCGAGCCGGAAGCCCGGGAGGAGGAAGGGGAGGTTCGTCATGCTCTCCGTCCCCCCCGCCACGACGATCCCGGCGGTCCCGAGGGCGACCGCCTCGTAGGCGAGGAGGAGGCTCTTCAGCCCGGAGGCGCAGGCCATGTTCACGGTGAAGGCGGGGGTCGTCTCGGGACAGCCGGCCCGCAGCGCGATCTGGCGCGCGACGTTCGGCCCCGCCCCCGCCTGCCGCGCGTTGCCGAAGATCAGGCGGTCGACCCGGGCCGGGGGGAGCTTCGCGCGCTGGAGGAGGGCGCCGACCGCCGCGGCCCCGAGGTCGACGGAGGAGAGGGGGGAGAACGCCCCGAGGAACTTCCCGATCGGCGTCCGCACGGCGTGCGTGACGACGATCCGGGGGCCGCCGGAGGAAGGATAGGTTCCCATCGACCTCGCGCCGCGCCGCGGGCGCGACGCGCGCGATCCTACGGCCCCCCGCGGTCCTTTTCGACTCGCGCGCCCCCCGCTATCCTCGCCCCCCCCACCCGGAGGCCTCCTCGTGGAACCGACGCTCCGCGCGGGCGACGTCGACGCGCTCGTCCGCCTCCTCGCCGACGAGGACCCGCGCATCTACCAGGCCTGCCGCCGCCGGCTCCTCGCGCTCGGGGCGCGGGCGGCCTGCGCGCTGGCGGGCGCGGAGCGCTCCGAGGAGGCGCGGGTGCGGGTGCGCGCGCGCCTCCTCCTGGACGACCTGCGCTTCGAGGGGCTCGAGGCGGAGGCGCTCCAGTCGGTCCGTCGCGCCGAGGCGGGGATCGACCTCGAGCGGGGGGCCTTCCTCCTCGCGCGCTCGATCCTCCCCTCCTTCGACGCGCGCCAGTGCGCGGCCTCCCTCGCGGAGCTCGCCGCCCAGGCACGCGCCGCGATGGCGAGCCTGCGCGATCCGCTCGGCCGGGCGCGCGCGTTCGGTCGGACGCTCGGCGTCGAGCGCGGCCTGCGCGTGGACGACGCGGAGCGCAACGGCGTGCGCTCGGGGCTCCTGCCGACCGTGCTCGAGCGCCGGGCGGGGACCTCGATCGCCGTCTGCCTCCTCTATCTCGCCGTCGGCGCCCGGGCGGGGCTTCCCCTGCGGCCCGTCGCCCTCGCGGCGGGGCTGTGGCTGCGGGGCGCCCCTCCCTTCCCGTCCTTCCTCCTCGACCCCGCCCGGGGGGGACGCCTCCTCGCGCTCGAGGAGGCCGTCGGCCTCCCGCCGGCGAGGCCCGACTCCCTCCTCGAGCTGACCGACCGCGCGCTCCTCGCGAGGAGCGCGGCCCAGCTCGCCTTCGCCTTGCGCCGCGGCGGGGACCGGCGGCGCGCGCAGCGCCTCGGCCGCCTCCACGGGATCTTCCGGACGGGCGGGGCGGCCGGCTCGCGCCGCGCGGGCGGCGAGGCCTCCTCGGGCGGGGGCTGAGGGGTCGATCTCGCCGGCCGGCTCCGCCGCGGGCGAGAGGACCCCCTCGATTCCGGATCGTCGGCGGGAGGAGAGTAGACCCCGCTCGAATGGACGCGCTCGCGAGCTACGTCGACTGGAGGCACCTCGGGATCTTCGCCTATCTCTTCGCCTGCGGGATCGGCTTCCCGGGGGCGGAGGAGATCGCGCTCCTGTGGGGCGGCTTGATCGTCCACGCCCAGATCTGGACGTACGGGCGGGAGCCGGGGCTCGCGTGGACAGCCACGGTCCTCGTCTGCCTCGCGGGGATCGTCGCCGGGGACGCGACCCTCTTCTGGCTGGGACGCCGCTACGGGCGCCGCGTCCGCCTCCTCAAGCCCTTCCGCCGCCTCCTCCGGCCCCGGCGGATGCGCAGGGTCCGGGAGTTCTTCCACCGCTACGGCTCCGGGGCGATCTTCATCGCCCGCTTCCTCCCCGGGATCCGCGCCGCGACGTTCTTCACGGCGGGGTGGACCGGGATGGCGACGTGGCGCTTCCTCCTCTGGAACGGGGTCGCGGCCGTCCTCTCCGTCCCGATCGGGGTCTGGATCGGCTACTTCTTCGGGGAGCACGGCAAGGCCATGCTGCGCCGGATCGACCTCACGATCGGAGCCGTCCTCCTCCTCGCCTTCGGGGGCTTCCTCCTCTGGAGGCGCATCAGGGCCCGGCGGACGCCGGCGGCGCCGGCCCCTCCGACGTAGGGGCGCGCTCCTCCGCGGCCGCCGGGCGCGCCTCCCTCGGAGGGGCGGCGCGCGAGGCGAGCGCGCGGCCCAGGATCGAGACCGCCTCCTCGCCCGTCCGCGCCGCGGCGGCCCGCTCGATCACGCCGGCGCGCTGCGCGATCCAGGCGACGTCGCCGAGGATCCTCGGGCGCAGCCCCGGATTCGTCGCGGGGAGGAGGAAGAGGAAGGCGAGGTGGACGGGCCGGCCGTCGATGGCGGGGAACTCGACGCGCCCGCGCAGCCGCAGCACCGCGAGGAGGGGCCGGCCGAGGTCCTCGAGGATCGCGTGGGGGACGGCGACGCCCCCTCCGATCGCCGTCGAGAACTGCCCCTCGCGACGCACGACCTCGCGCAGCGCCGCCTCCGGATCGAAGTGGGGGTGCTGGGCGTGGAGGTGGGCGAGCCCGCAGGCGAACGCGTCGGACCGGTCGGAGGGGACGAACTCCGGGACGACGGCGGCCGGGACGAGCAGGTCGCCGAGCCCCGTCTTCTCCTCCCGGTCGAACTCGTCCTCGAGCCGCCCGACGATCGTCTCGACGATGTCCTCGAGGCAGACGATCCCCGCGACCCGCCCCTCGCGCTCCCGCACGAGCGCGAGGTGGGCGCCCCGCCCGCGCATCAGGGCGAGGGCGCGCTCGAGGGTCGTCTCGGGGGAGACCTCGAGGAGCTCGCGCCGGAAGCGCATCAGGTTCGGCTCCCGCCCGAGGGGGAGTCCCCGCAGGAGGAGGTCCTTCATGTGGAGGAGGCCGACCGGGTCGTCGAGCCCCGTCGCGACGAGGGGGTAGCGGGTGTGGCGGGCCGCGCGGATCACCTCGAGGTTCTCCTTCCACGGCTTCGTGAGGGCGACGTAGGCCACCCGCTCGCGCGGCACCACGACCTCGCGGACGGTCCGGCTCCGGAACCGGAAGGCGTTGTCGACGATCGCGAAGACGGCGGGGTCGAGGACGCCGCGGTCCCGGGCGGAGGCGAGGAGGTAGCGCAGCTCCTCCTCCGAGTGGGTCGTCTCCGCGAGCGCCGTCGCGGGGAGGCCCGCGAGGCGCAGGAGGCCGTTCGCCCCCGCGTTGAGGGTGACGAGGAAGGGGTAGAAGGCGCCGTAGGACCACCGCAGCGGCCGCGCCGCGAGGAGCGCCGTTCGGGCGGGCATCCGGATCGCGAGGGACTTCGGGACGAGCTCGCCGAAGAGGATGTGGGCCGCCATGACGAGGACGAAGGCGACCCCGTAGGAGACGCCCGGGTGCACGCGGACCCCCTCCGCCCCGAGGAGGGAGAAGCCCCGCTCGATGAGCCGCGCGACGGCGGGCTCGCCGATCCAGCCGAGGCCGAGGCTCGCGACCGTGATCCCGATCTGGCAGACGGCGAGGTAGGCGTCGAGGCGCGGCAGGACGTGCGTCGCGAGGAGCGCCGCCTCCCGGCTCCCCCGCGCGTGGAGCTCCTGCACCCGCGTGCCGCGGACCTTGACGATCGCGAACTCCGCGAGGACATAGAACGCGTTCAGCGCGACGAACGCGAGCGCGATCGCGAGGCCGAGGAGCGGGGAGACACCCATCCGGCGGGGGGGGGCCGGCGGAGTATCGGACGCGCGCTACCGCGGGGCGAGGGCGGCGTCGATCCGGGCGCGCACCGCCGCGACGGCGCCGGCCGCGGCGACCTTCTCGATCCCCTCCGCCCGCCGCTCCTTGATCTCGACCTTTCCGTCCTTCGCGTCGCGGCCGACGACGAGCCGGACCGGGAGCCCGACCAGGTCGGCGTCCTTGAACTTGATCCCCGGCGAGAGGGGGCGGTCGTCGTAGGCGGTCTCGACCCCGGCCTCCGCGAGCCTCCCGTAGAGGTCCTCCGCGACGGCGCGCTGCGTCTCGTCCTGGACGTTCACGCACACGAGCATCGCGTGGTAGGGGGCGATCGCTGCCGGCCACCGGATCCCGGCGGCGTCGTGGTTCTGCTCGACGGCGGCCGCGGCGACCCGCGAGACGCCGATCCCGTAGCAGCCCATGACGAAGGGCCGGAGCTCCCCGTCCGCGGCGGCGAAGGAGGCCCCCATCGCCTTCGAGTACTTCGTCCCGAGCTTGAAGATGTGCCCGACCTCGATCCCGCGCGCCTCCTCGAGCCTCCCCTCGGCGCACCGCGGGCACCCCTCCGTCGCGCGCGCCTTGCGCAGGTCGCGGAACTCGGGCTCGGGGAAGTCGCGCCCGAGGTTCACGTCGACGCAGTGGACGTCCGTCTCGTTCGCCCCGCACAGCGTGTTCCCGAGCCCCCTCGCGGAGGGGTCGGCGAGGATCCTCGCCTTCAGGCCGATCGGGCCGGCGAATCCGGGCTCCGCCCCGCTCACGCGCCGGATCGTCGCCTCGTCGGCCATCTCGACGGCCAGCGCCCCGAGGGCGTTGCCGAGCTTCACCTCGTTCACCTCCTGGTCGCCGCGGACGAGGACGGCGACGACCTGCTCCTTCTCCTTGAAGAAGGCCCGGTAGAGGACCGTCTTCGTCATCTGCGCCGGGTGGAGCCCCGTGAACGCCGCCAGCTGCTCGACGCTCGTCATCCCGGGGGTGCGGAGCCTCTTCAGCGGCCGGGGCGACCCGTTCGAGGGGGCCGCCTCGATCCGGGAGTCGGCCTTCTCGACGTTCGCGGCGTACCGGCACGCGGGGCACCGCAGGATCGCGTCCTCCCCCGTCGCCGCGTTCACCATGAACTCCTGGCTCCCCGAGCCCCCGATCGCCCCGGGATCCGCCTCGACGACCGTGAAGTCGAGGCCGCAGCGCGAGAAGGCCCGGTTGTAGGCCTCGTGCATCGCCCGGTAGGAGCGCTCGAGCCCCTCCTCGTCGGCGTCGAAGGAGTAGGCGTCCTTCATCAGGAACTCGCGCCCGCGCATCAGGCCGAAGCGCGGCCGGATCTCGTCGCGGAACTTCGTCTGGATCTGGTACAGGGTCAGGGGGAGCTGCTTGTAGGAGGTGACGAACCGCTTCACGAAGGTCGTGATCACCTCCTCGTGCGTCGGGCCGAGGCACAGATCCGCGTCCTTGCGGTCCTTCAGGTGGAAGAGGATCCGCGCCTGGAGGTAGCCGTCCCAGCGCCCGCTCTCCTCCCAGATCTCGCGGGGCTGGAGGACCGGCATCGCCAGCTCCTCCGCCCCCGCGCGGTTCATCTCCTCCCGGACGATCTCCGAGACCTTCCGGATCGTCCTCCACATCCACGGGCCGTAGACGTAGATCCCGGCCGCCAGCTTCTGGATGTAGCCGCCGCGGGCGAGGAGGGCGTGGCTCGGGACCTCGGCGTCGGAGGGGACGTCCCGGAGCGTGACGAAGAGGGAGCGGGAGAGACGCATGGAGGGACTCGGGCGGCGCACGCTAGCGGGGCGGTGTCGCGCCCGCAACGAAGGGGAGGGCACGTGCTCCCGGGAGGGGGATCCCCCCCCTTGAGGACATGACCAGATTTGCATAGGGGTATGAAAAAGTCGTGACTTTTTATGCAGGGTTATCCAAAAATGTCGCCCATGCAGCGATCCCTCGCCGCCCCGATCCGGGAGGACCTCGCGGAGCGGATGGTCCTCCTCTCCGGACCCCGGCAGGTCGGAAAGTCGACGCTCGCCCGGCAGGTCCTCGCGGAGCTCGCTCCGAGAGACCCGGTCTACCTGACCTGGGACCGAGCGGAGGATCGCCGCGCGATCCGGAACCTTTCCTGGGATCGCGCGTCCCCGGTCGCGGTTCTCGACGAGGTCCACAAGTACCCGCGGTGGAAGGGGCTCGTGAAGGGCTTCCACGACACGGAGGGCGCTCGCCAGCGCCTCCTTGTCACGGGCAGCGCACGCCTCGAGGTGTACCGTCGCGGAGGCGACTCGTTGCTCGGGCGCTACGCGAGGCACCGGCTCCACCCCCTCACGATCGGCGAGGTCGGGCGATCCGGGAGACTCCCTCCCCGGGAAACCCTCCTCGATCCCTCCCTCTGGCCGGCCGCGCGGCCCGTTCCCAACGACCTCCTGGGAGCCCTCCTCTCGATCGGAGGCTTCCCGGAGCCCTTCCTCCGCGCCTCCGCTCGGTTCGGGGGAAAATGGCGCCTCCTCCGGCGCGACCAGGTCCTCCGGGAGGACGTGCGGGATCTCACGCAGGTCCGCGACCTCGCCGGCCTCGAGCATCTGACGGAGCTGCTCGCCGAGCGGGTCGGAGCGCCCGTCTCGGTCAACAACCTGCGCGAGGACCTGGAGGTCGAATACCGGACGGTCCGGAACTGGCTCGAGATCCTCGATCGCCTCTTCGTCGTCTTCCGGGTCCCTCCCTTCGCCGGCTCGCTCGCCCGCGCCCTCCGGAAGGAAGGCAAGGTCTACTTCTGGGACGCGGCGGAGGCGCCGGAAGGAGGGCCCCGCTTCGAGAACCTCGTCGCCTGCCACCTCCTCCGACTCTGCCAGTGGCTCGAGGACGTCGAAGGGATCCGGGCGGAGCTGCGCTTCGTCCGCGACCGGGAGAAGCGGGAGGTCGACTTCCTCCTCCTCCGCGAGAGGAGACCCTGGGTCCTCGTCGAGGCGAAGCAGGCCGATCTCCGGCCCGCCCCTGCGATCGAGTACTTCCGACGGCGCCTGGGGGTCCCCTTCGCGTTCCAGGTCGTCGCGGCCGCGGAGGCCCGCAAGGACGTCGTCCCCGCCGTCCGGCTCTTCGCCGCGCTGCCGTGAGCCGGCAGGACCCCCCCGCGCCTGGCCCGGATGCGCCGGCCAGCCGGGATCGCGAGGAGCGCCGCGGTCGGGACCCCCCGGCGGCGCAGGTCAGCCGATCGTGACGAGGACCGTCAGGCTGACCGCGAAGGGGACCGGCAGGGAGCATCCTCCCGCGCCGAAGATGTCCCCCCCCTGGACGGCGACCGTCGCGCCGACGAGGGAGGGGTCGCAGGGGATCGTCGCCGGGAGACTGGCGGAGCCGACGAGGAAGACGTCGAAGGTCGCGCCGATCGCGCAGGAGGCGGGCGGGCACACGGGGACGTTCGCCGGCTGGCCGACCCAGATCGCCGGAGTCCCCGTCAGCCCGCCGAGGTCGAAGGAGACCGACTGGCCGATGTCGGGGAGGCCCGACGGGACGAGCGTCACCGCTCCGCACTGCGTGCCGACGTAGTTGTAGACCCCGCCGTGATGGACGTTCAGCTGGAAGGCCCCGGTGTTCCCGCCGAACCCCCCGACCCGGACGAGGTAGGTCGATCCCGAGACGACCGGGACCGTCACCTCCGAGGTGAGCCCTCCGCAGGCGTCGTCGTTGCAGCCGAGGAGGCTCAAGGCGCCGCAGGAGCCGCCGAAGACCTCGATCTGCGAGTCGTACCCGGCGAACCCGGGGGAACAGAGGGAGAAGGTCGCGTCGTCGGTGCAGGCCGGCGTGTAGGAGAACCAGGCGTCGTTCTGCCCGTTCCCGCAGGACCAGGGCGGCGGGGAGGTCGTGGCGCCGACCGTGGAGGCGGCGGGGTTGAGCCCCTCCCCGATCGGGATCGCGCCCGCGCACTCGTCGTTCGGGAGCGCCGGCGGGTTGCAGGAGATCCCGAGCGTGAAGTTCCCCACCTCGCCGTCGAACCCTCCGACGCGGAGGAGGTAGGTCGTCCCCGCCGTCACGGGGACGGAGAGCTGCGAGCGGCCCCCCGGGCACGCGTCGTCGTTGCAGGCGAGGAGGTTGAGCGAGCCGCAGGTCCCCGAGAAGGCCTCGATCACCGTGTCGTAGTTCGCCGAGCCCCCCGTGCAGAACGAGAAGGTCGCGATCCCCGTGCAGGAGGCCGCGTAGAAATACCAGACGTCGTTCAGGCCCGCCCCGCAGCTCCAGCCGGGGGCCGAGGTGGTGGCCCCGGAATTCGTCTGGGGGGGATTCGTCCCGTCGAAGACCGCGATCGCGCCGGCGCACTCGTCGTTCGACGGCTGCGCGGCGAGGGGAGGGGCGATCGCGAGGAGGAGGAGGAACCGGCCGGCGCGGAAGGCAGCGCCGGGCCGGAGGAGGGAGGTGCGCATCGGGGTGCTCCGAGGGACTCGCGGGAGTGCGGGGCCATTCTCCCCTGCCGGGTCGGCCCCGGTCGAGGGGGGGGTGGAAGGGGCCGATATTTCGACTATTCTGGAAGCGTGGAAACGAGAGACGCCCTCGGGGCCCTCGCGGCGCTCGCGCACGCGACCCGGCTCGCCGTCTTCCGGGCCCTCGTCCGGGCGGGCCCGGCCGGGGTCCCCGCCGGCGCGCTCTCGCAGCGCCTGGCGGTCCCCCCGGCGACGCTCTCCTTCCACCTCGCGGCGCTCGCCCGCGCGGGCCTCGTCGCCTCCCGCCGGGAGGGGCGCTCCATCCGCTACGCGGCGGACTTCCGCGCGATGCGCGCCCTCGTCGACTTCCTCACCGAGGACTGCTGCGCCGGGCTGCGGCCGGAGGGGAGGCGGCGGGCCGCCCCCGCGCGCGCGGCCTCCCGGCCGAGAAAGGAACCATGAAGAGACTCCACGTCCACGTCGCGGTCGAGGACCTCGCGGCCTCGATCCGCTTCTACACCCACCTCTTCGGGGCGCCGCCGACCGTCGAGAAGGCCGACTACGCGAAGTGGCGGATCGAGGACCCCCGCGTGAACTTCGCCGTCTCGAGCCGGGGCCGGCGGAGCGGGCTCGACCACCTCGGCATCGAGGCCGAGTCGAGGGAGGAGTTGGCCGAGCTCGAGGGCCGGCTCGAGAGGGCGGGCGCGAGCCTCGCCCGGGAGAAGGCCACGACCTGCTGCTACGCCCGGTCCGACAAGGCCTGGGCGAGGGACCCCCAGGGGATCGAGTGGGAGTCCTTCTTCACGTTCGGCGCGTCGGACTCCTACGGGGCGGAGGCGCCGCTCCGCGCCGGGACGGACTCCTCGGGCGCGGCCTGCTGCGCCCCCGGCGCCAGCGCCGATCCCCCCGGCCTCGCCCGGCGGTCGCTCCCTCCCTCGGGGGGGAATCCGGGCCGGGCTGGGCTCAACGAGGCATGAAGCGGAACTCCCGGACGACCCTCTCCCCCGCCCCGATCTTGAACCCCTCGGGGCTCTCGAGGGCCTCACCGTCGGGAAAGACGAGGGAGATCGTGTACTCGCCCGGCAGCGCGTCCGGAACGGTGAACCGCCCCTCTGCGTCGAGGAGGTAGTCCCCCGCGTGCCCCTCCATCGACCCCGTCTTCCCGGAGAGCCTCGCCTTCGGCAATCGGCGGAGGATCTCGGACGGGACGACCTTCCCCTCGAGGCGCCCCGTGACGAGAGCCGTCGCGTCGAGCTCGACCTCCTTCGTTTCCCCCTCCTCGAGGCGGAACACGCCGAGGGGCTTCCCGCAGTCGATCCACCCAACCGTGTGGATGCTCGCGCCCGGGCCGTGGGACGCGTCGCGCTCCATCCGGACGACGAACCGGAGCTCCCACAAGCCTGCGGGGAGGGAAGCGATCGAGAAGGCCCCGTCCGTCGCGATTGGGATCGGGTCGGGCAGGCTCCCCCGCTCCCCGGCCCTCTTCACTCGGAGCGCCGCGCGGTCCGCGAGGCCATTGGGCTTCACACGTCCCCACAGTCGGCTGGGCTCGGGAGGGATGATCTCGACCGTCGCGTCCGCCTCGGGAACGACGAGGTCATTTCGAATCACAGGCGGGTGCGACGAGCCCGTCACGCGGAGGACGAGCCCCTTCGCTCCCGGCGGACCGGAGATCTGCGCGCGACCATCCGTCCCTGTCCTCGCCTCGGAGAGGAGCCAGGGGAAGGAGCCATCCGAGGTCCAGGGAGGGATCCTCGCCTCCCGGAACCGGACGAAGAGCGTCTCCGCGTCCACGGGGACCGGCCTCGGCGGCTGCGGACGCAGGAGGTGGACTTCGGATCCGCCGAGCGGCACGCCCGACCTCGTCCTCACGTGCACGACGAAGGGCCGCGCGCGCTCGACCTCGACGCGCAGGGGCGGGACGGGGCCCGAGGCCGGAACCTCGAACTCGAGGGGAAGGGTCGGGACGAGGGTCGGCTCCCGGGGAACCACGACGAGGACGTGCCGACCCGGCGAGATCCCGTCGACCTCGACCGCGCCCCCCTCGTGGCGGCCCCCGAGACGCCACGACGCCTCCGCAGCCATACCCGAGTCCTCCGGGTGGCACCGGACCGCGAACTCCTCCACGGGACGCCCGCTCCCCGCCTCGACGACGGTCAACGCGAGGGTCGGGCGCGCCTCCCGCACCCGCCTCGCGACGAGACGCGCGTCCTTCGTCCCCCAGCGGACCTCGGGCTCCTCTCCGACGACCTCGAACCCGGACGACGCGGCGACGGTGAGCCGTCTCGGGAGCGGATCCCCATCCGCCCCGTACATCGGACGCAACTTGAACCTCCCGTCGACTCCCGTCTTCCCGAACGTGAACGACCGCGACGTCCGCGCCGCGGCCTCCGTCGCCCCGGCCGCGACGAGAGCCAGCGGAACCCCCTCCATCCCCTTCTCCTCCTCGTCGAGAACTCTCCCCTCGATCGTGGGGAGGCGCCGCACGACGACGCGGAGGTTCTCGATCCCCTTCCCCTCCTCGATCGTGGCGATCCTCGGTTCGACGAGCCGAAACGCCCCCCGCGGGATCGAGACGACGAACGTCCCCGCCGGGAGGAGCGCGCGCACCTCGAAGGCGCCGTCCGGGCCCGTGCCGCCGTAGCGGGCCTGGTTGGCGGCCTTGCTCCCCTCGACGGGGAGCGGCAGTTTGTCGAATCCGACGCTGACCCCGTCGGCCGGGCTCCCGTCGGTGTCGACCACATGGCCCCTGACCCTCCACCCTCGCGACATGAGGACGTCTCCGAGGTCGCGCACCTCCCCTGGCGGGAACTCGAACCAGCGCCCCGTCCGCGGTGCCCGCCCCTCCGCGGACACGGAGAGGACGAAGTCGCCGAAGGGCGGGGGTGGAACGAAGGAGAACTGAAACCTCCCGTCCGCCCCGGTCCGGACGGGGGCCGGATCGGTCCACGAGATGGGGCCGTTCAGCGCGGTCCAAGCCGGCACGTTTCCCCCACCGCCATGGAACTCGACGAGACACCCCGCAAGGGCTTTCCCCGTCTCGGCCGCGACGCACCGCCCCCGGAGGACCGCGTTCGCCGGCGCAGAACCGGCAGGCGGCGTCTGCACCTCGGCTCGGTGTGTCGCTTCGGCGGACTCCCGGGTCGCCTCGGGGAGGAGAACCGGAGGGCTCGGCTCGGGCACGGCCGCGACGAGGGTCGGGGCCCGCCGCTCGAGCGGACGCGGGACGACCTGGAGCGCGGCCACCGCCGCCGCGAGGAGGCACGCGACGGCGCCGAGCGAGGCGAAGGGATGAGAGACGAAGGTCGAGGGAATCCGGGCGAGCCCTGCCGATTCGCGCATGGCGAGCCTCCCGAGGGCCGCGCACCAGGCGGCGCGCTCCCGGACGTGACGGCGGTCGAGCGCCTCGCGCAGCTGCCCGAGCGCCCGGCGAAGCCGCGTCTGAACCGTCGCGACGGGGACGCGGAAGCGCGCCGCGACCTTTCGAGGGGGAAGCCCGTCGAAGTAGCGGAGCAGGACGGTCGAGCGGTAGGGCTCCTCGAGCGCGAGGACCGACTCGACGATCTCCCGTCGCGCCGCCTCGCGCTCCACGATCTCGGCCGTCGCCGGGATGCGCTCGGGGCGCGCGGCGGCTTCCTCGCGACGCAGCCTCCGGCTCTCCTCCCTCGCCGTGCGACGCGCGAAATTCCGCGCGACGGCGGCGAGCCAGGAGCGGGGCGAGCCCCGGTCGCGCGGGGGCCGCTCGAGCGCCGCGAGCCAGGTCTGCTGGACGACGTCGTCGGCCCGGCTCTCGTCGAAGAGGAGGGCGCGGGCGAAGGAGCGGACGAAGTCCCGGTGGGCGAGGAGGCTCTCGAGGTCGGGGGAGAAGGCGGATCCCGTCACGGCGGTTCACTCACGGAATCCCGCGGGGGCCGGATCCGATTCAGGCGGATGCCGGAACCACGGGGTTAGAATCCTCCCCTCCTTCGGGACGCCGCGCACTACGCCCCGCCTCTCGTTCCGGTGAAGCTCCCGGTTCTCCTCTCGCTTCCGCTCCTCTTCCCCCTCCCCCCGCAGGCGGGCTCGGGGTTCGCGGAGGCCGTGTCGCTCGCCGAGCGGGCACTCGGCCTGGGGGACCTGGCGGGGGCGCGCCACTGGATCGAGAGGGCGCTCGAGCGCGATGCGAGGTCGCCGCAGGCCTGGGACCTGCGCGTGCGCCTCGCGCAGACCTCCGGCGACCGGGACGAGGCGACCTACTCGCTCCACCGCGAGCTCGCCCTCCTCGTCGCGCAGAAGGCGCCGAGGGGGGAGCAGGAGGCGGTCCGCACCCGGCTCCTCGCGATCGACCCGATCGCTCCGGACCTCCTCGACCTCTCGAGGACCTTCGTCCGCAAGCTCGAGCCGGTCGCCCTCCAGTACGAGAAGGAGCGCCGCCCCCACTCGGCGATCCGCGTCCACAAGCAGATCCTCGCCCTCGACCCCGAGCTCGAGTCGAGCCGGACCGCGATCCAGCGTCTCGCCTCGGCCCCCGACCCGAGCCTCGCCCCCGACGCCAAGCCGAAGGACCTCCTCGAGGGGGTGTCGAGGGAGTGGATCCGGAAGCACGACGAGAAGCACGCGACGTGGGAGGAGCGCTCGACCCTCGAGCGGGAGAACTACCTCACGGAGACCGACGCCGGCTACGAGGCGATGGTGCGCGCCGGCGAGGCGATGGAGCACATGAACGCCTTCTACCGGGCGTTCTTCCGGTACGGGACGCCCGAGAGCAAGAAGGCGGTCTCCCGGATCTCGCTCCGCATCTTCCGGACGAGGGAGGAGTACCTGGAGCTCGGGAGCGGGCCTCCGGCGAAGTGGAGCGGCGGGCAGTTCACGGGCGGGGCCGTCGAGACCTACATCGGCGCGGGCGGGTTCCAGGAGATGATCGGGACCCTCTTCCACGAGGCCGCGCACCAGTTCGTCTCCCTCGCCACGAGCGCGGCGGGCTGGCTGAACGAGGGGCTCGCCTCCTTCTTCGAGGGCTCCCGCATCCTCCCGAACGGGACGGTCGTCACGAACGAGCCGGCCGACCACCGCCTGATCCCGCTCGTCGAGAGGATGAAGAACGGCTGGATGGCGAGCGCGGCGGACGGGGTCGACCCCGAGGTGCCGGAGACGGTCCCGCGGACGGCGCCGACCTTCCGCATCGTCCTCGAGAACGAGTACGCCTGGGGCCCCGCCTGGTACGCCCCGACCTGGGGCGTCGTCTACTTCCTCTACAACTACCAGGACCCGGTCGACGGCCGGTTCGTCTATCGGAAGGCCTTCCAGGAGTTCATCGACTCCTCGGGCGGAAGGGTCGGGAAGGGGGCGGTCGAGAACTTCGAGAAGGTCGTCCTCGCGAATCCCAAGCCCGCGATCCGCGGATTGAAGCGCCCGGCCGACGCGAAGGAGGTCCCCCTCCCCGCCACGATCGGGGACCTCGACGAGGTCTGGAAGGAATGGCTCGAGCGGCTCGCGCAGGAGCGCACGGGCCACGCCCCCCACGAGCGCCCCTACCTCCAGTGGGCCCGCGCCGCCCTCGTCGACAAGAACCCCGAGGTGGCGGCGGAGCACTTCGAGAAGGGCCTCGCCGCCGGGCCGGGGGACGTCCCCCTGCTGACGGAGTTCGCCGCCTTCCTCGCCGACCAGAAGAACACGGACCGCGCGACCGCCCTCGTGCTGCGGGCCCTCCAGGTCCTCGAGTCGGCCACCCCGGTCGACGAGAAGGGCGTGCGGGAGGCGGAGCGCCTCCTCGAGAAGTGGGACCCCAAGCGATCGAGCCTCGAGCGGACCCACGCCGAGCTCGCCGCGGCGGCGAAGGCCCTCGTCGAGCGCTACGAGGCGGCCGGCCTGCCGCGCATGGTGATGGACGTCTCCTGGAGGCTCGCGACCCAGCACGACCTCCCGGATCTCCTCGTCGCCTACCGCCGCGCGCTCGAGACCTCGCGCGTCTCCCTCCAGATCTGGGAGCTCGCCTACAACGAGAAGGACCTTGCCGGCTGGGCCGCCGTCGGCGAGTCCCCCTTCCGGCCCGAGGGGACCGACCTCGCGGCGAAGTCCGGCGAGTACGCCCCCGACCGCTACGACTTCAAGATCCTCACCCTCGACCGCGTCACCGGCGGGGACTTCTCGATGGAGGTCGACCTCCTCGCGGAGCGAGGGAAGTGCAACTTCGCCGGGCTCGTATTCGGCCGGAAGGCCGCCTCCGACTTCCACGCCCTCGTCTTCTTCCCGGGGGTCTCCAAGGAGGGGACGGCCGGCTCGGGCTTCGTCGACCTCGCGACCTCCTTCGGCGGCTCCTTCAAGACGTGGCGCCACGTCCCGGTCGAGGTCGCGGCCGATCCGAAGGCGACCGCAGGCGCGCGATGGCACAAGCTGCGGCTCGACGTCTCCGGGACCCTCGTCGACGCGTGGCTCGACGGGGCGTTCCTCGCGACCCACGAATTCGGGACCCTCGACGTCCTGCGCGGGAGCTTCGGCCTCGTCATCGGGCCCGGCGAAGCGCGCTTCCGCAACGTCCGCTTCCTCGCCCGCGACGCGCGGGACCCCGCCTCGGCGATCGAGCGGAGTCTCCGGATGGCGAGGCTGCGCGAGGGGGACGGCCCGACGGACGGGAGCTTCCTCGGCGACGTCCCCCCCTTCCCGAAGGCCTCGGGCTGGATCCGCGGGAAGCGCGCGGCGTGGGAGGACGTCGGGCCCGCGCCCCAGCTCCTCGTCCTCTGGAGCGTCGAGCAGAACGACCGCATCCCGATCGACGCCTGGCTGCGCGACCTCGCCGAGCGCCACGCCGAGGTCGGGCTCGAGATCCTCTCCGTCGTCTCCGGGACCGACGCGGCTCGCGCGGAGGGCTACCTCCAGGCCCATCCGCTCCCGGGCGCCGTGGCGGTCGACCGGCTCCAGGGGACGGGGATCGGGGAGACGTTCACGGACTACTCGATCTCCCGGTTCAACCTCCCCCGCCTGCTCCTCCTCGACATCGACGGGACGGTGGCGTGGGAGGGGGACCCCGGCTTCGTCCTCGACGCCCCCTGGAGCCCCGGGAACGAGTCGTTCCTCGACACGCCGCTCTCCGAGCTGATCGAGAAGCGCCGACTCCGGGACCTCCGGTCGTGGCTCGAGCGCTGGCCGAAGGTCGGCCCCGCGCTCCACGACGGGGACGTCGCCGCGGTCGAGGCGATCCTGAAGGAGGCGGCGAACTTCGACCCGAAGAGCGTCGCGGCGGCCGCGGAGGCGAGCGGCCGCGTGGCGGCGGTCGCGAATGCGGTCCTCTCCGTGGAGGCGACGGCGGCGACCCTCGCCCGCGAGGAGCGGGACCCCGCGCTCGCCCTCCTCCTCGATTGGGGGAAGCGGTTCTCGAAGACGCCCGACGCGAAGACGCTCGCGGCCCTGAAGCCGACCCTCGAGGGGAAGGTCGCGCGGGGATGGGCCGAGGTGCCGAAGGGGATCGAGGCGTACCGGAAGCGGAGCCGGAAGGGCGTCGACTGGACGGCCGCGGAGGAGCTCGTCGGGCGGCTGGAGGGCCTGGCGGGACGCTTCCCGCGGGAGCTTGCCTCCGACCTGAAGGAGGCGATCGCGGCCCGCGACGAGGCGGCCTTCGACCGCCTCCTCGAGGAGCAGCCGACGCGCGTCGCGCGGTGGCTGGCGCGGGAGCACTTCCGGTGGTAGGCCGGCCGGAGTTGACGAGCCGGAGGGCGCTCTCTAGGTTTCGCCTTCGGTCCGGGGCGCAGCGTGCGCTCCGGCGTCCGAGGCGAACGTAGGCCCCCTTTTCTCCCGGGAGGGCGATCATGGCGATCGGAACGGAAGTTCGCGTGACGCTTGAGGACAAGCCGGGCTCGATGGCGAAAGTTGCGAGCACGCTGGGCAACGCGAAGGTGAACATCACGGGTTTCACCGTCACCGGCGGGTGCGGCCGCTTCTTCGTGGACGACGCTCCCAAGGCCGCCGCCGCGCTGACGAAGGCCGGGATCTCGGCCTGGACGGCGCCGGTCCTGTGCCTCGACCTCGAGAACAAGCCGGGCACTCTCGCGCGCGTCGCGGCGGCCTGCGCCGAGCGCGGGATCAACGTCGACTGCGGCTACGCGGCGGCGACCACGACGGGTCGCGCGACGGTGGTCCTCACCGTCTCCGACCTCAAGACCGCGACCGAGGTCGAGAAACACCTCTGAGCGGCTGGCCCCCGGGCCGGCCCCCCTCTTCTCCTAGCGACCGCGGCCGCGCCGGCGGGCGGCGCGCTTCTCCCGCCACTGCCGGATCTTCGCCCGGAGCCGGGTGCGCGTGAGCCGCGCGCGGGGCGAGACCGAGCCGAGCAGGGCGAGCCCCGCGAGGAAGAAGGGGATCTGCGGGAAGATCGGGATCGCGAGCCCGACGACGGCGGTGAGCATGCACAGGCCGCCGAGAAGCCCGCGGAAGAACTTCCCCGGCGACTTGAAGAGCCAGCGCAGCTCGCGGACGAACCGGCGGAACGGACTCCGCGGGCGGCGCAAGGTCGGACGATCAGTCGTAGGAGTTGACGTCGGCGACGTAGGACCACCAGTTGTTCCGGATCCCGTCGGTCTCCCCCGGCGCGCGCGGCAGGTGCTCGAACCACCAGCGGTGATGGGCGCGGATGTCCCCGCTCCCCCACTCCTCGCAGTCGACGCGGCGCGTGCGGCCCCGGAGGTCCGGGAAGGAGAGCCAGTCGTCGCAGGCGCTCTCGACGGGGCGGCGGTTCCCCCAGTCGTAGTCCTTCTCGCTGTTCGGGGCGAAGTGGACGTTTCCGACGGCCGCCCTCCCGGGCGCGACCTTGTCATGGAGCGTGAAGCGGTTCCACGCGTGGGTCTCCTTCGCCTCCCAGGGGCCGAGCCGCTCGAAGACGTGCGCGAGGATCGACTCGGCCCGGTGCCCGTAGGACTCGAGGGCCTCGCCGACGCCGCGCTCGTAGTTGAATCCCATGAAGACGAAGCGGCGCTTCAGGCGCGGCTCCTCGGTCGGATCGGAGTTGCAGAAGTGGGCCGCGGGCCCGGCCATGTTCGACTCCCACCACCCGAAGTACGGGGCCCCCCAGGCGAAGACCTCGTCGACCTTCCCCTCGTTCACCTTGCGGACCACGTCGGCGTCCTCGTGCATCCTCCCGTAGTCGACCCCGTCGGGCTCGCGCCACTTCGCCCGCCCCTCGAAGCAGGCGAGGAAGGACTCGTCGTCGTAGGCGAACCCGTCCCGCATCACCGGCCAGCGGTCGAGGACGATCCGTTCGACGACCTCGTACTGCACGCTCCCGCCGCTCGCCCGGCGCAGGTCTCCGATCAGCTCGCGGTTGAGCCGCTCGGGATCGCCCCACCCGCAGACCTCGTGGAGACGCTTCCCCCCCCGCGACTCGATCACCGGGTCGTAGACGAGGAGGAGCACCTTGGGCCTCACCCTCCAGTCGGCCTGCGGGCGCGCGGGAGGGGGCTCCCCCGGCTCGAAGACGAGGAAGTACTGGTGCTCGAGGAAGGTCGGCTCCTCGACGAGTCGGAACCCCGCCGCCTCGATCTCCGCCAGCTCCTCCTCCCGCTCCATCTTGTGATCGGGGGGAGGACCGACGGGGAGCTTCCTCTTGAAGTAGTCGATGACGACGAGGCGGCCGCCGGGCCGCAGGCATTTCCGCAGCTTCCCGAGGTAGCGGGGGCGGTCGCCGAAGTGGTGGTACGTGTCGCAGACGAAGAGGAGGTCGATCCGCCCCGGCGGGAGCCGCGGGTCGTCGACGGGGGCGAGGACGGGGACGACGTTCTCCAGCCCCTGCTCCCGCGTCCTCTCGTTCAGCCGGTCGAGCTGGGCGGGCTCGACGTCGACGGCGTAGACGATCCCCTGCGGCACGGCGCGGGCGAGCCGCGTCGTGAAGTACCCCGGGCCGCATCCGAGGTCGGCGACCGTCGCGTCGGGGGGGAGCCGGAGCGCGGCGACCACCTCGTCGGGCCGCTGGTAGGCGTCGCGCTTGGGGTCCTCGAGCGACCGGATGTAGCCCTCGACGTCGGCCGGGCCGTGCGGATCGCGGTTGCGCGCCCGGCTCGCCGCGCGCGACTCCTGGGCGCCGCCGGGGGGGGCGAGGAGGGGAAGCAGGAGGAAGGGGAGGAGCGCAACGGGTCGTCGCGACCACACGGGGCGGATTGTAGGGAGCCCCGCCGCCTACCCGAGCGAGATGTCGATCGTGTCGCTGACCGAGAAGGGGAGCGGAAGGAGGCAGCCGCCCGGCCCAAAGAGGTTCGCCCCCTGGACGGAGGCGGCGCCCCCGGCGAGGGTCGGGTCGCAGGGGATGTCGAAGGCGATCGAGTCGACCGGGAGCACGATGCTCAGGCTGGCGCCGAGGAGGCAGGCGCCGGGCGCGCACAGCGGGGCGGAGACGGGCAGGCCGACCCAGAGGACGGGGGCTCCCGTGACCCCCCCCAGGACGAAAGCGACCGACCCGCCGAGCGCGGGGAGACCGGTCGCCGTCAGGGTCGGGGAAGGCGCGCCGCACGCGGTCGCCCGGGTCGAGAAGGCGCCTCCCGTCCTCGCCTTCACGTTGTCGATCCACCATCCCTGGAAGGCGTTCGAGGACCCGTCGACCGTGTCGAAGCGGAAGCGGTGCTGCCAGTCGTTCGTGATCCCGGTGAGGAGGACGCTCGCGGCCGTCGAGGCCGGGCAGGGGGAATTGCCGAGGATCTGGAGGTACGTCGCCCAGGGGCCCCCGACCGGCCGCGCCTCGACGAAGCACTGGTCGAAGCCGCCGTTCCCGCCTCCCTCCGTCTCCTTCGCGTACTCGAAGGAGAGGAGGAGGTTCGGGCTCGGCAGGGCGGGGATCACCGGCGACTCGATCGCCCCCGCGTTCGGGAACGGGCCCGTCGCGTAGTTGAAGATCCCGAAGTTCCCCAGGTTGTACGCGGCGGCGTTCGCCCCCATCGTCGCGGGGATCGGGACCGCGCCGTTGCAGGAGGCCTCCCCGTGCCACAGGGTCGCCGCGGGGTTGCCCGCCGCGTCGGTCTCCACGTAGGCGCCGAGCCCCCCCGTCCCGAAGTTCTCCGCGAAGACGGCGCACTCGCAGGTGTTCGAGACGGCGAGGCGGTAGCTCCCGGTCGCGCCGGCGGTCCCCCCCACACGCAGGAAGTAGGTGGTCCCGGCGACCGTCGGGACCGTGACCGTCGAGGGGAGCCCGCAGGAGGAGTCGTCGTTGCAGCCGAGCAGCGAGACGGAGCCGCAGGAGCCCCCGTAGACCGAGAGGACCGTGTCGTAGGACGTCGATCCCGGGGGGCAGAGGGTGAAGAGCGTCGTTCCGGAGCAGGTCGCGGTGTAGGCGTGCCAGACGTCGCTCCCTCCCGGCCCGCAGGTCCAGGCGGGGCCCGACAGGGTCGCCCCGCCGTTCGTCCGGACCGTGTTCACGCCGTCGAAGATCGGCGTCGCCCCGACGCACTCGTCGTTCCCCGGACCGGGGAGACCGCACAGCACGAGGAGGTCGAAGCTCCCCTGCGATCCGCTGTACCCGCCGACGCGCAGCCGGTAGGTCGTCCCCGCCGTGACGGCGAGGAGGACCTGCGGGACGGCGCCGCAGACGTCGTCGCTGCAGGCGAGCGGGAGGAGGCCGCCGCACCCCCCCGAGAAGACCTGGATCATCGCGTCGAAGGTCGCGAAGCCCGGGCCGCAGAGCGAGATCGTCGCCGGCCCGGTGCAGGTCGCCGTGTAGGTGAACCAGACGTCGCTCCCTCCGGGCCCGCACGACCAGGGGGCGGAGGAGAGGCTCGACCCGAAGTTCGAGAACCCGGCGTTGAGGCCCGTCGCGAGCGGGATCGCCCCTGCGCACTCGTCGTTCCCGGGACCGGGGACGCAGGAGACGGAGATCGCGGCGGCGAGGCCGGGGTTCGTCGGCGCCGTCCCGTGGTTCGCGGTCGACCCGACGGGGTCCGAGCACCCGCCGTGCGTGTGGATGCCGACGGCGAGGCCGCTCGACTCCTCGATCACGGGCGCGCCCGCCGTGCCTCCGCAGACGTCGACCTGGTAGTCGAGCTGCGTCCCCGGGGAGCCGAGGAGCGGACCCGTGGACGTCTGCTGGACCTGGTTGCGCGAGCCGGTGCCGGCGGCGACGGGACAGTTGCAGTTCCCGCTCCCCCCCCCCGCGCCGGCGGCGTCCGTGCCGTCGGTGCCGAATCCGGTCACCCGCACCGTCGCGCCGGGAGCGGGGGTCGTCGCGGCGAATGCCAGCGCCGCGCCTTGCTCCTGGAACGTCGTCAGCCCGGTCGTCGGATTCGAGAAGCACCGGAAGACGGCGTAGTCGTTCCCGATCCCGCCGGCGAGGAAGGCGAGGGAGCCGGGGTCGACGGCGAACTGCTGCGAAGCGGGCGGATGGACGAGGGCGCAGCCCGCCGTCGAGTCCGGGACGTCGAACTGGAGGACCGTCAGGCCCGGGAAGCAGTCCCCCGCCGAGAGGTGGCAGCGGTCGGCCGTTCCGGCCGGGCCGTCGAGGATCCAGGCGGAGCACCCGCCTCCGAGACCCGCCGTCAGGAGGCGGCCCACCGCCGGATGGCTCGCGGGGACCCGGTCGTCGGTCCCCCCGCACACCGTCGGCGGGGCAGCGCCGTTGGACGGGGGATCTCCGACCCAGAGCTGGTCGATCCGGAGCTGGTTCGCCGCGGTCCCGGCGCCCGCGATGAGCTCGACGAGCACGGAGGATCCGTTGAGGTAGGCCGTCCCGAGGGACCACTGCTGCAGGCGGACCCCGTCGAGGGTCTGCTGCTCCCCGTCGAGGAGGGAGGTCACACGCACGGCACTCCCCTTCGGGAGGTTCGCCAGCGTGAAGGTCACCCGGATCCAGGGGACGGCGGGCGCGAGCGCGATCGTCTGCTGGAAGACGACGGAGGGGGAGGAACCGGGATTCGAGACGAAGCCGGTGTCGAGGAAGTAGGGCTCCCAGTGCCCGTTCGGCGCCGCGACCTGGGCGCCGGCCGCCTCGGCGAGGAGGAGAGCGGTCGCCAGTGCGCGGAGGACCCTCGCTCCCATTCGGCTTTCCTGATCGCGTCTCCCGAACCTCGGATGGGAGAGGGGCGGCCGCGGCGCCGTAGGTCGCCGCGGCCCCGTCGCCGCCCGCGGGCACCCATCACCCGAACACCGCGGGGCTCGCACCGCCCCGCGGGACGACCCGATCTTCGACGCCGGGAACGGACCCGTCAAGGCCGTGGGGAATCCCGCCCCGCGGGGCCCTATCGGCGCACGCGCTCCCCGGCGAGCGGGACGATGACCTCCGCCATCCCCTCGACGAACCGTTCGCATCCCCGGAAGGTCAGGTGACAGACGTCGTTGAAGTTCTCGCCTCGCTTCGGGACTCTCCGGTCCTCATCCACGAAGTGCGTCCCGTGGCGTTGCGCGAGCTCTCTCACGACGGCGTTGTGGGCCTCGATCCCCGCGGCCACGTTCGCCGGCGAGCCCCACAGCTCGATGGGCGAGTCGTGCCGCGTGTAGTCGAGCTCCTTGCGGTAGAACTTCCCGCTCTCGTACCCCTCGGGGATGTGGAAGGCGAACGTCATCAGGAGGACCGGCTCCCCCCGCAGGCGGGCGATCTCGAGGATCCGGGTCAGGTTCTCCCGGAAGGGCTCCACGGTCTTGACGTCGCTCCCGTACCGGACCCAGTCCTCCCGGGGGCGATCCCGCGGGAGGACCGTCGCCAGCCCGAGCTTCTCCTTCGCGGCGGACAGGCACCAGGCGGCCGTGGTCGGCAGGGTGACGAGGCGGCTCTCCGGATGGCCCTCGAGACACTTCAGCCGCGCGTACCAGGAGTAGTGGGTGTAGTCGCGCCGGAAGACCGAGGGGGGCGCGTTGTTCGCGCGCGTCTCGTTGATCCCGTGGTAGACGACGACCAGGTCGAAGCGCTCCTCCCCGAGCCTCCCGTACTTGAGGAGGGAGTCGAGCGAGGTGTGGCCACCCTGGGAGAGGTTGTGGATCCAGACGACCCTGCCCGTCCGGTAGAGGAGCTCCTCGTAGAGGCACTCCTGGACGAAGCCCCAGTCCGGGTGGAGGACGGAGGGGCCGAGGAGGAGGATGTCGAAGGCCTCGTCGTCGTTTCGGACGCAGCGCTCCTCGAAGGGCCGCAATTCCGGATAGAAGGCGACGTAGAGGTCGGGTCGGAGGAATCCGACGCCGTGGAAGAGGCTCCCGTAGAGTCTCGAGACGAGTTCGAGGAGCCCGAGGAGCAGGATCGGCGAGAGGAGGAGGAGGCGCCTCCTCCTCCGGATCCCGTCAAGGGGGCCCGGCGCCACCACTTCCCCGCGGGCTACTGCACGGTCAGGTCGAGCGCGTTGCTCGCGCTGAACGTGCCGGGACCTCCGCAGCCCGCCGGGTTCAGCCAGACGAACTGCAAGTAGACCTGCGCGCCCGACGTCCCTCCGGGGATCGGGATCGGCCGCGTGGCCACTCCGACGCCATTCGAGGCCGCCGCGAGAGGGAAGACCGGGAGGGCGAGGGAGACGTGGAGGGTGATCCCGAGGATCGGGGTCCCCGCGAGATCCTGCCCCACCCCGAGGAGGAGGACCCCCGCCGCCGCAGGGGGAGCGTAGAGGCAGGTCACGCCGAAGAGGGGATCCCCCGCCTGCGGGCAGCGGTCGACTCCGATCTGGATCGGCCCGGAACAGGCTGCCGTCGAGGCGCCGTAGGGGCTCGCTCCGCAGGGGGGGAGGGTGAATCGGGCGAGCACTCCGTCGCCGCTCCCCGCGAGGGACGCGTCGAGGGCGCCCGAGGTCGCCGGGAAGTCGCTCGAGTTCGTCACCCCCGCGATTGTCGCGGAATCGGCCCCGCCGAGTCCCACCGCATAGGCCCCGTCCCCGCCGCTGCCGCCGAGGTAGGTGGAGTAGAGGAGCCCGGTGCCCGTCGGATTGACCAGCGCGAGAAAGGCGTCCGAGCTTCCCTGCGCGGTCGAGTCGAACGCCCCCGGCGTCGTCGGGAAGTCGCTCGAGCTGCTGTCCCCCACGACCGCCGCCTCCCCGAGAGCGCCGAGCCTGACTCCCCGGCCGACGTCCCCCCCCGAGCCGCCGAGGAGCGTCGAGGAGAGGAGCGCGGTTCCCGCGGCGTTCAACCGCGCCACGAACACGTCCGAATTCCCCTGGGCCGTCGTCCGGAACGCGCCCGGCGTCGTCGGGAAGTCGCTCGACGACTGGACGCCGACCACGGTCGCGCCCCCCGAGGCGTCCACGGCGACATCCTCGGCGACGTCCCCCCCGTTCCCCCCGATCAGGGTGGAGTAGAGGAGGCCGCTCCCGGTCGCGTCGAGGCGCGTGACGAACACGTCCGAGGATCCCTGGGCGGTCGTGTCGAGCGCCCCCGGCGTCACGGGGAAGTCGCCGGAGGAGGTGACTCCGGCCACGAACGCCGCACCGGATCCGTCGAGGGCGAGCCCCTGCGGCACCTCCCCGTTCGACCCCCCGAGGAAGGTCGAGAAGACGAGCGCGCTCCCCGTCGGGTTCAGTCGGGCCACGAAGCCGTCCGAGGGGCCCAGCGCGGCCGTCGCGAACGCGCCGGGAGTCGCGGGGAAGTTGCTCGAGGAGGTGACGCCCGTGAGCGTCGCATGGCCGGAGGGTTCCAGGGCGAGGGCCTGCGCGATGTCGCCGCTCCCTCCGCCGAGGAAGGTCGAGAAGACGAGGGCGTTCCCCGTCGGGTTCAGCCGGGTCACGAAGGCGTCGGACTGCCCGCTCAGGCTCGTGTCGTAGGCGCCCGGCGTCACGGGGAAGCCGGTGTCGGCGTTCCCGGCGACGGTCACCGCTCCCGTCGCGTCCTCGGCGATCGAGAAGGGCTTGTCCCCTCCCGATCCGCCGAGATAGGTCGCGTAGACGAGGGAGGTCCCCGTCGCACCCAACCGGGCCACGTAGACGTCGATCGTGGGCGCGGCGAATCCGTTGTACGACGTGTCGTACGCCCCGGGGCTCGTGGGGAAGTTGACCGAGGCGGTCTCCCCCGTCACGGTCACCGCCCCCGAGGACTGGAGGGTCAGGCCGTAGGCGAACTCGTAGCTCGAGCCGCCGAGGTACGTGGCCCAGTCGAGCCCCGGGTCGATCACCCCCGCGTCCTCTGCTCCGAGGCCGCAGACATCGAACGTGAAGCGAGTCGCGTCGAGGACCCGCGCGCGGCATTCGATCGGCTCGGGGGGCCCGCTCCCCCGCACCTTCCAGGCGACGGGAGCGCTCTGGCGGATCTCCCCGAGCGCGGTCCGGAAGGCCAGGCCATCCCCCTCCGTTCGCAGGTCCTCGATCCCCTCGCACCGGACGACGACGCTCCCCAGGTCCGCGCCGGGGGAGAGGAGCAGGTCGTACTCGATCCCGCCCCGGCCCTTCCGGACCCGGAGGTCCACGCCGGGGTAGAGCCCGCCGCACAGCACCGCCTCGTATCCGGGGAGGTCCCTCCGCCACCGGGTGGGGTCGTCCCCGAGGAAGAAGTTGTGCGTCCCCTCCCGCCGGCCCTCCCCCTCGAGACGGAGTTTCCCCGCCGCGCCCTCGAAGACCATCCGGACGAGTGCCCCCCGCTCTCCTCCCTCCGTTCGGCTTCGGAAGAGGAGGGAAAGCCGGTCCTCCTCCACGCCGACGAGGGTTCCTCCCACGCGCGCGACGAAGCGGGCGGGGACGTCCCACTGCCCGAGGTTCTCCACGAACGTGAAGGGGAGGCCCGGGCGCTCGCCCGGGGTCGACGCGAGCGCGTCGGCGCCCAGGGACGCCAGGAACAGGAGGCCGAGTCTGGAGCGAAGCATGTTGGGGGGCTCACTTCGGGGGAGAGGCGAGGGGCGCCCCGGAGGGGACCGGGGCGACCGCGGCGAGCCCGGCTCCCCTCGCGCGACGTTCCGTGGAGCGGCTCGCCCACACGAGGCTCGCCGCCGCCAGGGAGATCACCCCCACGACGAGCGCGACGGCCCCGGGGCGACCCGCCGTCCCCGCGCCGTACATCCGCGCCACGGCGGCGAAGGCGGGCTTCACTCGGCGCTCGCCGGTGAGGAGTCCGTAGTTCTCCTCCGGGTCCGCGTCGTGGGTCGCATGGTCGTCGAGCGCCTCGACCCGGTCCCACCAGGCGCCGGGGAGCTTCGGGTTCGAGTAGTTCTTCCACCACTCGTCGGCGAACTCGAAGGCGACTCCCCCGACGCACCCCGCCTCCAGCAGCCCGTCCCAGCACGATCCGAGAAGACGCGCCTGCCCTTCCTCCCCCGCTTCCAGGCTGTTCGCGCCGAACTCGGTGATCAGCAGCGGCCGGTCGCCGACCGTCGGCGCGAGGACCTCCCGGAGGAACTTCCCGTAGCCGCGCGCGACGACCTCGGGCGGCCACAGCGCGTAGACGTTGAAGGCGGCGAGGTCGAGGAAGCGGAGGTCGAGGCTGCGCGTGTTGGGCCAGTTGCCGTGCGTGACGGGGTGGGCGGGATCGACCGCTTTCACCTTCTCGTAGAGGGCGCGGAGGTCCGCCTCCACGCGCGCGGCCCCCCTCTCCTCGACGACCCACGAGGGGATCTCGTTCCCGAGGACCCAACCGAGGAGGGAGGAGTGCGAGCGCATCGAGCGCACCGCCTCGAGGATCTCCGCTTCCCGCGGGGCGAAGGCGGGCGTCCCGAACCGCGGCCACTCGATCCAGAAGACGTGGAGGACCCGCAGGCGATGGCGCGCGGCAGCGTCGAGGACATGCCCGGGAGGGTCGAAGGCGAGGAGCGTGTTCGCGTGCAGCCGGTCGACCCACTGGAGGTCCTCCTCGACGAGGTCGGGCCCCGGGTAGGGAGACCGGCCCGGTCCGGTCCCGGGCCGCCAGGGGGAGTAGTGGATCCCGCGGACCGTGAACGGGGACCCGTCCACGAGGAGCTCCTTCCCGCGCACCTCGACGGAGCCGCGCGCGGAGGGGCCGGGGTGGGCGGAGAGGAGCACGAGCACGAGGACGACGCTCGCGTAGGCGGCCGCCAGCCGTGGGACGCGGAAAGGGGCGGGCCTCGCCGCGTCCTCCTCGTCCCGGTAGACGAGGCCCATCGTGGGGATGAAGAGGAACTTCGCCGCGATGACGAAGGTGAGCGGGGAGAGGAGGAGGAGGGGGAACTTGAACAGGGGCACGAGGAGCAGCGCCGCGCCGAAGAGCGCCTCCGCGAGGAGCGCCCCGCCGCCGCAGCCCGTCCCGCGCGCGTTCGTCGGGACCCAGCTCCGCGGCCGGCCGAGGAGCGAGTCGAGCGTGCCGCGCGCCGTCGGGAAGTCCGCCGCCCCGTAGCCGAGCCAGCAGGTGGTGAGGAAGGCCGGCAGGCTCCGCACCCGCCGGTGCCGGACGGCGAAGGCGATGACCGGCAGGAAGATGATGGGAGGGATGAGGGTCCCCGACACGACGGTCGCCGCGAGGTCGAAGTCCTCCCTCCGGAGGAGGAAGGGAGCCGCGAGGTAGAAGAGCGCGACGTAGAAGAGGAGGACCGTCTGGAGCGTGTAGAACCCGATGAACTGGAAGAAGCCCCACTTCTCCGCCAGGTTGAGCGCGCGCGTCCGGATCACCGTCCCGGCGTGGCGCTTGAGCACCTGCATGCTCCCGTAGGACCACTTGTAGGTGCGCTTGCGGAACGCCTCGTAGGAGGGGGGGTGCTTCTCGCCGAAGGGGACCTCCTCCGCGTAGGCGACGCGGTAGCCGGCGAGGTTCAACCGGATCGTCAGGTCGATGTCGTCCGCGAAGCACCCGGGCGTGAACCCGCCGACCTCCCGGACGGCGCTCGCCCGCACCAGGGCGTTGTGCCCGACGAACGGGCACCACCCGTGGCGGCGCGCCATCGAGAGGAAGAGGTGGAAGACGTCGACCGCCCGCGAGAGGACCCGGTTCACGGCGCAGGCGCGGCCGTCCTCGACCGAGACGTTGCGGCACTGCGCGACGGCGACCCTCGGATCGGCCATCCGGGCGACGAGCTTCTCGATCGCGTCGGGATCGGTCGCGATCGAGTCGTTGTCGCACAGGAGGAAGTGCTCGAAGAGGTGCCCGGCCTTCTCGAGGACGTAGTTGAGGGCGCCGGGCTTCCCCCCCGTCTTCTCGGGGCGCCGCAGGAGGAGGAAGCGCAGCCGCGTGTCCCCCGCCATCTGCCGCGCGAGCCGGTCCACCCTCGGGTCCCCCCCCGGAGCGTCGTCGTGGACGATCAGGTGCAGGGGCCCGCGGTATCTCAGGCGCCGGAGGCTCTCGACGGCCTCCCGGTCGAGGTCGTCGCAGCAGAGGTAGACGATCGCGACCGGGGGGAGGGACCCGTCCCCGACCGGGGCCGGCTCCCTCCGCCTCCGCGCGAAGAGGTAGGTCCCCGCGACGAGGAGCATCGTCGCCGCCGGGAAGGCGAAGAGCATCTCGACGACGATCTTGAAGACGAGCAGGCCCCGCTCGCCGGGGGGCATCCCCGGGGAGAGGAAGATCGGGCGGACCTGCCAGGCGTAGAGCGCGCAGAAGGCGATGGCGAGGAGGATCGCCGCGACGCAGAGCCGCCGCGCGGGAGGGGAGACGGTCGGCGCCGTGGAACTGTGGCGCGGCGCGAGGCCCGGACCTCGAGCCCTCCTCTGACCATCCGAGGAAAGGAGACGTCCCGCCCGCTTCCGAGAACGCGAAAGCAACATTCTGTCTCGGCGGCCTACTACGAGACCTTCCGGCAGCCGAAACCGAAGCGGTGGCGCGCGGCCCCATCTGACGCGCGCCAGGCACAGCCGCCCGGCCTCGCCTGTCCGACCCGAGTCGAATGCGGAAGTCTAGGATCTCCTCGCGGATCGGCAAGTCCCTCGCTAACAGGCGGCCTCCGGAGCGGCTCTTTTTCTCCGCCTGACGACCGGAGGACTCCCGATGCGTTCCCTTCTCGTGGCCGCGGCTCTCCTGCCCGTCCTCGCCCCGACCCCGCTTCGGCGCGGCCCCCACCCCTCCCCCGCGCCGGGCGCCGTCCTTGCCTCCTTTCCCGCGGAGGTCTCCGCGTGGCACGGCCACCTCGACGGCGCGCACGACGCCCTCCACAAGGCCTCCCACCTCGTGGTCAAGGGACCGGACGGCAAGTGGGTCGACGGGACGGTGGGGGTCGGGGAGAAGGCCTTCTTCCGCGCCGATCGCCCGGCCGACCTCGTCGACGGCGAGTACAAGGCGACCGCCTGGGGTCGCTGGACCAGCGGGGTCGAGGAGCACCCCTACTCCTGGTCCTTCACGGTCAAGAGGGGGAAGTAGCTCCGCGGCCCCGCCGTTCTCGTCTCCGGGAGCCCGGGTAGGCTCCCGGGATGGACCCGAGCGCAACCTTCACGTACGACCCGGCCGAGCTGCGCGCCATGGGCGCGCGGGCGGGGGAGATCGTCGCCGAGTACCTCGGCTCCCTGGAGAAGCGGGGGGTCTCCCCCCCCGCCGATCCCCGGGCGCTGACCTCCTTCTTCGCCGAGCGGATCTCCGCCGAAGGCGCCGGCTGGAGGAAGGCCTTCGAGGAGCTCCGCGAGGTCGCCCTCCCGACGGCGATGGGGATCCCCCATCCGCTCTACCTCGGCCTCATGAACTCCTCCCCCTGGCCGGCCGGGATCTTCGCCGAGTCGCTCGTCGCCGGCTTCAGCCAGAACGCGGGCTCCTTCCGCCAGTCCCCGCCCGCGACGGCGGCGGAGTGGGCGGTCACCCGGTTCCTCTGCGACAAGGTCGGCTATGGGAAGAGTTCCCTCGGGACCCTCGTGCCCGGCGGCACGCTCGCCAACCTGACGGCCCTCCTCTGCGCGCGCGACCGCGCCTTCCCGGCCTGGATCGACGAGGGCCCCGCCGCGGCCTCCGGCAAACGTCCCTGCTTCTACGCCTCCGAGGAGGCGCACTTCTCGATCGCCCGGAACGCCACCGTCCTCGGGCTCGGCCGCTCCTCCCTGCGCCGCGTCCCGACCGTCGGCCGAGGAACGATGGACCCCGCGGCCCTCGCCTCCCTCGTCGCCCGGGACCGGAAGGAGGGGTGGAGCCCCTTCGCCGTCGTCGCGACGGCGTGCACGACGGCGACGGGGGCGATCGACCCGATCCCCGAGGTCGCCGCGATCGCCGCGCGCGAGGGGCTCTGGCTCCACGTCGACGCCGCCTTCGGCGGCGCGGCCCTCCTCTCGGAGCGCGACCGGAGCCTCCTCGCGGGGATCGAGGCGGCCGACTCCGTCACGATCGACCCGCACAAGTGGTTCTTCGTCCCCCTCCTCGCCGGGGCGATCCTCGTCCGCGACGAGGCGGACCTCGCCCGCTCCCTCGACGCCGAGCCCTCCTACGTCCCGGGAACCGCGGGCGTCGTCGACTACTTCCGGCGCACGCTCCAGGGGAGCCGCCGCGGCGATGCGCTCAAGGTCTGGGCCTCGCTGCGCGCGGCCGGGACCGACGCCCTCGCCCGGGCCGTCGAGCGGACGAGCGACCACGCCCGCCACCTTGAGAGACTCCTCGCCACGCGCGGCTTCGAGATCCTCCCGGGAGGCAGGATGCCGATCGTCGCGTTCCGCTTCCGCCCCGCCGGTGTCGAGGGAGATGCGCTCGACGAGGTCCAGCGCGAACTCGAGAGGCGGCTCCTCGCCTGGAACCGGGCCTGGTTCGCGACGGCTCGCTTCCGCGGCCGGATCTGGCTGCGGGCGAACTTCGCGAGCCTCCTCACGACGGAGCGCCACGTCGAGGAGCTCGCGGGCTGGCTCGCCGAGGAGGCGCCGCGGATCGCTCCCGCGGCGCCCTGAGCCCGCGGAGGGGAGGGCGCAACTACGGCACGATCTCGACCGTCGCGGAGGAGGAGACGCGCAGGACCGAGGCGAGCCCGGGCGTGAAGACGACCGCGGCGAAGGTGACCTCGGCGCCGACGATCGAGGCCCCGAGCCCCGCGGGGAGGATCAGCTGTCCTCCTCCCGTCCCGAAGAGGGAGAGGGCGCCGAAGAAGTTCGAGAAGAGCGCGCCGGTCGAATCGGCGAGGGCGAGGAAGGTGAGGGCGTCCAGGTTGACCGGGAGGGTGAGACCGCCGGAGACGGCGGTCCCCGGGAAGTCTCCGGAGGCCGACGCGAGGACGAGGTAGGGGAGGCCCCCCTGCGCCAGCCCGGCGATCAGGGAGAGGGAGACGGTCCCCCCGGACGCCTCCGAGATCGTCGAGGTCGAGGCCGTGAGGATCGGCGCGGATCCGACCGGGCCGAGCAGGACGCGGGCCTCGTAGGAGCCGTAGGGACGGATCGAGGAGTTCGTGTCGACCCGCGCGGCGTAGAAGCCCTCGGCGGCGGCCGTCAGCGGGGCGATCCGGGCGTTTCGGTCGGAGCCCCCTCCCTCCGCGCTGGCGAGGAGGACTCCGCTCGGGGAGAAGAGGCCGAGCGCCGGATCGCAGAAGGTCTCCGCGTCGGCGACGGCGTTGGGATAGCGCGTCTCGACCTCGATCGTCGCCCCCGCGGGGACGAAGAAGCGGAGGAAGTCCTCGTCCCCCGTCCCGGGGGCGGGGGGGCTCGCGGCGGAGTAGTAGAGCGTGCGGACGGACGACCAGAGGCCCGGGGAGAAGGAGGACGGGGAGCCGAGGGCGTTGTTCGGCTCGTCCGCGTCGTTCGTGAATCGCATCTTCCAGCCCGCGAACACCCCGGCGAGCTCGGCGGCATTCCCGTAGTCGGTCGGCGCGAACCAGCCGTTCCAGAAGTGGGCGATCGTCAGGTTCGTCGCGACCGCGACCGGCCCGGCGAAGACCGCCCACTGCGCCCCCTCGACGGTGGCGCCCGCGCCGATCGTCAGCGTGCCGTCGAACGGGTCGTCGTCCCCGGCGAAGGGGTCGGGCGTCGAAGGATCGTCGATCACGTCCCAGAGGGAGCAGAAGACCGCCCCCTCGTCCGCCTCCCCCCCCGTCGAGGCGGTGAAGGGGAACCCGTCCTCGAACCGCATCCGGAGCTGGATCGTCCCCGGGCCGGTGGAGCCGTCGTTGTTGGCGTCCATGTAGAAGCCCGGGTCGGGATCTCCGTACGACTTGCGCACCGCCCCGCCGAAGAAGGACGCCCACCCCTCGCCGATGGAGAGCCGCGGATCCTGGTTGCTCTGCCCGAAGGAGTGCGTCCCGCCGGGGCTGTCGCTGTCGGAGTAGAGGAACTGGATCACGTGTCCGATCTCGTGGAGCGCGGTCGCGTCGTCGTAGCCGTCGTCGACCGCCATCGAGACGCTCGTGCCGGACGCGAAGGAGCCCGATCCCCCGGGCCACTGAAGGATGAGGAGGGACGCCGGGGCGGGCGCGCCGATCGAGGGGAGCGTGACGTACTCGAACGCGCGCAGCCCCATGTCGAGGAGGTTGAAGGGATTCCCCTGCTGCGCGCCGGAGAAGACCTTCTGCGCGACGAGCGTGCCGACGGCGAGGTTCGTCGAGAGGCTCCAGTTCGGGAAGACGGGGGAGGCGGTCGAGTAGAGGGTCCCCCCCGTCGTCTGGACCCGCACCGGCTTGCCGCCGACGAGGAGGGAGGTCGCGAAGCACCGGACCTGGACGCTCGCCGTCCCCGAGCCCGGGACGAGGACCGAGAAGTTGCCGGAGGCGTCCGTGAAGCCCTGCGCGAGCACCGCCTGGTTCGACGTGTTGACCACCGACAAGTCCGCGAAGCGGACGGCCAAGTTCGGCTCGTTGCCCGTGTACCCCTGGTCGAAGGTGAACTCCCGGTCGACGTAGAGGAACTGGCCGGAGACGACGAAGTCCGCGCTCGCGGAGGCCGCGAGGAGGGGGAGCACGCCCGCGACGACGAGGCGTCTCATCGCAGCGGAACGGCCGGGATCTCGACCGTCTCCACGCCACCGGACCGGACGAGGCGCCCGGGGATCGACGGCGGAGGATCGCCGAGGACGATCTCCCGGAGAGCGGACACCGCCTCCAGCTGCGAAGGGGAGTCAGGAGAACGGAAGCTCACGCGCGCGTGGACGAGGATGCGAGCCCCTCGCTGCCCGCCCGCGAGGCGGAGGATGCCTCGCCAGGAGAACCGTTCCCCGGCCCGGACGTTCGCCGCGGTCAAAGCGCTCGACTCGGGGCACGCCACGCCCTGGGGGAGATCCAGGGCGATCCCGACCGCTCGCGCGTCGAGGAAGGGCTGGACCTCCACCTCCACATGGCAGGTGCGCGGCCCGTCCGGAACCGCGCGGACGCCGAGCCGGAACGGAGGGGAGGGCTTGCATCCCGGCGGCTCCAGATGGACGGCGAGATTCGCCGGGGAGCCGGGGAGCAGGGCGAGCCCGGCGGCAAAGATGGCGGAAACCATGCCGGGGCTCAGGCGCATGGGTGGGGAGGGCCGCGGGGGGAAGCGACCGATGGGAAGTCTACCCCCTCGCGGCACTTCCGTCCGTGCTCGGCCGGGGGACTCAGTTCCGCAGGGAGGGCCAGTGCGGCGCGAGGATCTTCCGCGCGGCGCGCGCGACGACCCTCGCGGCCTCGCTCTCCCGCGCGTCGAGGTCGTTCTCCGTGTTCTCCCCCGTCGCGGCGGCGAGCGCGGCGCGGACGCCCGCGACGAGCCCGGCGGGGTGGTATCCCCCCTCGAGGGCGAGGACGAGCCGGCCGGGGCAATGCTTCGCCGTCCACCGCGCGAAGAGGGCGAAGAGCGCGGCGAAGCCCTCCTCCGTCACCGACATCCCCCCGATCGGGTCGCGCTTCCAGGTGTCGAATCCCGCCGACACGACGATCAGGTCGGGGCGGAACTCCTCGAGGATCGGCCCCGCGATCTCGCGGTAGAGATAGAGGAGGTCGCCGTCCCCCGCCCCCGCGGCGAGGGGGAGGTTCACCGTGGCGCCTCGCCCCTCTCCGGCGCCGATCTCCGTGACCGCGCCGGTCCCGGGATAGAAGGGGTAGCGGTGGCTCGAGACGTAGAGGACGTCGGGGCGCGTCCAGAAGGCGTGCTGCGTCCCGTTGCCGTGGTGGACGTCGGGGTCGAGGATGGCCACGCGGCGGCACCCGAGCTTCGCCGTCGCGTGGGCCGCCGCGACCGCCACGTTGTTGAAGAGGCAGAACCCCATCGCGCGGTCGCGCTCGGCGTGGTGGCCCGGAGGACGGACGAGGGCGAAGGCGCCCCGGGCGGTTCCGGCGACGACCAACTCCGTCGCCTGGACGACGGAGCCCGCGGCGAGGAGGGCGACCTCGTAGGACCGCTCGCTCGTCGCCGTATCCATGTCGAGGGGGGTCAAGCCCCCGCCGGCGGTCTGCGCCATCCGCTCGATGTGGGAGGCGTGGTGGACGCGCTCGAGCTCGTCCGGGGTCGCCTCGCGGGGCGCGGCGAATCGCGTCCCCCTCGGAGGGCGCGCGTCGAGGTCCTCGTGGATCGCGCGGAGCCGGCCCGGGTTCTCGGGGTGCCCGAACCCCGGGTCGTGCTCGAGGAACCGGTCGTCGCGGAGAATGACGGTCTCCACGACGCCGCACGATACCCTCCGCTATGCTCCGGGCCGTTCCCCGGACCCCTCCCCGGCGAAGGCTCCCTCCATGACGACAACGATCGAGAGCACCCCGGCCCTCGTCTCCTCCTCGCTCGAGGCGATGGCGGCGCGCCTGGCGGCGGTGCGGCGCCGCCTCGGCCGCCCCCTCACGTTCGCGGACAAGGTCCTCCTCGGCCACCTCGACCAGCCGGAGAAGCAGGACCTCGTCCCGGGCGAGAGCTACCTCATGGTCCGGCCCGACCGCGTGGCGATGCAGGACGCGACCGCCCAGATGGCGCTCCTCCAGTTCGCCCACGCCGGCCGAAAGCGCGCCGCCGTCCCGACGACCGTCCACTGCGACCACCTGATCCAGGCGCGGACGGGGGCGAGGTCGGACACGGAGGCTGCTCTAGGTGAGAACCGCGAGGTCTACGAGTTCCTCCGCACGGCCTCGCGGAAGTACGGGATCGGCTTCTGGAAGCCCGGCGCCGGGATCATCCACCAGGTGGTCCTCGAGAATTACGCCTTCCCCGGCGGGCTCATGATCGGGACCGACTCCCACACGCCGAACATGGGAGGGCTCGGGATGGTCGCGGTCGGCGTCGGGGGCGCGGACGCCGTCGACGTGATGGCGGGCTTCCCGTGGGAGGTCCTCTATCCGAAGACGATCGGCGTGCGGCTGACGGGGGAGCTCAAGGGATGGGCCGCGCCGAAGGACGTGATCCTGTGGCTGTGCGGCGTCCTCACCACCGACGGGGGGACGAACCGGATCGTCGAGTACTTCGGGCCCGGCGCCCGCTCGATCTCCTGCACCGGGAAGGGGACGATCACGAACATGGGCGCCGAGCTCGGCGCCACCTGCTCGATCTTCCCCTACGACGCGCGGATGGCGACCTATCTGCGGGCGACGAGGCGGGGGGAGATCGCCGCCATCGCGGACCGGCGCGGCGACCTCCTCGCCGCCGACCCCGAGGTCGAGCGCGCGCCGGAGAAGTTCTTCGACCGGGTGATCGACCTCGACCTCTCCCGCCTCGAGCCTCACGTCGTCGGCCCCCACCGCCCCGACCTCGCCTGGCCGATCTCCGCTTTCGCCGGCGCCGTCGCGAAGGAGGGGTACCCCGACTCCCTCGCCTACGCCCTCATCGGCTCCTGCACGAACTCCTCCTACGAGGACCTCTCGCGCGCGGCCGACGTCGCCGAGCAGGCGCACGCCCGCGGGGCGAAGACGGCGGTCCCCCTCCTCGTCACACCCGGTTCCGAGCAGATCCGGGCGACCGTCGAGCGGGACGGCCTGCTCGCCTCCTTCGAGTCGATGGGGGCGACGGTCCTCGCCAACGCCTGCGGCCCCTGCATCGGCCAGTGGAAGAGGACCGACCTCTCCTCGAAGCCGCGCAACTCGATCGTCTCCTCGTTCAACCGGAACTTCCCCGGCCGCAACGACGGCAACGCGGAGACCCTCTCCTTCCTGACGAGCCCCGAGATCGTCCTCGCCCTCGGCCTGGCGGGCCGGCTCTCCTTCAACCCGCTGCGGGACGAGCTGAAGGGAGCCGACGGCCGCCCGTTCCGGCTCACCGCGCCGAAGCCCGCCCCCGAGGTCCCCGAGCGCGGGTTCCTCCGGGACGAGAAGGGGTACGAGGCGCCGGCCGAGGACGGGGCGTCGGTCGACGTCGCGATCGCGCCCGGGAGCGAGCGGCTCCAGCGCCTCGAGCCCTTCGCCCCCTGGGACGGCAGGGACTTCGAGGGGTGCCCCGTCCTCCTCAAGGCGAAGGGGGCCTGCACCACGGACCACATCTCCCCGGCGGGGCCGTGGCTGCGCTATCGCGGCCACCTCGACCGGATCAGCGACAACGCCTTCCTCGGCGCCGTCAACGCCTTCACGGGGGACAAGGGGAAGGGGCTGAACCCCCTCTCCGGGGAGAAGGGGGTCCCGTTCGCGAAGGTCGCCCGCGAGATGAAGGCGAAGGGGCTGCGCTGGGTCGCCGTCGGGGACGCGAACTACGGCGAGGGCTCGAGCCGCGAGCACGCCGCGATGACCCCCCGCCACCTCGGCTGCGCCGCGGTGATCACGCGCTCCTTCGCGCGGATCCATCAGTCCAACCTGAAGAAGCAGGGGATCCTCCCCCTCATCTTCGCGGACCCCGCCGACTACGACCGCGTCCGCGAGACCGACCGGGTGAGCCTGACGGGCCTCGAGGACCTCGCGCCGGGCCGGGACGTCGCGGGCGTCCTCCTCCACGCCGACGGCTCGAAGGACGCTCTCCGCCTGCACCACACGCTCAACGCCGAGCAGATCGGGTGGTTCCGGGCCGGCTCGGCGCTGAACCGCCTCCGGCAGCAGCCGGCCTAGGCGGGGCGCCCCCCTCGCCGGCCGCCGGTTGACATGAACGGCGGTTCAAGTCAGTCTTCCGCGCCATGCCGCGGGCCGCGAGGGGGATCGCCGGGACCCGGGGCTCCGCGGCCGCGTGCGCGGGGCGCTTGCGCGTCCTCGCAGACCCGACGCGCCTCGCGGTGGTCCGCGCGCTCCTGCGCGGCCCGCGCCACGTGGGGGAGATCAACGAGAGCGTGCGGATCGACCCGACGCTCCTCTCCCACCACCTGAGGGTCCTGCGCGAGGCCGGCCTCGTCGTCGCGCGACGGGACGGGAAGGCCGTCCTCTACGACCTCCCCCCCTCGGTCGCGGTCCTCCCGGCCGGGCGCGCGGTCGACCTCGGCTGCTGCGTCCTCTCGTTCGGGACGAGGCGATGAGCGTCGAGGCCTCCGTCGTCGAGATCCGCCCCGCCCCGCGCGCGAGCGCGCCGGCGGCCCGCGCGGGAGCCAGCCGGACCCTCCTCCCGCGCCTCGCGGCGGAGGCGGGGGGGACCTTCCTCCTCGTCTTCTTCGGCCTCGGCGTCCTCCACGCCTCGATCTTCGGGAACGCGCAGACCGGCCTCGGGACGATCGCGGCCGTCTGGGGGATCGGCGTCTCCCTCGCGATCTACGCGACGGCGGGGGTGAGCGGCGCGCACCTGAACCCCGCGATGACCGCCGCGTTCGCTCTGTTCGGCGGCTTCCGCAGGCGCGAGGTCCTCCCCTACTGGGCCGCGCAGACTCTCGGGGCCTTCGCCGCCGCCGCGACGCTCCACGCGCTCTTCGCCCCGCTTGTCGCGGCGTTCGAGGCGTCGCGCGGCTTCTCCCGCGGGGACCCGGCGAGCGTCCTCTCGGCGATGGCGTACGGGGAGTACTTCCCCAACCCGACGTCCCCGGCCTCGGCGCTCGGGGAGGGCGCGGCGTGCGCCGCGGAGTTCGTCGCCACCGCGATCCTCGCCTTCGTCGTCTTCGCCGTCACCGAGAGGTCGAACGCCTCGGGGCCGGGACGAGCGCTCGCCCCCGCCGCGATCGGTCTCGCCGTCGCCGCGCTGATCAGCGTCGTCGCCCCCCTCACCCAGGCCTGCTTCAACCCGGCTCGCGACTTCGGCCCCCGCGTCTTCGCCTGGCTGGCGGGATGGGGGAGCGTCGCGATCCCCGGCCCGCGCGGCGGATTCCTGACCGTCTACGTCCTCGCCCCGATCCTCGGCGCGGTCGTCGGCGCCGGGCTCTTCCACCGACTCTTCCGCCCCCACTACGCGAGCGCCTCATGAGCCTCCTCTCGTCCCTCCTCGCCCTCCTCGGCTCCACCGACCTCGACCCCGCCCTCCCCTACCGGGCGGAGAAGGTCTCCCCGGTCGTCACCGACGTCGACTTCACGGCCGTCGTGACGGCCCCCGAGGGGACGAAGCTCCTGCGGGTCTGGCTGCCCATCCCCCCGAGCGACGGGGCGCAGGAGGTCCTCTCGAGCACGATCGAGACCTTCCCCTCGAAGGTCGACCCGAGGATCGGCGAGGAGCCGCTGTTCGGGAACCGCTTCGCCTACTTCGAGTTCCCCGAGCCGAAGGGGGGCCAGTCGATCCGCCACCGGTTCCGGGTCCGCGTCCACGAGCTGCGCTTCCACCTCGATCCCGGGCGCGTCGAGCGTGTCGAGACGTGGCCCGACTCGTTCGCCCCCTACCTCCGCAGCGAGACGCAGGCGGTCGTCGTGAACGCAGCGGTCCGCGAGGCGGCCGCGACGGCCGTCCCGAAGCCCGCCGGCGCTGCGCTCGACTACGCGCGCGTCGTCGACTGGGTCGACGCGAACCTCAGGTACGACCACCACCGGGCCTCGCTCCGCGCCAGCTCCGAGTGGGCCCTCGAGAACCGCGCCGGGCACTGCTCGGACTACCACGGCCTGTGCTCGGCCCTCGGACGCGCGCTCGGCTACCCGACGCGCGTGACCTACGGGATGAACCTCTTCCCGAAGAACTCCCCTTCCCACTGCAAGGCGGAGATCTTCCTCCCCCCCGTCGGATGGGTGAGCTTCGACGTCTCCGAGACGCAGAAGCTCTGCGCGAAGATCGCCTCGGACGCGTCCCTCGACGAGGCGCGCAAGAAGGCGCTCCTCGCCGCGGCGAAGCGCCGCCTCCACGAGGGGTTCCGCGACAACACCTGGTGTCTCCTCACGCGGGGCACCGACTACGACCTTGCGCCCCCGGCGAGCCGGCGCGTCCCGGTCGTCCGGACGCTCTACGCCGAGGCCGACGGCGTCGCGATCCCCGACCCGGATCCGGGGGACGCGAAGATGCGCGAGTTCGGCTGGATGACCGTCCACTCCTTCACGCCCGACCGGGCCGTCCCCTACCCGTTCAAGGACTGGCGGACGCTCGAGACGGCACCAGGAGGTGCGCGATGAAGGCGAAGTTCGTCGTCGTCGGAGGCTTCCTGGGCGCGGGGAAGACGACCGCGCTGGCGCGACTCGGCAGGCGCATCCACGACCGCGGCCTCAAGGTCGGCCTCATCACGAACGACCAGGCGGCGAACCTCGTCGACACGGGGACGCTCCGGGTCCGGGGGTTCCGCGTGGAGGAGGTCGCGGGGGCGTGCTTCTGCTGCAAGTTCGACGACCTCGCGGAGTCGGCCGAGCGCCTGCGCCTCGAGGAGAGGCCCGACTGGCTCCTCGGCGAGCCGGTCGGCTCCTGCACGGACCTCGTCGCCACGGTCGTCCGGCCGCTCGCGAAGTTCTACGGCGACCGCTACGAGGTCGCCCCCTACTCGGTCCTCGTCGATCCCGAGCGGGCGCGCCAGATCGTCCTCGAGAAGGGGTTCGGAGGGTTCTCCTCGAAGGTCGCCTACATCTTCCTGAAGCAGCTCGAGGAGGCGGACCTGATCTGCCTCAACAAGGTCGACCTCCTCCCGCCGCCGAAGCGGGAGGAGATCCGCGCCGCGCTGCGCCGCGAGTTCCCCCGCGCGCGCGTCGTCCTCACCTCGGGGCTCACCGGGGAGGGGTTCGACGAGTGGGTCTCCCTCCTCGAGGCGGGCGGGCCGGCCGGCGCCCGGATCGCCGAGGTCGACTACGACACGTACGCCGAGGGGGAGGCGGAGCTCGGCTGGCTCAACGCCACGCTCCGCGTCGGCTCCCCCCGCCCCTTCGACCCCGATCGGCTCGTCCGCGACCTCGTCGCGAGCGTGGCCGAGTCGCTCCGCGCTCGCGGCGCGGAGGCGGCCCACCTGAAGATCGCGCTCGAGACCGGCGGCGGGGCAGCGGTGGCGAACTTCGTCGGCGCGGCCTCGACCCCGAGCCTCTCCCAGCCGCTCGGGCGGCCGGCCTCGGGCGGGCGGCTCGTCGTGAACGCGCGCGTCCACCTCGACCCGCAGGTCCTGCGCGGGCTGGTCGACAAGGCGATCGAGACGACCCTCGCGAGCCAGGGACTCACCGCCGAGGTCGAGGAGGCGACGCAGTTCCGGCCCGGGCGGCCCGTGCCGATCCACCGGTTCTCGCCGACGGCGTAGGGTCAGACCTGCCCGCCGCGCTCCGCGATCAGGCGCATCGCCGGCCGGCTCACCCAGTCCTGGTCGTGGAACCGCTCGCCCCACGCGAGCGGCGTGACGTCGCGGTACTCGTGCGGCGACTCGTCCGCGACGAATCGCAGGCGCTTGCGAAGCGAGGCGCGCGCGTTCGGATCCGCGCCGCGGTCCAGCAGCCATCGGGCGAAGCCGTCGTCCTTGCGGAGCCCGACGCGGTAGGGCTGCGAGACGACGCAACCGAAGAGCGCCGTGTGCCCGCCGAAGCCCTCGTCGTCCACCCCGGCCCTCGCGTTCACGTCGGCCCCGCGGTCGACCAGCCAGCGCGCGATCTCGATCTCGTCGTTGTCGACGCAGAGGTGGAGGAGGGTCCCCCCCGCGAGCGGCGTCCCGTGGAGCGCCAGGGAGGCGTCGGCGTGGCAGCCGAGCGCGGGGGGATAGATCTCCTCGTGGGAGAAGGTCCGGGAGAGGAGGCCAGGATCCAGGCGGAGGTGGCCCTCGAGGAGGTCGACACGGCCGCGGTGGACCGCCATGGACGGCGTCTCGGGCAACGAGATCCCGTGTCGGGCGAAGAGCTCGAGGCAGCGGTGCTTCCCCTCCGGGTTGCGGCTGTAGGTCTCGAGGACCATGGCGACCGGGGCGAGCCGGTCGCCGTGCTCGTCGCCGATCTCGGCGCCGAGATCCAGGAGGAGCGCGAGGCCGGAGCCGTTCTGGGATTCCGCCGGACCCATCACGGAACCGGGGACCGGGCGGGCCCCCATGGCGTGGAGCCTCCTCGCGGTCTCGACACGGCCCTGGAGACAGGCCCGGCCGAACGCGAACTGCACGTCGGAGGCCCCGAGGCCCCGGAGCATCTCGATGATCCGGTCGCGGCCGAGGTTCGCGGCGTACGACATCGGGGGACCCCAGTTCCCCTTCACCCCGCGGGCGTCCTCGTGCAGCAGCCGCGGGTGCTTCGCCACGAGCGCGCGGACGGCGCCGGCGTCGTCCGTCCAGATGGCGTCGATCAGCCGGCAGGCCAGCACGAGGCGCGGCCAGCTCGCGACCCCGTAGCTCCGGGCGAGGGCGAGCTGCGCGTCGGCGAGCTTCGCTGCGCCGGGTTCGACCGCCTCGGGGTGATGCTTCCTCAGGTCGGCGGCGGCGGAGGGATCGCCCCGCCGGACCGCGGCAAGCAGGTCCTTCGCCTGGTGCCGGAGCTGATCGAGGTCGGGACGGACGGGAAGGTGGCGGTCGGCCATGACGGACCTCCTTCGGAGTCGAGCCCGGGGTCCGCTGCTCTCGGGCGAAAGGAGGTTCGCGCGAACCCTTCGTCCGTTCGTCGGCCAGGTGGACTCGGTCCTTTCCGCGGACGGGTGGCGTCCTGGGCGCCGCCGCCAGCATACCGGACCCCCCTCTCGCCGGAGGGGCGTCCGGGGTCCGGTCCTCTGCGACCCTCCCCGGTCGCGACCCACGTGGGTCGAGTACTCTTTCCCGCAGGGGCTTCCCCGACCTCCCCAGGTTCCCTCCCCCCGATAGGATGTTTCCCGCCCGACCCGCGAGCGAACGACGGCAGCGGCGAGCGCGCTGCGTGAACGAGGTTGCGATGGATCCCCGAGGACGGAGTTCGGCCTCCTCCCGGAGAAGCCCAATCGGCCGATGACGAGAGCGCTTCCTCCCGGCGTCCCGATGCCCGCCCTCGCCGCCGTCGGTTGCTTTCTCACGGTCCTCGGCGCCACGAGCCTGACCCGCTCCCGCGGCGCGTCGGCGGACGCTCAGGCATCCGGCCCTTCCCGACCCTCCGATCACGCGTCGCACGGCGGGCACGCGTCGCACGGCGGGCACGCGTCGCACGGCGGGCACGCGTCGCACGGCGGGCACGCGTCGCACGGCGGGGCGAAGATCCGGTTGTTCGACACCCCGCGCCGCGGGGCCAACTACGTCCTCGCCGACGGCGATCCGACGGGGGACTTCCGCGACGCGAAGTCCTACCGGATGAACCTCCTGCGCCTGTTCGTCCCCGGGGTCCCGCGCGGCTGGCCCGATCAGGAGGACTACTTCACGAGCGAACGATTCGATGTCGACCTCGCCGGCTTCGACGCCGCGCTCGCGAAGGCCGCGTCCCTCCAGCTCCCCGTCGTGGTCGTCGGAGGATCCGTGCCCGGCCGCCAGTGGCTGTGGACCACTCACGAGCGGGGGGACCAGCGTCTCTGGAGGAATCCCCGGTGGCACGAGGCCCTCGCCGAGTACTGGGGGCGACTGGCGCGCCGGTACCGGGACCACCCGGCGGTCGTCGCCTACGAGCTGCTCAACGAACCTCATCCCGAGGCGACCGAGGAGCGCGAGCAGTGGAGCCGCGCCGAGCTGCAGGAGTTCTCGCGGAAGGTCCCCGGGACTCCCGCCGACCTCAACCTCGTCTACCGCCGGGCGGTCGCGGCCGTCCGCGACGTCGATCGCGAGACGCCCATCGTCCTCGACTCGAGCCTCTGGGCGAGCCCCGCGACCTTCGCTTCGCTCACCCCGATCGCGGGCGACGACCACGTCCTCTACTCGTTCCACTGGTACGAGCCCGGGGAGTACACGGTCTGGCGCACGAACCGGGGCGCGCTCTCGTATCCGGGGTGCGTCACCCTGCGGCGCGGCGACGACGGCTCGACCGAGTCGGTCAAGTGGAACCGGGCCGCCCACCGGCGCCTCATGGTCGAGCCGATCCGGGAATGGCAGCGCCGGACCGCCGTCCCGTCGAACCGGATCCTCTGCGGCGAGTTCAGCGCCGACCGGCGCGCGCCCGGCGCGGACCAGTGGAATGCCGAGGTCCTCGCGCTCCTCGAGGAGAACGGGTGGCACTGGACCTACTACGCGTTCCGCGAGTCGGATTGGAACGCGAAGGACTTCGAGCTGGGCCCGGACGCCGAGGCGCGGACCCGGTCGGCCGGCAGGATGATGAAGACCTTCGCGGACGCGATGAGCCGGAACCGGCCCTGACGGGCCCCTCAGTCCGCGACCTCGGGCCTCGGGTCGCTCGAGCCAGCGTGCCGGAAGAGGACGGCGAGGACGGCCGAGAGCGCGGGGAGCCCGAAGGCGTAGCCGAGGATCGAGAGGAACTGCAGTCGCATCTCCCCCGTCAGCGGCCCGAGGATGCCGAGGAGGCAGAGAGCACCGCTCGCCCTCATCGCGAGGCGGACGACGGCGTGGAGTCCGCCGCCTTCGAAGGCGCAGGCGCCGAAGAGGAGCGCCAGGCCGAGGAAGAGGTCCCAGGCGAGGAGGTCGAGCGCCAGCGCCACGGTGGGCCAGGGGTAGAGCGCGACTGCGGTGAGCCGGGACGCCGCCTCGGTCGGGAGCTGGCGGACGACGATCAGCCGGACGAAGTGGACCCCGCCGGTCAGCACGGCGAAGGCGGCCGCGAAGGCGAGCGCCGCGACCGAGGCGGCCTTCCGGTCGCGCGGCGCATGGTCGTGCACGGCCGCCATCAGGGCGACCACGGCCGGCGCCGTGAGGAGGATCAGGAACTCGAGGATCGAGAGGAAGGGCTCGGAGGGCTGGAGCGGCTGCAACGACCGGAATCCTCCGGAGACGAGCCAGGCGACCCCGGTCAGGAGATACGCCGCTCCCAGGGCGACCAGGCTCGAGGCCGACCGGAAGCCGAGCCGGTGCCCCCCCGAGGTCCGCCCCCTCACCGATCTCGCGACCGCCGATCGGGGGCTATCGTCGCGATCCCTTCACGAAGGTTCCCGCCTCGAACTCCCGGAAGGCCGTCCGCAGCTCGTCCTTCGTGTTCATCACGATCGGCCCGTACCACGCGACGGGCTCCCGCAGCGGCTTCCCGGAGGCGAGGAGGAACCGGACGGGCTTCCCCTCGGTCGTGACCTCGACCGTGTCGCCGGGACCGAAGAGGACGAGGGTGTCGGCGCCGCACACGCAGGGGCGCGCGAGGTCTGACCAGCCCGACCCCGCCGCCTCGCGCGCGTAGGGGTCGCGCCCCGGGTCGAAGTACCCCTCCCCCTCGACGACGTAGGCGAAGATGTTGTGCCCCGGCTTCACCCGGTGGGCGAAGGACTTCCCCGCGGGCACCGAGACGTCGAGGAGCTCCGGGTCGGTCACGATCTCGCGCACCGGGCCGCGCACCCCCGCCACCTCCCCGCAGATCACGCGGACCGTCGCGCCGTCCTTCGTCTTCGCCTGCGGGATCCCGGCCGCCTTCACCTCCCGGTAGCGGGGCTCCATCATCTTTTGCTTCGCCGGGAGGTTGGCCCAGAGCTGGAACCCCCCGACGAGGCCCCCGCGCTCCCCTCTCGGCATCTCCTGGTGGATGATCCCGCTGCCGGCCGTCATCCACTGCACGTCGCCGGCGGAGATGACCCCCCGGTTCTCCAGGCTGTCCTGGTGCTCCACCTCCCCCGCCAGCACGTAGGTGATCGTCTCGATCCCGCGGTGGGGGTGCCAGGGGAAGCCCGCCTCGTAGTCGGCGGGGTCCTTCGACCGGAACGCGTCGAGGAGGAGGAACGGGTCGAGCTGCGGCACCTCCTGGAATCCGAACGCGCGCTTCAGGCGGACGCCGGCCCCCTCGACGGTCGGGCGGCTCTTCCAGACCTTCTCGATCCTTCGCGTCTCGGCCATCGTCGTCTCCGGACTCAGAGCTGCTCCGGCCAGTCCTCGTCGCGCGGGTGGTCCTCGGGGGGGACGCGCGGGCTCCTCTCGCCCGGCCGGCGCGGCACGACGCGCAGCACGCGGGCCGAGAGTCCCCGCAGCATCTTCACGTCGTAGATGTCGAGGACGGCTCGTTCGAAGATCGCGTGGAAGCGCCGCAGCAGGCGCTCCCGCAGCCGCAGGCGCGGGATCTCGTCGAACCCGAGGCGGGCGAGGGAGTCGTCGAACGCGGCCATCGCGGCCTCCCGTTCCACGACGGTGGCGAGCCTCGCGTGAGGACGGTGCGAACCCGGGGAGGGGAGCGGGCCGGGGACGGGGACCTCCTGCGGGCGGAGGATCTCGTAGACGGCGAGCAGCGCTGCCTGCGCGACGTTGAGGGTGTGGCGGGTCGAGGGGAGAGGGATCGAGGCGAGGAAGCCGCAGGCCTCCGCCTCCTCGCGGGTGAGTCCGCGATCCTCCCGGCCGAAGAGGAGCGCCACGCTCCCCCCGCCGGCGGCGGTGGACGCGATCCGCGGGAGGACCCCGTGCAGGTCGACGACGGGGAGCTCCCGTCGCCGCTCCGGGCTCACGAACCCGACGGCGAGGACGGAGTCGGCGACCGCCTCGGCGAGCGTCTCGAACCGGCGCGCCTCGGCGAGGACGTCGCGCGAGGCGCAGGCCATCCGCTCCGCCTCCTCCCCCGGCTCGACCCCTCCGACGAGGCGGAGGGAAGCGACGCCGAGGTTTCCCATCGCGCGCGCCGTCGCCCCCACGTTCCCCTCGTGCTGCGGATCGACGAGAACGACCGTGAGCCGTCGCGGATCCACGCCGCCCGATGCCACGCCGCGATTCTAGGCAGGCCGTCGCGCCGCGTGCAAAGGGGCCCCTCTTCCCCGGGCGTCCCGTCGCGGAGACGATCCCGGGCGGGTGAACCGATCCGATCCCGAGCCCGTTCGCTCCCTGTCGCGCGAGACGATCGCGGAGCACGCCCCGAGACTGGTCCGGTTCTTCCGGTCCCTCGGCGCGGACGCCTGGACGGCCGACGACCTGACGCAGGAGGTCTTCGTTCGCTGCATGAGGACGAACGCGGTCTACGAGGAGCGGGGGGCGCTGGCGAGCTACCTCCTCCGGATCGGGTACCGCCTCTGGATCGACGAGAAGAGGGCCCGCCGGCCGGTCCTCCCCGAGGAGCCCGGCTCGGCGGGATGGGCGGACCGGGAGAGCGTCGAGGAACTCCCCCTCGAGGCCCTCCTCCGCGCCGAGTCGGGGGAGATCCTGCGGGCGACGCTCGCGGAGCTTCCCGCGGAGCAGCGGGCCCTCCTCGAGCTGGGAATGGGACAGGGGGTGCGGTACCGCGAGATCTCGAAGATCCTCGGGATCCCGGTCGGGACGGTGAAGTCCCGCGTCTTTGCCGCGGCCTGCCGCCTGCGGGCGGCCCTCGTCCGGAGGATGACGTGACCCCGGGCGCGTGCAACCCGGAACGAATCCTCCACGACGTCCTCGGCGGGCTCGCCGGTCCGGAGAGGGACCGCCTGCGAGATCACCTCCTCGCGTGTCCCACCTGTCGCGAGGAGCGCTCGGAGTGGGCCGACCTCCTCTCCTCCTACCGGGAGGCGACGGCGGTCGGGGCGGATCCGGACCTCGTGGCGCGGATCGAGGCACGCCTCGGGAGGGAAAGGCGCCGCCGCCGGCTCGCCCGCCTCCTCCCCCTCGCCCTCGGGGGGGCGGCGGCCGCGGCCCTCGCGGTATTCGTTCTCCACCCGGGGACGGGCCCCGCGCGCGAGGTCCACGCCGATCCCCTCGCGGACCTGCGGAGGATCCAAGAGGAGGACGGATCCTGGGCCGGGGCCGTCGGGCCGACGGCGGTGGCGGCCCTCGCGTTCCTCGGCAGCGGCTCCTCCGAGACCTCCGGGCCCGACTGGCGGCGGATCGCGGGAGCCCTCCACTTCCTGAAGAAGGAAGGGGAGGCGGGTGCCTCGGAGGAACTCCTCCGGTGCCTCGCCGTCCTTCGCTCGGGAGCGGGATCCGAGAGGGGGCGGGTTTCCGCGCTCCAGGCCCTCCTCGACCACGCCTTCTCGAAGGCGCGGGGGATCCGGGACCCCGTCGAGGCCTCCCTCCTCCGCGAGGTCGTCGCCGAGGGCGTCCGGGCGGGCCTCCGGACGTCCGCCGGGGCGCGTGTCCTCGCCTCTCTCGCGCGCGGCGCGGAGGAATCCCCGGCCCCGGGGATCGACTGGGAGCGAGTCGGCCGCGACCTCGAGGGGAGGGCCGGCTCCTCGGCTCGCCCGCCGATCCGGCTCGCCGCGTCCTACCTCGCCTGCGGGCCGCGGGTGCGCCCCAACTAGGCGGTCGAACCGGTCCGCGGGATCTCCCGTTTGCTCCGGGTGGATCCCCGCGCGAAGGACTCGACCGCATGACCTTCCTCCCTGTCCTCGTCTCCCTCCTCGTCTCCGGGGGGGAGCCCGATCACTCCGTCTACCCCCCGCCGTCGCTCCGCCCCCCTGCCTGGGACGCGCAGCAGGAGACGGCCCCGACCCGGACCGAGGAGGTCGTCGTCGTCGGAAAGCGGATCGTCCCCTCCCCGGAGTGGACCCAGGACCGCGTCTTCCCGGGGACTCGCTTCTGGCGCCTCGACTACGGGAAGATCGAGTTCGAGACCTGGTGGCGCGGGAAGATCCGCGGCGGCGACGACAACGACGAGCACCTCTACCAGATCGAGGCGGAGATCGGGATCTGGCCGGGCGTCCAGCTCGACATCTACGAGAACATCGAGCAGGTCGAGGGGGACTCCCCCCGGCAGGAGGGGGCGCAGATCGAGGTCCGCCTCTCCCCCTTCGACTACGGGGAGGTCTTCGCGAACCCCGTCCTCTACCTCGAGTGGCACCCGCGCCACTTCGAGGCGGACAAGCTCGAGACGCGGCTCCTCTTCGGCGGCGATCTCGCCCCCGGCTGGGTCGGGGCGACGAACCTCAAGTACGAGTGGGAGACGGGAGGGGCCGACGGCGTCGAGTACGGATGGACGGGGGGCGCCTCCTACGAGGTCGTCGAGGGGGCCCTCCGGCTCGGCGCCGAGGCGAAGGTCACCCTCGAGCGGGAGACGGGGACCCCGGTCGTCGCTTCGTTCGGCGCGGGCCCGAACCTCCTCTGGAAACCCCTCGGACCGCAGTTCAAGGTGATGTTCACGGGGTTCCTCGGCATCGACGACGATGCGCCGGACTTCGAGCCGATCCTCATCTTCGGCCTGCAGTTCTGACGGGGCCCACGCGTCCGCCCTGGGATCGGGCCTCCTCCTCTCCCTCCTCCCGGGATGCGTGTCGCCGACTCCCCGGGCGGCGTCGATCCCTCCGGCCGCGCCCGTCCCGGCTCCGGCGCTGCCCGTCTTCGCCGCCGAGTCGCGACCGGCGGCGGACGCCCCCCCGAAGGCGGTCGGGAGCCCCGAGCGCGCCGAGCTGGCCTACCCGTGGAGCGGAACCTACGTCCGGCCGCCCGTATTCACGCCGGCGCGTCCCGATCCGCGAGCTTCCCCCCTTCCTCTGTTCCCGAGGGAAGCGCGTTTCGCCGGCTCGGTGGGGATCGTCGTCCTGTTCGTCCGGGTGAGCGCGAAGGGGGCGGTGACGGAGGCCCGGATCGAGGAATCCACCGGATCGGGGCCTCTCGACCGCGCCGCGCTGGACGCGGTGGCTCGCTGGCGGTTCCTCCCCGCCCGACTCGACGGGGCGCCCGTCGACTCCGAGGTCCTCGTCCCCGTCCGGTTCCGGCTCGAGTAGGCGCATTCGACCGGGCCCTTGCCCGACCTCCCGGGCGAGGCGATGCTGCGCGAGAAGCGCGCCCGTAGCTCAACTGGACAGAGCATCTGGCTTCGGACCAGAGGGTTGGGGGTTCGAGTCCCTCCGGGCGCGCCAACGTGGGCCGCCGCCGGAGGAGCCCTCGCTCCCGGATCAGGCGACGGCGTCCCTGTCCTCGTCCGTCCCGATCTCCGGGTACGTGTCGAGGCTCTCGCCGAGCGCCCCCATCGCCGCGAGGAACAGGTGAGGAAAGGAGACGGCCCCGGCTCGGCAGAGTCGGACGATCCGGCGACGCAGGTCCCGCGCGGACGCCGATTCGCCGGCCGCGATCCGGTAGATCTCTCGCCAAGCCTCGAGCTCGCCCCGGTCGAGGATCTGGGCGAGGACTTCGTCGCTCCGGAGATCCAATCGATTCCTGTTCCAGAGCGAGCGGGAGCGGCCGAGATCGAAGGGTTCGTTCACGGCGGAGGCCCACCCTCGGGACGGAGGAGAAGGTCCGCGAGGACGCGCGCCCAGGCGCGGCCGCGCGAGGCGACGTGTCGCCCGTCGTTCCACGGCGGGACGAGCCCCCGATAGGTCGCGAGGTCGATCCGATCGGCGTCGGTGGGCCGCGCCTCGCCGAGGCGCTCGGCGACCTCCGCGAGGACGGAGGCGCGATTCCCCTGGCGGTAGATCTCGTCGAGCCGCGCCAACGCCGAACGCGAGCCCGCTTCCCCCAGGCGTTCCAGGAGGACGACGGTGTCCAGGTAGTCCCGGGTCGTGGCGCGCGTCGCGAGGAGCCACGCCTTGATCCGGGCCATCTCGGCGAGGGTCGGAACGCGCAGCCCCTCGATCAGCTCCGTCTCGAGGGGCGCCGTGCGCCGAAGCTGACGGATCCCGGTGAGGATGCCGTCCAGGCGACCGGGGATGAGGACCGGCCGCCGGGTGCGCTCGGTCTGCCACCCGGCTGCGGCCTCCAGGTCGGCGACCACGCGGTCGAACCGCTCGCGGAGGTCCGCCAGGACGTGGTCGCCGTCGAGGCTCTGTCGATGACGGCCGTGGAGTGAAGCCGCGCTTCCACCCACCATGACCGTCCCCGGCACGAGGGCCTGGAGGTGGCGCTCGGCCGCGAGGAGTCGCTCCCAGTCCGGAAGGGGCTCGGTGGGCTTCTCGGTCACGCGGTCACTATAGCCCCGCGCTTCGAGGGTCGGAGGGACGGGCGGCGGGTTCTCTCCCTCCCCGCGTCCCCTTCCGGGACGCCCTCGCTATCCTCCCGGTTCCATCCGGATCCAGCGCGGAATGAGAAGAATCCCGATCCTCCCCCTCGCCCTCCTCGCCGGAGTCGTCGGACCGGGCTGTAGCTCACCCTCGCCTCCCTCGCCGGCCCGCGACGGTCGGTCCGCCGCCGCCGTCCTTGACCCGAGCCCCTCCCCCCAGGAAGCGCGCACGCACGCCCGGTCGGAGGAGGAAAGGAGGATCCTCGCCGTGCTGGACGATCTCGACCGCAACCGCCGGGGATTCGCGAACGTCCCCGTGGAGGACGGCCGGCTCCTGCGGCTCCTCACGGAGGCGATCGGCGCGAAGAAGGTCGTCGAGATCGGCGCGTCGAACGGCTACTCCGCGATCTGGATCTGCCTCGGGCTGCGGGCGACCGGGGGGAGGCTGATCACCCACGAGATCGACGCGGAGCGGGCGGCCCTCGCCAAGGCGAACTTCCGCCGGGCCGGCGTGGAGGGGCTCGTCACCGTGGTCGAGGGGGACGCCCACGAGACGGTGAAGGGACTCGAGGGTCCGATCGACCTCCTCTTCCTCGACGCCGACAAGCCGGGCTACCTCGACTACCTCGGCAAGCTCCTCCCCCTCGTGCGCCCTGGGGGGCTCGTCCTCGCCCACAACATGCGCCGCCCGGAGCCCGACCCGAGGTTCGTCGAGGCGATCGCGACCAACCCCGACCTCGAGACCCTCTTCCTCAACATGGGGGAGGCCGGGATGGGAGTGTCGCTGAAGAAGCGCTGACCGGCGTGAGCTCGAACCGGATCGCGCTCTCCTTCGCGTCCCTCCTCTGCGCCGGGAGCCTCCGCGCCCAGGAGATCGGCGGACGGAGCCTCGAGGAGTGGCGAGCCCTGATCCTGCCCCGTCCGGAGGAGTGCTCCTGGGAGGCGATCCCGTGGCGGCCCACCTTCTGGGGCGCGGTCCGCGAGGCCCAGGAGCGGGAGCGCCCGATCCTCCTCTGGGCCATGAACGGCCACCCGCTCGGCTGCACCTGAAACAACGGCATCCTCGACCGGCGGTCGGCCTGGTCGGATCCGAAGATCGCGGCCCTGGCCATGGAGTTCGTCCCCGCGGCGGACGACGTCGGCCGCCTGCAGCGGGGGAAGGACGAGGAGTGCGCGTTCTTCCAGAGGATCTCGGAGCAGGGGCACTACGCCGGCCGGACTGTCCCGAGCGCGACGCGGCAGGGGATCTACGCCGCGGCGCCGTCGGGGGTCCTCCTCTCGTCCGTGAACACCCGTCGAACCGAGGCGATCGCGAAGATGCTCGAGGACGCCCTCGGGCGATGGAAGGATCTCCCGCGCGAGGAGCGGCTCCTCCCGAAAGCGCCCGGGAGGGCCCCCGCGCGGTGGGAGGACCTCTACCCGGAGGACGGGCTCGTCCTGCGCGTCCACTCCCGCGACCTCCCGCGGGAGAAGACGGCGTCCGACTGGCGCGCGAAGGCCTGGAACCGGGACCACGCCTGGTTCACGAAGGCCGAGGCCCGGGCGTTCGTCCCCGTCGAGGCGAGGCCCGGGGCGACGGCCGAGCTTCCCGGAGTGCTCGTCGACCGGGTCGCCCGCCTCCACCTCGTCGACAACGTCCGCGGACAGGTGGCGGCCTTCCCGGAGGGGAGCGTCGAGCGGGGCCGGATCGCGACCCGCATCCGCGAGGTCGAGGGGACCCGGATCCTCCTCGAGATCTCCGGCGAGACCCGTGCCGGCGCGAAGGGGCGCTGGCCGGTGCGCGGTTTCGCCGACGAGAAGGAACCCGAAGAGCAGGGCCGGGGCTTCGACGCGCGACTCGCCGGACGGGCCGCCTTCGAGGTCGGCGAAGAGCGATTCGTCGCCTTCGAGCTGGTCGCGATCGGGGAGCGCTGGGGAGGAACCCAGTTCAACGGCCGCGGCGACGACCTCGAGCCCTCCCCCATCGGCGTCTTCTTCACCCTGGCGGGGGAAGGGGACCGCGTCGCGCCCGCGGCGATCGCGCGCTACGGATGGGCGGCGCCCGGGCGTCCTCGGGCTGCGACCGGGAAGTAGGCGCTCGGGACGAAGCCGGCCCTCCCTCGCCAGGGCGCGTCCCGCCGTGGAGCCGCGCGCGACCTCAGGAGGGCCGGCCGGCGAAGACTTCCCGCGGGGTCCGGATCAGGTGGGAGCGGAACCACCCGCAGGCGAGGGCGGCCGCCTCTTCCAGGGTGCCCGGCTCCTCGAAGAGATGCGACGCCCGGGGCACGATCGCGAGCCTCTTCTCGCACCGGAGAAGGGCGAGCGCGTCCAGGTTCATCCGGAGGACCGCGTGGTCGTCTCCCCCGACGATGAGGAGCGTCGGAGCGCGCACGTTCCCGAGATGGAACGAGGCGAGATCGGGGCGGCCACCGCGCGAGACGACGGCACGGACGAGTCCCGGTCGCCGCGCCGCCGCGACGAGCGCGACCGCGACCCCAGTGCTCGCCCCGAAACACCCGACCGGAAGCCGCCGCGTCTCCTCGCGGCGGCTCACCCATTCGAGTGCCCCGACGAGCCGCCCCGCGAGGAAGGGGATGTCGAAGCGAAGCGTCTCCGCGGGCCGCCCCTCCGCCTCCTCCTCCGCCGCGAGGAGGTCGAACAGGAGGGTCGCCAGCCGGCCCTGGTTCAGGACCTCGGCCACGAACCGGTTCCGCGGGCTCTTCCGGCTACTGCCACTGCCGTGGGCGAAGACCACGACCCCGCGCGCGCCCGAGGGGACAGCGAGATCTCCCTCCAGCGTCACCGCTCCGCATCGGATCTCGACGTGGCGCTCCGCGCATCCGGGATCGCGCCGTTCCGGGGCCAGCTTCATCGTCGTCCACTCCTTTCGGGACGCGGGGCCTCCTCCGCTCGGCGGCCCAGGCCGGGCGAGGGCCGGCCGCGGGAGGCGCGCCGCAGGAGTGCGAGGGCCTCCTCGTCCTCGACCTGGGGGAATTCCTCGTAGAACTGGCTGATCGCGCGGAAGTCGCGAGGCTCGTGGAGGCACACGAGGCGACCGCAGCGCTGCCGGCCCTCCTCGAGCCCCCCCGCCGGCGCCACCGGGACGGCGACGACGATCTCGCGCGGCCGCTCCAAGGGGAGAACGGCGAGCGCGGCCAGCATCGTCGAGCCCGTGGCGAGACCGTCGTCGGTGAGGACGACCGAGCGGCCGGCCATCGGCGCCCTCGGGCGGACGGACCGATAAAGGACCTTCCTCCTCTCGATCTCGCCCCGTTGGCGCTCCTCCTCCTCCTTCAGGTACCCGGGGATCAGGTCCTCGATCTCCCGGGCGGAGGAGGTCAGGACGACCTCGCCCCGCTCGGGGACGGCACCGACCGCGACCTCCGGCTGGAAGGGGGACCGCAGCTTGCGCGCGAAGACGACGTCGAGCTCCGCGCCGAGGCCGAGGGCGAGCGCGGCTCCCGTCGCGAGCCCCCCTCGCGGGATCGCGAGGACGAGGGGGTCGCACAGCTCCACTCCCCGCAGCGCCTCGGCGAGGCGCCGGCCGGCCTCCTCGCGGTCCTTGAACCTCACGGGCGCCCCCCCGGGACGGGCGGCGCGAGGGGTCCGCGCCGCAGGGGAGGTGCCTCCGTCCCGCCCTCGGCCCCCTCCTGCGGGACGCGGAGGCTCTCCAGCTTGGCGAGGAGCGCCTCCCGGTGCGCGCGCAGGTCGCGGAGAGCCTCGGAGACGAGGCTCCGGATCCAGTCGAGGAGGCCTTCGTTCGGCGGACGGGCGTCGAAGCGCTCGAAGGCGAGGACGAAGGCGCCGTCGACGACCTCGTCCTCGGGGAGCTTCTCCGCGGTCGAGGAGCTCTCGACCCGCTGGACGTGGCAGACGACCTCCGGGCGCAGGTCGTCGAGGGCCTGGGTGAAGGCGAGGAAGTCGCCGCGCGCGCGCGCCCGGGCCAGCTCCCCCGCGGCGTCCGCGGCGACGTGCGGCGCGCCCGCCGCCCGGACCATCCGCCCCCGGTCCTCGCCTCCCAACCGCTGCCGGTACGCCTCGAGCTTGCGCTCGATCTTCTTCAGGCACTTGCGCCACGCGCGGATGAAGTTGAGCCGGTGGTCGGTCTCCCCCGTGAAGACCTGGTGCTGGGGGAGGAGGAGCGTCGCTTTGAGGTGGAAGTTCTCGTGACGAGGGTGTCCCTCGACGTCGACGTGCAGCTGCTTCGTCGGGAAGGCGGCCACCCGCTCCGCCAGGGTCCGGGCGCCGAGCTCGAGGTGCTTGCGCTCGAGATCCGTCGGTGCGAACTGCCGGAACCGGAACTGTTCGATCATGGCGGGGTCTCCCCCGGCCGCTCAGCCATCCGCGTGCCGAGGCCCGGGGACGCGCGGCGTCCGGCGCGAACGCACGCGCCCGTCGCGGTCCGGTCACGGCGGTCGCACCGCGCAACGTCCGCGCCCGATCGAGGCTGCGCGTCGACTCCCTCTCGACCGCCTCCCCTCCGCTTCGGCGGGGAAGGGGAGAGGTTCGGCCGGCACGGCCCCTCCCGGAGAAGGCCGGGGCGCTCCGCCGCCGGAAACGAATCTGGCCCGTGGATAATTTTCGCCGCCTCGGTTCGCGAGCCGGGTCGGGGAGCCGTCGTGAGCTTCGTCTCGAGGGCGGTGGGATCGGCCGCCGCGGGAGCGGTCCGCCCTACTGGAAGGTCACCTTCAATCCGTTCGAGGCCGAGAACACCCCGTTCGGAGACTGCGGATCGAGGCCGCCGTACTGGAAGAAGACCTGCTCGCCGGTTCCCGCGGTCGCGGGAAGCGTCCACGTCACGCCGAAGGCGCCCGATCCGTCGAGGGACACGCCGAACGGGGGGAGGACGGCTCCGCCGAGGAGGAACGAGCATCCCTGGATCGGGGTCGAGGCGGAGGCCGAGCCGAGGAAGACCGCGCCGGTCCCGGACGGCTTGCCGTTCGTCACGGAGATCCCGGCGACCGCGTTCGCTTCCGGCGTGCCGACCCCCGAGAGCGCCGGGACCGCGCCCGCGGTCCCCGGGCATCCGACCCCGTAGGCCGAGAAGGCCTCGTTCCAGGCCGCGATGTGACCGACGCCCGTGCCGCCCGCGGAGTTGAAGATCCCCCCCGCGATCAGGTCGGTCTGGTAGGTCGTCAGCGCGAACACGCCCGAGGTCGAACCGCTGTTCGACGTGCCGCTTCCGAGCGCGGACCACGCGGTTCCGTTCCACTTCGCGACGTTGTTCGCGGGGGCGCCGCCCGCCGTCGTGTAGAACCCGCCCGCGATCAGGTCGCCGTTGTACACGGCGAGGTCGAGCACGTAGCCGAAGGGGCCGAGGCCGATGCCGCTCCCGAACGCCGACCACGAGGTGCCATCCCAGCGGGCGACGTCGTTCGCGGGCACCCCCCCCGCCGTGGAGAAGAGGCCGCCGGCCACGAGACTCCCCTCGTACACCGTCAGGGCGTACACGATGTTGCCGATGCCGCTTCCGAGCGGGGACCAGGACGCGCCGTCCCATTTCGCGATGTGGCTCGCGGGCGCTCCGCCCGCGGAGGTGAAGAACCCCCCCGCGACCAGGTCGGTCCCGTAGGCGCCGAGCGCCATGACCTGTCCCTGGCTGCCGCCCGTCCCGAGGCCGAGCGGGAACCAGCCGTGTCCGTCCCGCCGGACGCGCCCCTCAGGGGGAGCCGCGGAGAGGGGACCCTCGCCGCCGCGAGGATCCGCGCGACTCCCGCACGACCTCGACCGGCGTGAGCTTGTACTCCGGGCAGTCCGCGAGGCGGTCGCGGACGTCGCTCGTGAGCCGGTTCGTGCCGGTCTCCGGGAAGTGGAAGCTCAGGAACAGGGTGCCCGGCGCCACCCGGTCGGTGAGCCGGGCCGATGCGCGGGCCTCGCCGAAGGCGCTCTTCACGACGACGCGGTCGCCGTCGCGGATCCCGCGGGTCGCGGCGTCCTCGGGGTGGATCTCGAGCCGGTCCCCGCCGACGAGGTCGCGGTTGCCCGTCCTGCGGGTCAGGGACCCGCTGTTGTAGTGTTCGAGGACGCGACCGGTGGTGAGGAGGAGCCCGCCGCGAGCGGCGGCGAGGACCGGCGAGGGGAGGTAGTCGACCCGGGCGAGGAGCGCCCGACCGCGCGCGAATCGATCGCGGTGGAGCACGGGAGTTCCCGGGTGATCCCCGGCGGGGACGGGCCACTGGAGGCCCTCCCCCTCGAGGCGCCCGTACGAGAGCCCCGCGAAGACCGGCGCCACGGACGCGATCTCCTCCATCACCTCCGCCGGGTGGGCGTAGGACTGCGGGTAGCCGGTGGCGGCCATCAACCGACACAGGACCTCCCAGTCGGCGAGGGCCTCGCCCGGGGGCTCGACCGCCTTGCGCACGCGCTGGACGCGCCGCTCGGTGTTCGTGAAGGTCCCCTCCTTCTCGAACGCGCTCGCGCCGGGAAGGACGACGTGCGCGAGCGTCGCCGTCTCGGAGAGGAAGAGTTCCTGGACGACCAGGATCTCGAGGGCGCGGAGGGCCTCGACGACCCGCCGGGAATCGGGATCCGTCTGGACCAGGTCCTCGCCCAGGATGAACATCCCCCGGATCTCGCCGCGGCGAGCGGCCTCGAGCATCCGGGGGAGGGTGATCCCGGCCCGCGAGGGGAGCGGCCGGCCCCACGCCCGCTCGAAGCGCGCGCGGACCGACGGGTCGCCCGGGTCGCCGTAGCCCGGCAGGAGGTCGGGCTGGCAGCCCATGTCGGCCGCGCCCTGCACGTTGTTCTGTCCGCGCAGCGGATTCACGCCGACCCCCTCGCGGCCGACCGCGCCCCGGAGGAGGGCGAGATTGCACAGGAGCATCACCGCCTCGCTCCCCTGGTAGTGCTCCGTGACGCCGAGGCCGTGGACCTGGATGGGGCGACTCGCGATTCCGTAGAGGCGCGCCGCGCGGCGCACCGCGGCCGCCGGAACCCCGGTCGTCGACTCGGTCGCCTCGGGGGGGAAACGGCGGACGAAGGGCTCGTACTCCTCCCATCCCTCCCCGCGCTCGGAGAGGAACGTCCAATCGACGAGCCCTTCCTCCACGAGGACGCACGCGAGGCTGTTCAGGAGGGGGACGTTCGTTCCGGGCCGCAGGCAGAGGTGCACGTCGGCGATCGCGGCGAGTTCCGTCCGGCGGGGGTCGATCACCAGCAGGCTCGCCCCGCGGATCGCGCGCTCCCGGATCCGGGCCCCGAGGACGGGGTGGCTCTCCGTCGGGTTCGCGCCGGCGACCAGGATCGCGTCGGCGATGTCGACGTCCGCGATCGAGTTCGTCGCGGCCCCCGCCCCGAACGACCTGCGCATCGCCGCCGCGGACGGAGCGTGGCAGACGCGCGCGCAGGAGTCGACGTTGTGGGTGCCCAGCCCGGCGCGGAACCACTTCTGGAAGAGGTAGTTCTCCTCGTTCGTGCACCGGGACGAGGAGAGACCCGCGAGCTTTCCCCTGCGCTCCGCGAACGCCCCTGCGACGAAGGCGATCGCCTCCTCCCACGAGACGGGCACGAGGGAACCTCCTCGACGGAGGAGGGGCGTCCTCAGCCGGTCGGGGTGTCGCGCGGGGACGTGGGCGTAGCGTCCCTTGACGCACAAGTGCCCCCGGTTGACCGGCGAGGGAGCCCCCTCGATGCGGGCGACCTCTCCGCCCGCCCGGTGGATCTCGAGGGAACAGCCGACGCCGCAGTAGGAGCAGGTCGTGCGGACCGTCCCGTCGGGTACGGCGGCGCGCTCCCGGTCCGCGTCCGTGATCGCCCCCGTCGGACAGAGGGAGGCGCACGCACCGCAGGAGACGCACTCGGATTGCGCGAACGGCCCCTCCCCCCACGTGAGCCGCGCGCCGTGGCCCCGGCCGTCCACCGCGTAGACGAACTGGCCCTGGATCTCCTCGCAGCCCCGCAGACAGAGGCGGCAGAGGATGCAGGCGTCGAGGTCGAGCCGGAGGTAGGGATGGCTCCGGTCCTTCGCGCCTCCGCCGGAGGCCCTTCCGTACCGCTCCCCCGTCGCGCCCCAGGCCGAGATCTCTGCCGCCACCGGTCCCCGGGGAGTGGACTCCGAGAGGAGGAGCTCCCCGAGGTCCCGGCGGTAGGAGCGGAGCCGCTCCGTATCGGTCCGGACTTCCGAGCCTGGGCGGGCCGGCGTCGTGCACGCGGCGACGAACCGGCCGTCGGCCTCGACGAGACAGGATCGGCAGTGGCCCGCGGGGCCCACGCGGTCGTCCTGGCAGAACGCGGGGACGCGGGCGCCGGCGGCGCGGCAGGCTTCGAGGAGGCTTCCGCCTCCCTCGACGGCTCGCCCGTCGACGGTCAGCACGGGAGGATCTCCCGCGGGAAATGCCGGAGAAGGTCGCGGATCGGCCGGGGGACGCCCTGGCCGAACCCGCAGAGGCTTCCGACCTCCAGCGTCTCGAGGAGGCGCTCGAGCGACGCGCGGTCGCCGATCCCGGAGAGGCGGGCGGTGCCGATCCGACAGGGCGCGCAGCTCCCGCAGGACTCGGAGGCGGCGAAGGCGAAGAGATGCTCCGCGAGGTCCCGGGCCGACACCGACTCGTCGAGGACGACGGTCCCGCCGTGGCCCATCCCGGGGAGGGA
>JAKEFM010000354.1 GCA_022616055.1 Planctomycetota bacterium
GGATCTACGAGTACCTGGACGCCTACAATGCAACGCCCCGGCGCTTCGTCTGGACGAAGGACGCGGACATGATCCTGGCGAAGATCCGGCGCTGTAAAGAAACGTTAGGTACAGGACACTAGGCCTCTTCGGCCGGACGGAGGTCGCCGGGCGGAATGACCTGGACGATGACGATGCTGCGTTCGTCTTGGGAGAACTCGTAGACGACCGCGAACCGCCTCGTCCCGGGGGGGAGGTTGACCCGGAACGGGTAGACCATCCGGCCTGCGAGAGGTCCCCACTCCTCCGTGAGTCGACGACCGAGCCGGGGGTTGAGGCCCAGCCTTTCGAGCTGATCGAGGATGTCGGGCCAGAAAGCCCTAGGTACCGAGCTTCTCAGTTCCTCGAGGACGCTCGGCGGTATCCGGACCGAGTAGCTCACGTCGCACCTCCTCCAAGCGGATCGTCTTCCCCGCGCGAGCCTCCTCCTCCGCGAGCAGGACCCTCTCGAGGTCGATCCCGCCGAGGCGCCTCTTCGCCTCGTTGTCGACGCTCTCCATCGGAAGGGGCGTCCCGCGCGGCTTCCTCCTGACGCGGACGAACGGCGTCGTCGCGTAGATCACGTCGTCCAGGAAGTCCCGGAGGTCTTTCTCGCCGTACCGGGTGAGGACATGCGTCAGGATCGCCTCCTCGCCCCGAGTGAACGCATGGGCCCTCGCGGTGCGGGCCCGGTACTTGTACCAGGGCGCCCCCTCCGAGGTCTGGATTCGATCCTCGAAGACCTCGCCCCGCGCTTTCAGGGCATCCAGTTCCTTGAAGATCCTCGCGTCGAAGGGGCCGAAGTGATCCACTCGGTACCGGAGCGTCGAGATCGGATGTCCCAGGTACCGTCTCGCCTCCAGGTCGGCCATGTAGACGAGCTTCGCGAGTCGCGTCCGTCCGATCGAGCCGGAGAGCCGCTCGATGAAGTAGGCGACGACCTGCCGGGTGCGATCCTCGGGCGCGCCGTGCCTGGACCGTGGTCGCGAGGTCTCCATGGGCGGGTGCTTAGTATCGGGAATCCGACCTCGCAACGTGGAGCAGGTCGGGTGCCATGAGCATAGCGCCGGGTTCCGTCCCCGAAGCGCCAGCCCTCGGGGAGGCCCCGGCAGGTCGGCCGTCCGCCCGCATGGAGCGTCGGTACCGCGACCGGAGAACGCGCCTCGGCCCTCCCGCCGCCGAACTCGAGGTCCGAGTCGAGCGCCGCGAGGGTCGCGGCTCACTCCCGGTCCCACTCCGATCGGTCCCCCCTCCTCGAAACCGAGGAAGGCAGGGACGCGCACTCGTCAGGTCCCGGGGCTCGCGCCCCCCTCGGGCGGCGGCTCCGCGCGGTCCAGGGCCGCGAGCGCCTCGTCGAGCTTCTCCCCGCCCCGCTCCGCGCCCGCGCGGAACTTCCGCGCCGCCTCGACGACCTGCTCCAGGCGGCGCATCTTCTCCGCGGCGCGCTTCACGAGTTCCGAGGCCCGGACCACCTCGTCGAGGAGGCACATCGGGCAGGTTCCCCCCTCGAGGCGCTCGAGGCGGCGCTTGGGGGCCTCGAGGTGGCGGCTGCAGAGCTCGAAGAGCAAGGGGACTCCGGGCGGCTCCTTCGGCCGGGGGCGGGGGAAGGTTGAGGGTCCGCGATACGCTAGCCGATCCGCCGTGCGGATCGTCCCCCTCCTCGCCGTGCGCGCGATCGCGCACCGACCGGCCCGCAGCCTCCTCGCCGCCCTCGGCGTGGGCCTCGGGGTCGCGACGGTCATCGCGCTCCTCGTCCTCGACGAGACGACGATCGAGTCCGAGCGAGCCCGGCGCTCGACCGACTACGCCCGGACGGATCTCGAGGTCCGGCCCCTCGACGCGAGCCCCGACGCCCGGGAGCGGCTCCGCGCGGTGCCCGGCGTGGCGGACGCGGCCGGGGCGTTCTTCGGCGAGGTCCTCGCCTCGAAGGAGGGGAACCCTCTCGGGCGCCTCACCCTCGTCGGGCTCGACCCCGGGGCGGGCGAGCGCTTCGGCGCCTACCGGATCGCGGCCGGGCAGGACTTCGCCGACGCCTCCGCCTCCCTCGCCGCGCGCGCCGAAGTGCCTCCCGTCCTCCTTGGCGCGGCCTTCGCCGAGCAGACGGGGCTCTCCCCGGGCTCCCGGATCGGGCTCAAGCGGCTCGCCGAAGGGGCGCTCTCCGGGTGCTTCGACGGGGAGGTGAAGCCGAGGCCCGGCGCCGCTCCTCCCTCCGAGCCGATCCTCCGCGACTACGTCGTCGCGGGGATCCTCGCCCCGGAGCGCCTCGGGCGATACGCCGACGGGCGGGTCGCGGTCCTCCCCTTCGACGAGGGGATCCGGGTCTTCGAGGGGGCTTTCGTCGCCCCGGTCTACTGGGTGAAGAAGGAGGCGGGGATCTCCGCCGAGGCGATCCGGGCGAGCCTCGAGGGGAAGTTCGCGGTGGCGACCGCGCGGACGACGCTCGCGGGCGAGGACGCCGACGAGCGCGCGTTCCGCAACGGCGTCCGCTTCTCGGGCGTCCTCGCCCTCGTGCTCGGCCTCTTCGTCATCTTCCACACGCTCACGACCGCCCTCGTCGAGCGCGTGCGCCACCTCGCGGCGCTCCACGCCCTCGGCGCGACGCGCGGGCAGCTCGCGCGCGCCTTCCTCCTCGAGGCCGCCGTGATCTCGATCGCCGGGGCGGCGGGGGGCGTCGGGATCGGCCTCCTCCTCGCCCGCGGGCTGCTCAGCGCCGGGGTGACGACGCTCGGCATCCGGCAGCCGCTCGAGGTCCTCTTCGTCCCCTGGAACCTCGTCCTCGGGATCGCCGCGCTGGGAGCCTCGGTCGCGCTCCTCGGCGCGGCCTACCCCCTCGCGTTCGCGAAGCGCCTCCCCGCGAGCAAGGCCCTCCTCGTCCGCGACGTCGGCCGGACGACGGACGTCTTCCGGGGCGTGAACCGCTTCGCCCTCCTCGTCTTCCTCGGCGTCCTGCCGGCGGTCTACGTCGCGACGACTCCGCTCCTCGCCGAGGCGCGCGGGGAGACCCTCCTCGTCTTCGCGCAGGGCCTGGGCGTCCTCGGCGTGGGCCTCGGCACGATCCTCGTCGCCCCTTCCCTCCTCGCGCCCGCCTGCCGGCGGATCGTCGCCGCGGCCCGGGCGCGGTTTCCCTTCGAGGGGCTCCTCGCCTCCCGCAACCTCGAGGCCTCGACCGCGAGGATGGCGGCCTCCGTCGCGGCCCTCGCGCTCGTGGGGGCTTCCCTCCTCGCCCTGAAGGGGATGACGGCCGCCCTGCGCTCGGAGACCGAGGCGTGGGGGAGGGAGGCGATCGAGGAGAAGGTCTTCTTCTCGACGCGGCCGCCCGTCCCCTACGAGCGCCTGCGCGAGGCGACCGCGCGGATCGAGGGGATCTCGGGACTCGAGCCCTGCTCCGCCTCCGTGCAAGCGCCCTTCCTGATCCGCGCGCTCCGCACGGACGACGCCGCGCGCTACGGTCCCCTCGCCCAGGATCCCGGCCTCGCCGCCCGCTTCCGAGAGAAGGGGATCGTCGTCTCGAAGCGCCTCTCCCGCTTCCACGGATTGCGGGTGGGGGACCCGGTGAGCCTCCCCACCGACGCCGGGCCCCGCTTCCTCGAGGTCGTCGCCATCTCCGACGCCTACGGCTTCGACCCCGCCCCCTCCCAACGCGCCCTCGCGGTGATCGACGCCGAGGCGATGCGCCGGCTCTTCTGCGTCCGGTCGGACGAGGTCGACCGCTTCTCCGTCCGCTGCTCCCCGGGGGCCGACCCCGACCGGGTCGGGGCCGCCCTCGCCGGGACGCTGCGACCCGCCATCGACGTGAAGACCCGGACGGGACGGGAGGTCCTCGACTACGAACGCCACGACCTCGTGCGGGACTTCCTCCTGTTCGACGTCATCCTCGCCCTCGTCGCGATCCTCGCCGGCGTGGGCCTGGTGAACGTCCTCCTCATCGCCGGCCTCGAGCGCTCGAAGGAGATCGGAGTCCTCCGTGCGCTCGGCATGACGGCCCGCCAGCTCGCGCGGACGGTGTCGATCGAGGCGGCGGCCACGGGGCTGCTCGGCGGCATCGGGGGGGTCGTCCTCGGGATCCCCTTCGCCTGGGTCGTGGTGGAGGGCTTGCGCCTCCTCTCGGGTCTCGACCTCCCGTACCGAATGCCGGGGCTGTGGATCGGTGCGACGCTCGTCGGCTCCCTCGCGCTCTCCCTCCTCGCGGCGAGATACCCGGTCGCCCGGTTGCGACGCCTCCCCGTCGTCGCGTCGATCCGGTACGAGTAAGGGGACGCACCCGGTGATCGGCGCCCTCCTGTCGAAGCAGACCCCGAAGGAGCTCGCGAGGACGTAGGGTCCGCCGCTCGACCTCCTCCGACCCACTCGCCAGCGGCGCATCCTCTCCCCCGCGGCGGCACGAGGCTTGCCAAACCGGGGCGGATCCGACTTCCCCGAAACGCCTGCGGGGCAGACCAGGGGGAGCGGCGCGCCCCGAGAGGAGATCGAGATGGACTCCTGCCCGTTCTGGAGCCCCGTGAGGGCCCGGTACCGGCGCTACCTCTCCGGGTACTGCACCGCCGGCCCCGAGCCGCTGTCGATCCCGACGATCGAGGAGATGCGGGAGTGGTGCGGACCGGGCGACTTCCGGGCGTGCCCCACGTATCGGAGAGCGCGGCCCCTCGATCCGTCTCTCGGACGGAGCTCGAGCCGCCCCCCGACCATTCCTCCTCTCGATCCGCATGACGTCGGGAGTCCGGCCGGGGAGGCCGCACGGTAAGCGCGAGGTTCGGTCCCGAGCGAGCGCTGGGAGGGTCGTTCCGTAGGACTCCAGCGTGGCGGCGCCGCCGCTCCGTGCGGATATCTCCCGGGTGATCGGGGCGGGGATCAAGCCCCGGCGTCGTCCATGGATCGGTTGTCGCGCAGGGTGTCCCGCGGAGTCGGACCCCGCGGGGGGAGGGAATTCCGACAGGAGCGTGCGAAGATTCGCCGCCGACTCCGGAGGCGGAAACGGCTTCTCCTAGGACCGTCTTCCGGATCTCTGTCGAGTGGAAGAGGTGTCCCCGGGACCTCCGCGGCAGGGCCTACGCCTTCGCGAGCTCCCGCGGGGTCTGTTGCGACAGGAGGCTCCCGATCCCCGCGAACTCCTCCGCGCGGAGGGCGAGGATGTCGTCCAGGCTCACGAGGCCGACCAACCGTCCCCACCCGTCGACGACCGGCAGGCGGCGGAAGCCTCCGTTCCGCATCACGGTCACCGCCTTCTCGATCGGGGTGTCCTCCGTCACCGTGTCCAACCGCTCGGTCATGACCTCGCCGACGGTGGTGTCGTTCGGATCCCTCCCGGTGGCGAGAACCCGCAGGA